>NZ_JAGYGU010000034.1:0-33844 GCF_018991255.1 Lactiplantibacillus sp. 30.2.29 | reverse complement strand
CGTCACACATGGGATCCAGTTACTATCACTTAATTAGGCTCATTGGCATTTAACCACGCTATGTAAAAAGACCCTGGAAGTAAAACCTTCCAAGGCCTTCTGACTGATTGCGTTCAAAGAAAATTAGTCCTTGTCGCTATCGTCTTTCTTGTCGTCTGCTTTGGCATTTTGCTTTGCAGAATCAGCAATCAAGTCAACAGCTTGGCGAATGGCGATGTCATGTGACAACATGTCATCAGTTAATGCGCCACGAACTGCGCTTTCTTCCATGTTGTATTGACTAGCTAAGTCCTTAACTTCGGCAGCAATTTCATCTTGAGATGGTTTGATGTTTTCAGCTTCAACGACGGCTTCTAAGACCAAGTTAGTCTTAACCCGACGTTCTGCGTCAGCAGCAAATTGCTTGTGCAAGTCGTCTTCAGTCGTACCAGTCAACTTGTAGTAAGTCTTAGGATCGATACCTTGTTGTTGCATGTTTGCTAAATATTGATCCATTTGACGATGAATGTCGTCTTCCTTCATTGCATCAGGAATGGCTTCGATTTCAGCATTGTCAACAGCTTGGTTCAAAGCTTCGTCTTCAATGGCATCATGAGCAGCAGATTCTTTTTGTTCCTTAAGTTCATCCTTGATCTTAGCCTTTAATTCTTCAAGTGTGTCAACGTCATCGTCAACATCCTTGGCAAATTCATCATCTAATTCAGGGAGTTCCTTAGTCTTAACTTCGTGAACCGTTACTTTGAAGGTTGCTTCTTTGTCTTGCAAGTCTTCAGCTTGGTAATCCTTAGGGAAGGTTACCTTAACTTCAGTTTCGTCGCCGGCCTTAACACCAACTAATTGGTCTTCGAAGCCAGGGATGAATGAGTTAGAACCTAATTCAAGTGAATAGTTTTCTGATTCGCCACCTTCAAATGGTTCGCCATCAACGAAACCTTTGAAGTCAATAACGACAGTATCACCCTTAGCAGCTGGTTGGTCTTCTTTCAAGACTAATTCAGCTTGCTTTTCGCGACGTGATTCTAATTCAGCGTCAACGTCCTTAGCGTAAACCCGCGTGTTTTGACGCGTTACACTAAGTTCCTTGTATTGACCAAGCTTAACTTCTGGCTTAACCGTAACAACGGCTTTCAGAACCCAAGGCTTGCCCTTTTCCATGCTGTCAACATCGATTTGAGGTTGGTCAACTGGTTCAATTTCAGTATCTTTGATTGCTTCTTCATATGCCTCTGGGAGCACGATATTTAAAGCATCTTGATAAAGTGCTTCTTCACCGTACATTTGGTTGAAGATTTGACGTGGAACCTTACCCTTACGGAAACCAGGAACGTTTAAGTTCTTTTTAGTCCGTTGGAAGGCTTTGTCAATACCTTCTTTAATTTTGTCAGCACCAATTTCGAATGTTAATTCGCCTTGGTTGCCTTCTTTCTTTTCCCACTTTGCAGCCATTGTATTCCCTCCGAAACATTATAATTTCTACAATTCAAGTCAATTGCATACTTGTTAAGTTTAACCTATCGTTGCCGTAAAGTAAACCGAATTGGTTAAAAAAGCGCGTAAGCACGCCCGTTATTATAGATTTCCTTAAAAAAAGCGACTCGGAAGAAGACTTCCAAGTCGCTTAGATCAATCAATGAAAATCAGTTAGAGATTAGTCATCAATTTCTGAAACAACACCGGCACCGACAGTATGACCACCTTCACGAACCGTGAACTTGGTACCCTTTTCGATGGCAGCTGGTTGAATCAATTCAACAGTGAACGTTACGTTGTCACCAGGCATAACCATTTCAACACCGTCTGGCAATTCAATAACACCAGTGATATCAGTGGTGTGGAAGTAGAATTGTGGACGATAGTTTGAGAAGAATGGCGTATGACGGCCACCTTCTTCTTTGCTCAAGATATAAACTTCACCCTTGAACTTCTTGTGGGTTTGGATCGAACCTGGCTTAGCCAAAACTTGGCCACGAACAACTTGTTCACGGTTAACACCACGTAATAACGCACCAACGTTGTCACCGGCTTCACCTAAGTCAAGCGTCTTACGGAACATTTCAAGACCCGTAACAGTTGACTTAAGAACGTCTTCGTGTAAACCAACGATTTCAACTTCATCGCCGACTTTAACAGTCCCACGATCGATACGACCAGAAGCAACAGTCCCACGACCAGTGATTGAGAAGACGTCTTCAACAGGCATCAAGAAAGGCTTTTCAGTATCACGAACTGGAGTTGGGATGTATTCATCAACAACATCCATTAAGTGCATGATAACCTTTTCTTGTTCTGGGTCGCCTTCAAGTGCTTTAAGCGCTGAACCACGGACAACAGGAATATCGTCACCAGGGAAATCGTATTCTGAAAGTAATTCACGTACTTCCATTTCAACCAAGTCAACTAATTCGTCATCGTCAACAAGATCAGTCTTGTTTAAGAAAACAACGATATAGTCAACACCAACTTGGCGAGCCAAGAGGATGTGTTCACGCGTTTGTGGCATAGGACCATCAGTTGCGGCAACAACTAAGATCGCACCGTCCATTTGAGCGGCACCAGTGATCATGTTCTTAACGTAGTCAGCATGTCCTGGGGCATCGATATGGGCGTAGTGACGCTTTTCAGTTTCGTATTCAACGTGGGCGGTGTTGATAGTAATACCACGTTCACGTTCTTCCGGAGCAGCATCGATAGAAGCAAAGTCTTGTTCTTTAGCCAAGCCCTTTTCTGCTAATACCTTAGTGATTGCAGCGGTCAAAGTAGTCTTCCCATGGTCAACGTGGCCAATAGTACCAATGTTTACATGGGGTTTTGTTCTTTCATAATGTTCTTTTGCCATTAATGAAACCTCCTGTGATTTTCGCAAGAATAATGCCAAGACAAAAGAGTCTCAACAATTCTTTAGTTAGTATTATACTACATCCTAGTGAAAAGGCCAAATTACGCACCCATCACTGAGAATCCTTAAATATTATATATAGCCTAATCTGATTTGTAAACAGATATTATTCAAAAAATTGAATTTTTGTTAGTTAATTCTTATTAAGCATGATTATTGTTGTAAATCAAGACTAAATTGCTGAATTTTCTGCTGAATTTTCATCATTTTTTCTTGTTCTTCCGATAAGTTGGTCGTCTCCTGACCAGTTTGCTGTGCAATTAAGACGGCCACCCAGTCCGCTGGATCAGTAATTGCCAATTCTGGACGCGGATATAAGTACATTAACTGCAATTGTAAAAGTTCTCGTAAATTTTCATATAAAAAGACATCCTGGTCAGCAAGCTGAATTTTAAGTCGCTGTTTCGTCGCTAAACTGATTTCATCGGCGCCCACTTCAGTCAACTCGGCCGGGCAAAGTGTCAGTTGACGATCATCCAGTAACCATTGCATCTGCACCGGTGTGTTCACCTGCAGTTCATGTAAGGTATAGAGTACCTCTGAACGTGTCAAAGGATGCAAAAACGGATCCACCAGTAAAAATTTGGCCGCAGTCAAATAACGTTGCATGGTCAGATGACGTGCCGCCTGTAAATCGGCTACCTGTGCCTGAACCGGCTGATCAGACAAGTGATAAAAATGTCGCATCGTGGTTGTCAATGTGGACTGCAAATGTGCCTCAGCGTCATTTTCAGCGGCTGAGAGCGTGGTTAATGCCGCCTGAGTCCAATCACTCTTCCCGCGTGCAACAATCACGATTCGCGCTGAGATAAACTCATGATTGGCAATTAGCGCGCGTAAGTACACGGATGCCCCCTCATCGGAAGCCAGATATTGGCTTTCGAATTCACTCGCGTAATTGCGCGCGGTGACATACTGCTGGTCGGCAACCAACACTCGCACTAGCTGAAAATTATTGGCGGCCGATTGTTCATCTTGATAAATTTGTTCCCATAAATTAGCTGCTTGATTCCAGTCTTTTTCGGCCACTGCTTGTTCAGCAGCCGTTTGACGCTCTGCTGGGGTCATCTGAACATGCTCCTCTCTTTAAAAAATCCGCAAATAAATCAAAATAAAAGTCTAAAGTAAAAAGTCGGAAATTTCTTCCGACTTTTTACGCTGATTAAGCTTCCGGTTGGCGTTCAGCCGGCTTGTTTGATTTTGACTTTTTGCTTCGACGGTGGTGCTGATTGACTTCCATGATAACTGGTAAAATGACCGGGTGACGTTTTGTCTGATCCCACAAGTAGTGGTTCAACTTTTCGCGAACCGCTTGTTTCAAGTGGCCCCAATCAAATTCCTTGTTATCAAGATTTTCTTGGACCGTCGTCCGTACCAATTCGGCGCTTTCCTGCATCAAATCTTTACTAGTCTTAACGTAGACGAAGCCCCGTGAGGTAATCTTAGGTGTCGAAATAATCTTTTTCTTCTTACGATCAATTGTAACCACTGCCACAAAGATACCATCTTCGGATAAGATTTTCCGATCACGTAACACGATGTTACCAATGTCACCGACGCCGATACCATCAATCATGGTGTCTCCAACTTCAATCGAGCCAGCTAAATGCATGGTGTCGCCATCATAACGTAACTGGTCACCCTTGGCAGCAATTAAGACGTGGTCATCAGGAATTCCGACTTCACGCGCAAAACTTGCGTGCGCATCTAGCAGCCGATATTCACCCTGAATTGGAATAAAGTATTGTGGCTTCATCATGTTGATCATCAATTGCAAGTCACGCTTAGCAGCATGGCCCGATGAGTTCATTTCATCCGCAATTGCTTTGACGTCTGCGTCAGCGCGATAAATCATATCACGAGTTTTGGCAACGACTGTTTCCATTGAATGGGAAGGTGTCGTCGTAATGAAGACCAGGTCGCCCTTGTCAATGTTGACCTTACCCTCTTGCTTGTTCGCCATCCGCTGTAAAGCTTTGATGGGTTCACCCATGCGGCCAGTCTGCAAGATAACGACCTGTTCAGGCTTCAACTTGTCGATGGCCTTTAACGGCACAACGACATCTTCAGGCATGTGCAGCTTGCCTAAGTCAATGGCCGTCTTGACGATGCTTTCAACATCACCAGGCATTAAGGCTACTTTACGGTCGGACTTAGCTGCCGCATCAAGCACTTGTTGAATCCGTAAGATATTTGAAGCGACCGATGCCACAATGATTCGACCAGGATGATATTTGAAGGTTTCCAAGACGTAGGCCGCAATCTCACGCTCACTCACGGGTTGTTCGTAGTTTTCAGCGTTGGCTGAATCACTGAGTAATGCCAAGACACCCTTTGAACCGATTTCGGCTAAGCGCGCAAAGTCGGTTTGGTAGTCACCGGCAGCCGTCGGATCAAACTTAAAGTCACCTGTGTAGACAATTTCACCGGCACTCGTTTGTAGTACGATTCCCATGGAGTCTGGAATTGAATGGGTCGTCCGGAAAAATGAGACGGTGACCATACCAAAGTCAATTTCCGTCTTCTCATTAACAACGTGAAAATCGTTAAACTTCTTAGCTTGTGGGTCCTTCTGCAACTGAATTTTAGCCAATTCAATGGTTAGTTCTGAACCGAAAACTGGCACGTTAAATTCATTTAAAAAGTATGGTAAAGCACCGATTGCATCCGCATGGCCGTGCGTTAAGAACACACCAACGATTCGATCAGCATTCTCCCGCAAATAACTGAAATCTGGAATAACGATATCGATTCCGAGCAATTCATTTTCCGGGTATTTCAGCCCACAGTCCAAGATATAGATATCACCGTCGACTTCGACAGCATACATGTTTTTGCCGTTTTCACGGACCCCACCAAAGGGGGTAATTTGAATTTTTGAACTCAATTATTTCACCTTGATTCTTCTATATATTTAATGTTTTAAATAACTGAGTTGTTTGCTCAGCACTTAATGGTAAGATTGGTAGCCGCGGATCACCGACTGGCTGGCCTAAATGGTTCAGTGCAGCCTTAACTGGTGACGGCGATGGTGCGCTAAACAACGCACTCATCTTTGGTGTCAAGTCACGTTGATACTTCGCAGCTGTCGCAATATCACCCTGTTCGATGGCAGTAAACATTGCGGTCATTTCGTCACCGTAAATATGACTGGCCACGGAAATCACACCGGCACCACCAATTTCCTTGGCTGCTAAGCTTTGAGAATCTTCACCAGTGTAGACTAGAAAATCAGCTGGTGCGTTTTCAACGATTGCGCCAAATTCTTCTATTGATGCACACTGCTTGATCCCGATGATATTTGGGTTTTGAGCCAACGTTAACACGGTTGAAACTTCCATCTTAACAATCACGCGGCCAGGAATATTGTAAATAATCACTGGCAAGCCTCCCTGTTCAGCAACGGCCGTAAAGTGTGCAATCATTCCAGCTTGGTCAGGTTTATTATAGTAAGGAACCACTACTAATGCGGCATCGATACCGTCAATTTGGCTGACCTTCTTGGTGAAGGCAATCGTCGCAGCAGTACTGTTAGAACCAGTTCCGGCCACGATCGGCACCCGGCCGTCCACGATTTTAGCGGCTTTTTTAAGTAAGGTTAACTTCTCATCTTCAGTCAACGTTGGGGCTTCACCAGTGGTACCGCCTACTAGGATACCCTGCGTCCCATGCGCCAATAAATGTTCAATCAAGCTTGCCAACCGCTTTTCGTCTAGTTGTTGGTGATCATCGAAGGGGGTCACCATTGCGGTCATCAAGTCAACGTTTGCAAAGTTCATGATCTAAAAACTCCTCTATTAAAATTTACAAGTACCCAATGTACCTGTTCCGATTAAGTAACTCTTTTCAGTTTACCACATTTTAAAGTAAAGCAATAGTTAGACCATTCGATTGGGGCTCAGCGCCCTGGTTGTTGATGAAAATATAGCCCCCAAAGTCCCAATGCAATGACCTGCAAGCTGGCTGTCACGAGAAAAATCGGCTGATACCCCCACTGATTAGCAACTAGCACGGCCAGCCCAGGACCAACCACATTACCACAAGCCTGTGCTGATTGATTGAGACTAAAAACCCGACCAAACGCAACTTGTGGCACCCGTTCGACCGTCATCACTTGCAAGGCAGGTAATAACGCCGCATCCGCAATTCCTAAGATCAAGCGCAGGATAATCAATTGACCAACTTGTTGTACCAGACTCGTCAGAATCAGATCGCTGATAGCGAGCCCGAGAAATATGAGGAGACACCGCCCCGCACCAAGCCGGTCAATCAATCGACCAATTCGGCCGGCCATTAAAATCGTCGCCACCCCGGGTGCAGCCGCGACGAGCCCCGTCAACAGGACAATCGTGTGCGACGACGCTTGTGGCGCTAACTGCATTACAAACAAACTCAAAATGGGCGTTACCGCATTCGTGGTCGCCTGAACAACTAAGAGTGAGGTTAAGAGCGCCATGATAAACACCCCACCAATTTGCTTCAAGATCGGTCGTAGTGGTGCCAAAGCCTGCCGACTAACGGGTGTCACGTCTTCCTGAACGCCCCACAACGTCATGACAAAAACCATCGCCATCAAGCCACTCGTAACGATGAAGGCTCCGCGGTAACCAACCGTATTCGCAAGTACACTCCCGAGCAGCGGACCCATCAGTGTGCCACTAATACTTCCCGTCACTAACTTGCTCAGCCACTGTCCCCGACGCTCCGCTGGTGCTGTTAATGAAATCAGTGCGTTGGCATTATTAATATATCCCGAAAAAGCACCCTGCGCCGCACGCAAGATAAGCAGAATCGTCACGTTGGGTGCTAAACCGACGCCCAAAATCGTCAACGTCATCATGCCAGAAGCACGCAAACACATTAATTTACGGCCCTTCTGATCAGCCAGTCGACCCCATAACGGTGCCACAAGTGCTTTACAAGCATACGTGACTGCGAACGCGGCTGCACCAAGTAAATTTAACTGCGTTGTGGAATAATGTCCCAGCGTTTGAATATAAAGCACAATAAACGGCAAGGTCATCGCGTTGCCTAAATCTGTAATCAGACTACCAAACCATAGAATCCTAAAATTGCGGGTCAATGTTGTCGTCACTTGCATAAAATCTCCTCAATCATCCGTTTTAATAGGTTTCAGTATAGCGAACGGTTGTTTGAGTTTGATAAAGTTTATGTATCGTTTTTGTAATGGTACAAAAAAAGAACCACCCGGAGGCAGCTCTTCTAAATTCAATATTAACGACGAAGACCAAGACTTTGGATTAAGTCACGGTAACGGTTAACGTCTTCTTTACGAAGGTAAGCTAACAAGTTACGACGATGACCGATTTTCTTCATCAACCCACGTTGTGAATGAAAATCCTTCTTGTGAACACGTAAATGTTCGTTTAATTCGTTGATGTCTTCTGTTAAAACTGCAACTTGGACTTCAACTGAACCAGTATCGCCTTCGTGACGGGCATACTTGTTAATAAGTTCCGTCTTCTTTTCGCGTGAAATTGCCATGTGTTTCAACCACCTTTCCAATAATTGCCCTAAACTGAGTAAATCGTTGGTGGTGCACGATAAACTAAGTAAAGGGTTGCTGAACACTTGATATAGTCTAGCAAACTCCCCATTAAAATGCAAGTCCAGTGACAAGTGAAGTTCAACGTCCAGTCATCGAACTGGTCTCATATTTACTGACTAACAAAACGCAAGTAAGCAGGCGGAAGCATGATACGGTCGGGTGATCGTCTTGTCATTCAAACCGTTTACACTCGCTTTCTGATTTTGATTAGCTTGCCCAAAAAAGTCGTTTAAACATGTATTCAGATACGCGTTGTGCTAGTTATTCTTTAGCATTAAAGATGATTAAAAGATGCGGGTTGTTTTACTGTCCGTCAACCGATGCGCGCCCTATTCCGACTTCCGGGGCCGGCTGACAATTGCTGGAACGTAAGCCGACGTCGATTTGAACTCACGCAGAACCCCACTGCGCAATTTCAAATACGAGTCTTATTCTAAGCCGGAAGTAACCCACTTCCGACTAAGAATAATTTGGCTACTGAGCATTGTCAGCCAGCCCCTACAGTCGGGAACCCACTCGAATGGCAGATGAACGGCCACCTATTCTGGTGCAATTGACCACCGACCTTTAGATACCTGGTCCTTCAGGCAAACTGTGAGTCAGGATCAACGATTCCTAGGCATTGAAGTGGTGGCTCATATTCAGTCTGACTCGAAAACTTAACTTGTAAGAGCTAGCAATTTGGCCACTCCTGTAGAGACGAGCCAAACAATGAACAAATAAGCCATGAAGCAATGTCAATCAAAACAAATCTGACAGTTAGATTGCAGACGTACTGCCTATTTCGAATCAATGACCAGTCGTTCTAAAGTTGTGTCCGCAAATATCCGCCTTTCGAATGGAATCCAGGCTGGAAGGTATTGCTGACAATGCTCAGCGATGAAATTCCACTTAGCAAGCGTTCTTGGCTTGGTTAGTGGAAGACCAGTATTTAAGACGTGGTTTGTCGGCTTAAATCTGTGTCCATCGCGTTCCAGCGTTGTCAGAAATACCTGTAAGCCGTCGTAGGAGGCAGATTTGCTGCAAGTTTACGGTAACTCGCACCGTTTCCAGCGGGTCTCAGCTGGTTGCTTTTGAACTTAAGAGTTGACATGATTTAATCATGATTCAGGACAAATTAACTAGCACAATGCGTATCAAGATAAATTACTTTACACATAACGGTTGCAATCAAGCCGGGGCTTATGTATAATAGCATTTGTTGAAAAAATGATGGAGGTGAATCTGATGCCAATTATCAAATCCGCTATTGAACGCGTGAAAACAAACAATAAAGCAAACGCCCGTAACACCGCCCAAATGAGTGCGATGCGGACTGCTGTTAAGAAATTTGAAGCTGCTAAGACTGCCGGTGCCGACAATGTCGACGAACTTTACGTCGCAGCTGCTAGCGCAGTTGACAAGGCTGCTTCTAAAGGTCTTATCAAGCGCAACAAAGCTGCCCGTGACAAGTCACGGATGGCCGCACGTTACGCAAAATAAGCTAATTTAACGCCTGAGCCTTGCGATGGCGTTTTTTTATACGAAAAATTAATGAACGACCTCAAAAACATCTGAACCGTGGGCCTCCTTGCCCTGGTTCAGATGTTTTTTAGATTAACCGTAATTTAGATGGTGACGTGTTCATTATTGACCCTAATAAGCCCCCGACCGTGCCCGCATTGCTGTTCGCCGCTCGTTCACGAACTGCACCATGAATAATTCAAACAGCAATTCGGGATCACGTTGCGTCGATTTCATTTGTTCTTCAGTCTGCAGTAATCCTAAGTAAGCGGCACGTAAAGCCGCTTGATCAAAATGACGCACCGTTTGCATCGCTAACTTGACGCGGTACGGGTGGACTTTTAACGTGCTGGCCAAACTGCCCTGGCTGTAACCCGCCTGCGCCATGATCTTAACTTGTAGCAATAATCGAAATTGGCCTAACAGAATCGCATTGATCTTTAAGGGGGCTTCTTGAGCCGCAACCAATTCGTGGTACAGCTCTACTGCTGGCTGCGTGCGATAACGTAAGACGTCATTAACGAGGTCAAACACATTCTGTGTCAGCGATTTAGTCACTAACGCTTGTACTGCCGCCAAATCAATCTGCTGAGACTGAGCGGCGTAAATCATTAACTTCGGTAGTTGACCCATAATCAGTCCTAACTGCCCATCCGTTCGATTGACCAATTCTTGCAACGCATCCGCATCGATACGAATCTTCTTCTCATCCAAAGCTGCCTGGACGTAGCGCTGGGTCTCCGCCTCTGACACCTGATTGATTTCAATCATCGTTGCTTGTTTTTTGAGCGTTTTGACGAGCTTTTTACGCGCATCTAACTTCTCATAAGGAGCCATTAACACCAAAATCGTGCTTGGCTCCGGTTGTTCAAAATAGTGCTGTAACGAGTCCAAATCGTGATCGACCTTGGTCTTTTTATTTTCACCCGTCAAAAAATACGGATGGTTGATAAAGACCAGCCGGCGCTCACCAAAAAACGGCGCTGACATCGCATCATCGAGTGCGACTGCGACCGGTGTGGTCTCCATATCATAGCTGCCGACGTTCATCGTTTGTTCTTCAGTCGGAATTTGCTGCGTCAACGCCTGTTTGAGTTGATCCGCTAAATAGTCGACGGTTCCTAAAATCACATAAATCGGTGCAAGTTCACCGTTGCGAATCGTTTTTAACGCTTGCTGTGCGTTGATAGCGATTACCTTCCTTCAAAAATGTTTGCCACTGTCCCTGCCGATGATTAAAAAATCGATAAGTAATCATGCCTTGCAGGGCCGTGGAATACGTTTCAATGCGTAAATTGGCTAAAGTCGTCAGTGTTTCTTGATTGGGATGACCGTACCGATTATGGCGGCCAACCGAAAGAATCCCTTGTCGCACCCCGAGCTGTTGCAACGCTTCAGGGTCCGACGCCGTTTTACTGCCGTGATGTCCTAATTTTAACACATCCACCCGTAATTGCGGATAGCGGGCAGCGATTGCCCGTTCTCCAGCTCGGTCCAGGTCACCCGTAAACATAAAACGGCGCTGTCCAAAGACACCCGTGAGCACCAACGAATCTTCATTTTCAGCCCGGCCTGGTCGAAACGGATGAACGGCTGTCAATCCGTCCGCAAACGTCTGCCCAGCCAGCGCTTCCATCACAATTGGTGGCTGTTTCGCCGGCTGCAATAATTTTTGAAACTTATCTAAATGTGCCATTCCAGCTGGTACCACGACTCGTTTAACTGGCATCAAGCGTAGTAATTCACCCAGATCACCGATATGATCAACGTCTTTATGCGACAAATATACCGTATCCAAATGCGTAATTCCAAGTCGATGCAAATAATTAACGGTAATGGTCTCGACTCGAGCCTTAGGTGTCAATCCATCATCTTGCCAGTGGGGCTTGGGAAAATGCAGCCGGCCGCCGGTATCAATCAGACTCACTTGCCGGTTAAACGGCTGCCGAATCAGGATCGAATCACCCTGCCCGACGTCGATGAACTGCACGGCGCCATGCAACGGGAATCGCATGCTGAGGATAAAGCACCCATATGCCAGCACTAATAATCGCCGGTACCGGCGCGTCGGCGTCCGCAACATCCACAAACTCAGCAAACTGAGTCCCCACGCCCAGATGGCATTCGGCTGGCCCAACACGAGTAATCCTGGCCAGTGACTGACCCAGTCCAGCCACGTTTGAAAGTTGACTAACAGCCATTCACAACTACTAGCGATTCCCGGAACCTGGGTGCCAAAAATCGCCCCAATCATGGTTACAGGAAATAACAACCAGCTAAAGAGTGGCGCAACGATTAAATTGACCGCTAACGACAACGCATGCCACTGAGCAGTCGCGACTAACAATACTGGCAAGCTAATCACTTGAATCCACACCGCCAATTTCCAAGATGGCATGCTCGGCATCAAAATCAATAGCAGAGCCAAACCGTAACTCAATTGGCCCCCTAATTGACTCAAGACTAATGGATTATGAATCAATCCAATCATCAACGCTAGACTCCAACCGCTCAACGCACCACTCGTTCGGTGCGTCACGAGTTCCCAAACAATTGGCAAGGCTGCGGTAATGACAGCGCGTTGTAGACTATCGGCGCCACCACCCAAGATTAGATAAGCCGGCAACAATCCTAATAGCCAATAGTCCGTCGCTTGCCTGCTTAAATGCAGCCGGATCAGTCCCCATTTTAAGAAGCTAATCAGTAAGATCACGTGCATCCCAGAGAGACTGAAAAGGTGCAGTAAGCCTAATTGTTGGACTGCCCCCATCGTCGTTTGAAAATCAGCTGGCCGCAATCCAACCAACAAAGAACTCGCATAACGGGCCAACATCGGTGGTAATTGCTGACAACGTTGCGCAAAAGCCCAACGCCACTGATGTAAGCGGTCCACTATTCCTAACCAACCGGTACGCGGCGCTGCTTGAATCTGAAACACCTGCGTGAGCGTCAGTTGTTGCGCAATGCCTTGACTACGATAATACGCGGGGGCGTCGAATTGGCCAGGATTGGTCGGTGGATCGATTGAGGCCAGCGTTCCATGAGCACGCCAACTCGTTCGCCTAGTTACCCGCTGTAACCACTGCTTATCATGCGCGGATTTTAATTGGCCTCTGACTAACACGCGTCCAACCGAACCGTTAGCCACCAGTTGGTACTGACCACCCCGAATCGAGATCGCATCTGGTTGGACGGTTAACTCAGCCTGCATTGACTGACTCGGCAGCGCCGCTAAATGTTCAAAACGGTGATTTTGCCAGCTAAACCAACCGGCAAAGCCCACCACACATACCAACGTTACCATCAGTGTATGCCGCTCGCGCAAACACCAGACCCGAAAGAGCCACAGTCCGAGCAACACTGCGGCAATCGGTTGTTGGCTTACTAACCAACTACTAAGTAGACCGCAACTAATTGCGGCGAAAAATAACGGGCGCACTTAGTCACGATTAAGTAAAATCTGGTTAAGATTCAATTTGTCTAAGTCCGATTGGTCGAACTTGACCTGTTGAAGTGCCACGTGTTTCCGTTCAATCAGTGACATGGCATAATCGTCGTTGTGATAATTACGTAAATAATGAATTTTGGTGATACCAGCCTGCAGCAGCATCTTGGTGCATTGCAAGCACGGAAAATCCGTCACGTAGATTTCAGCACCATCCGTTGCGGCGCCAAACTTCGCACATTGCAGAATAGCGTTCATTTCCGCATGAATCGTCCGCACACAGTGACCATCAACTAAATAGCAGCCCTCATCGATACAGTGCACATCGCCCGAAACTGAGCCGTTGTAACCACCCGCGATAATCCGCTTATCCCGGACGATGGTTGCACCGACCGATAGGCGTTCACAGGTACTCCGGCTAGACAGGAGCACCGCTTGCATCATAAAATATTGATCCCATGGAATTCGTTGATCTTTCATCATCTTATGCCTCGCTTTCAATGACAGTAGTATAACAAATTGTCCGCTTCGAAACTAGACAGTCAGTTGGTCTTTATATTTTGCGACCGTCTTCTCCCCAAAACCACTTACATTTTTCAAATCATCGACAGATTTAAAATTACCATGCTGTTGCCGATAAGCAATAATCTTTTCGGCCTTTTTCTGACCGACCCCACTCAGCTTTTGAAACGCCGCAACATCGGCCGTATTCAAATTGACCTTCTCACTCGAACCTGCACTAGTGCTTGCTGGTGAGCCGCCCCCAGCAGTGGTCGTCGCAGGTGTCGGACTCGGTGTTGCCGTTGCAATCGCAGGCAACTGCTCTCCCCTAGCTGGCACATAGACCACTTGTTGATCCGTCACCTTTGCCGCCAAATTGACCTGTTGTTGGTCCGCTTGGGGTTGCATCCCCTGTGCGAGTTGAATCACGTCGGCGACCCGCATACTGCTGGTAACCTGATAAAGCCCGGGTTTGTTAACCGCACCTTTCACGTCGACAAAGCCGGGCGCTGGGCTGGTCGTCGCGGGATTGACTGCTGCTCCTGATGCGCCTGTAGCTACCGAAGACGCACCAGCGGCTCTCCCGTGACTACTCTGGCTACCACTCATCATTGTCGGATCAGTCCCACTAGCGCCCGCAGTCGGATCAAACACATTGGTCGCAGCGGCGGCCTCTGGTTGACGATGCTGACTAAGCACTAAACCAGTTAGTAGAACCAGAACGGCGGCACTCACAATTGCGAAGACTCGCCAGTGATTTTTTGCAAATTGAATCCAAGTTGTCATTAACGCTCACCCCTTCAACGAATAATTACGTCAAACGAGGCGTGAATCCACGAAAAAAGTTTGGGTTTCACCCCAAACTTTTCAGTAACTAATTCAATTATTTTGAATGTGTTTGTAAGTAATGTACTGCCTGCTTGAACGACGTGACTGGCACAACTTTCATGTTGGGCGCATACTTTTTCGCGGTGGCTTTCGCCAATTGATAATTGGTCTTGCCCTGCTCTTCAACGGCTAAGAGCGCTTTGGTCGGTTTGACGTATGGTGCAAAGAAAATTGTCGCACCCGCGCGTTTGGCCGCAATCACTTTTTTATCGATGCCGCCGATTTCACCGACCTGACCATTTTGATCGATCGTACCAGTCCCAGCGATTTTTTGACCATGCCGTAAATTCTGATTGGTTAATTGCTGATAAATCTGCAAACTAAACATCAGGCCTGCGGATGGACCACCAATTTGGCCAGGATCGACTTTGACCGGAATCTTGGTGGTGACCTTGACATTATCAGTCAGCGTAATCCCGATTCCGGCCCGGTGCGTACTCAGCTTAACCAAGGGTGCTGTCGCCTGTTTGGTCTTGCCATTGCGGCGATAGCTAATCGTCACACGATGACCAATGCCCTGCTTACTAATATAGCGTTGATAGGCGCTCGCCGTATTGAAATGGTGACCATCGACCTTGGTGATCGTATCACCGACCTTCAACTGGTGCTTAAACTTCGAATTCGACTGAATATCTAACACATAAATGCCTTGATAGGTCGTTCGATAGCTCCGGTGTGCCGCTGAATAGGCTGTGGCAATTGCTTCATTGATTGCACTACGCATGTAGAACTTCTGAACTCGGTTATAAGTCGCATCGTCTTGACCACCCGTCATGTCTTCGGCACTAACGACGTCATAGTGTGGATTCAACTGTGCATACAGCCACAAAGCCGGTGTTGCCGGGGCTTCTGCGACCGACGTCAACATGAATTTACCACGCCGTTTGTCAGGATGGTGCTTGACCGTCACAAATGATTTTAAATTGTCCGCGCTCCCGGGACCCTCGATGTAATATGGCAGTGGCAGTAAGAAAAACACCAGTAGTACCACCACAATTAAAACGAGGCCCCAGTACCGTTTCCATAATCGTTGTACCGTCTTCATTGATCACTCTTCCCTAAACGTTGCTGCAACTTCTGAGCGACCGCCGTTGGGACGTATTTAGAAACATCCGCCCCCATCTTAGCCACTTCCTTGATTAAACTCGAGGAAAAATAAGCGTACGGTGGGCGGGCAATCAAGCAAATCGTTTCAATCGAATCATTCAACGACTTGTTCATCCAGGCGATATCACGTTCATAGCCAAAGTCCTGTTCATTACGTAGTCCTCGAACCAGGACTGTCGCGTGGACGCTGGTCATGAAATCAACCGTTAACCCGGTCGCAGCCTGCACCTCCACGTTCGGCAAATCGCTGACTTCCGCACTGATCATGGCAACCTTTTCGGCCATCGTAAATAAGGGTTGTTTGCTGGTATTGACCATCACCGCAACGATTAAATGATCGACAAACCGACTCGCGCGCTGAATCATATCCAGATGTCCCCGGGTAATGGGATCAAAGCTTCCGGGAAAAACTGCTGTCACCATAACTAGACTTCCTCCGTTACTTTTTGATAAATGGTAATGACTGTAATGCCGTAATCCTGTTGCCGAACCAAGGCAAAGCCAGGCAAATCTGCGGGCAAATTGGCATTCGTATCAGTCTCACACACGATGTGGCAACCCGGATTCAACAAGCCCAGGGCCGCACAGCGTTGAATGTCCTTGACAATTTGTTGCTGAGCGTACGGCGGGTCTAAAAATACCCAGTCAAAACGCTCATTTTGTGCAGCTAGTCGGTCTAGAACCCGCTGAGCATCACCTTTAATGACTTCAAAGCGGTCTGGGGCCTTAGTCACCGCAATATTATCCTTGATCGTTTTAATGGCCTGATACTGGCGGTCAATCAAAACGGCGCGGTCGACACCACGCGAGACTGCCTCGATACTCAGCCCACCACTGCCGGCAAATAAATCTAGTGATTGGCCACCATCGAAGTACGGGCCAATAATATTAAACACCGCTTCTTTGACTTTATCCGTGGTCGGTCGCGTCTGCATTCCAGGAACCGCCTTTAAGCGCCGGCCACCAAAGTCACCTGCTACAATTCGCATCTCTTTTTCACCAACTTAATCTTCTTCATCATCATCGTCGTCAGGTGCACCGGTCGTCGTTGGCTTGAAAAAGCCCTGATCCACCCGTTCACCAAAGTTCATGGCAACGTCCGGCCGGTACGACGGTTCTACCTTGCGGACAAAATTTAATTTTTTAATTTTCGTCGTGGCTGCCGGAATTTGATGTTCATCCATGTACAACACGACGTAATGTTGCTTACGTGATTGATATTGAATCAATCCAAAACGCTTCAGTTGACGCACCTGCTTCATCGAATAAAGATACACGATCAACGAACGACGCGGCTTAACTGTAAAATCCATCGAACCTCACCTCTTCTACATAAATTACTGTTACGCGTTGTGTTAGTTATTATTTAGCACTGAAGATAATCAAAACGTGCCAGTTAGTGGATTCCTGTTCGTCAGCCAGTGATCGTCTTAATCCGACTTCCGGGGCTGGCTGACAATTGCTGGAACGTAAGCCGACATCGATTTGAACTCACGCAGAAAATCACTGCGCAATTTCAAATACGAGTCTTATTCTAAGCCGGAGTAGGACGCAACCATAATACAGGTTTACGCTAACTTGCCGTGTTTTCAGAGATCCTTAGCTGGCGGTTTTGAACTTCATAAATGGCACGTTTTGATTATGATTCATGACAAATTAACTCGCACAATGCGTAATACTGTTGTTTAAATGTTAGACTAGATTCTGGATTTCGTCAACTAACTTCTGAATTCCCGGCCTAACCTGTTTCTAACGTCTAAACCTAAAAATCATCAACAGCCATAGCCATTGATGATTTTGAGTCTGTACTGTTTGCACGAAATGGATCAATCGTAATCCACTTGCGCCTAATACCAATTACTGTGGTGCAATTTCCAATAACAAGTCATCCGTCTGAATAACGTCGCCCGCACTGACATAGATGTGTTCGATCAGGCCATCTTCAGGCGCTTGAATCGTCGTTTCCATCTTCATCGCTTCAGTAACCAGTAGAGGTTCACCCTTCTTAACGGACTGGCCCTTCTTGACAAGCAGCTTCAATACGGAGCCGCTCATGGTTGCCCCAACTTCATTTTCATTAGTTGGTTCCGCCTTGCGCGTGCTGGTTGACGATTGATGAACCGAATTATCCTTGATCATGATTTCTTGGTTTTGCCCATTGATGCTAAAGTACAGCGTTCGTACCCCATCCACGTCCGGATCACTGATTTGGTTGAGTTTGACGATCATCGTCTTACCCTTCGCCAATTCAATATTGACCGTTTCACCTAAACGCATGCCTTGGAAGAAGGTCGGCGTGTCTAACAGCGAGACGTGCCCGTAACGTTTGTGGCTTGCATCGTAATCCATGAAGACTTTCGGATACAGAATGTAACTCAAGACTTCTTGATGGTTGGCCTCGTGACCGAGTTTAGCTGACAATTCAGTCTTGACTGCTTCAAAATCAGCTGGTTTGGCCAAACTACCCGGGCGAACCGTTAATGCCGGATGCCCCTTCAAAATGATCTGTTGCAATTTCTTCGGAAAACCACCGACTGGTTGGCCGAGATTACCAGCAAAGAAATTAATCACTGATTCAGGGAAGTCGAGCTTGTCACCATGATCGTAGATGTCCTCTGGCGTTAAGTGATTTTCCATCATAAACAGCGCCATATCACCGACCACTTTAGAACTTGGCGTCACCTTGATGATATCGCCAAACATGTCATTGACCGTCGCATACATCGCCTTGACTTCTTCCCAACGATCACCGAGGCCCATTGCCTTGGCTTGTTGTTGTAAGTTAGAATACTGACCACCAGGCATCTGCGTTTGGTAAATGTCGGTTTGTGGCCCAGTCATTCCATTTGAGAAGTCTTGGTAGTATGGCCGTACGCCTTGCCAGTAACGGTTAATTGCTTCAACGTTATTAATATCGATATCTGGTTGCCGGTCGTTATGTGCTAACGCATAGTAAAGCGTACTCATCGAAGGTTGACTGGTCGTGCCAGACAAAGCGCTGGCGGCAACATCGACCACGTCGACACCCGCATCCACAGCACGAGCATAGGTAAAGATACCGTTTCCGGTGGTGTCGTGCGTGTGTAAGTGCACTGGAATCGTTAAGGCATCCTTCAAGGTTGACACTAACTCATAAGCGGCTTCTGGCTTCAAGACACCCGCCATATCTTTAATGGCGATGATATCGGCACCAGTCGATTGTAAGTCTAACGCTAATTGCCGGTAGTAAGCCAAGTCATACTTTTGCCGGTTTGGATCCATAATATCACCGGTATAACAAATGGTGGCTTCCGCAATTTTACCCGTTTCTTTGACCGCCTGAATACTCTTTTCCATCTGTGGAATCCAGTTCAAACTATCAAAAATCCGGAAAACATCGATACCACTCTTGGCCGCTTCCAAAATAAATTCACGAATAACGTTATCCGGATAATTTTGGTAACCAACCGCGTTAGACCCCCGGAACAACATCTGGAACAAGGTCCGTGGCATGGCTTGGCGTAGCTCTTTGAGACGATTCCATGGATTTTCATTTAAGAATCGGTATGCCACGTCAAAGGTTGCACCGCCCCACATTTCATATGAGAACAATTGTGGCATCGCTTTTTGTGACGCCGCAGCAACGGCCAACATGTCCTTGGTCCGCATTCGGGTCGCAAACAGGCTTTGGTGAGCATCGCGCATCGTCGTATCTGTCAGCAAGACCTGTTTCTGATCAAGCAACCAGCTCTGTAAACCACTAACGCCTTTCGAATCTAACACATCTTTAGCCGTCACAATATCGGGTGCAATCGGCTTAAAGTCATCCTGAAATTCGACGTCTGGGTAATACTTCTTGGAATGTTGTGCAACGTCAGCAAAACCGTTGACCGTCACGTTCCCGATGTACTTCAACATCTTATCTTCACGTTGCGTGTCATCTGGGAACTTGAACAGTGACGGTGTTTGATCAATAAACCGGGTCCCCGCTTCGCCCGCTTGGAACGTTGGATCATCAATCACATTGAGCATGAATGGAATGTTAGTCTTCACGCCTCGAATATCAAATTCGACCAGCACCCGCCGCATTTTGTGAACGGCAGCCTTAAAGGTACGCGCTGCCACACAAGCCTTAACCAATAAAGAGTCAAAGTATGGCGTCACGATTGCGCCCGAATAGGTATTACCAGCATCCAAACGAACGCCGTTACCACCTGGTGACCGGTACGTTTCGATTCGGCCGGTATCTGGCATAAAGTCGTTCGCCGGGTCTTCGGTCGTGATACGGCACTGAATGGCGGCGCCTTTATAAGTCAACTCATCTTGGTGTGGTAACCGTAAGTCTTTAAACAAATCGCCACCCATCGCAATTTTCAACTGCGCGTGCACAATGTCGATTTCGGTAATCATTTCAGTCACAGTATGTTCCACTTGAACCCGTGGATTGACTTCCATGAAGTAGAACTGGTCGCCTTCCACCAAAAATTCTACGGTGGCGGCGTTTAAATAGTGGACGCTCTTCATCAAGTCGACTGCCGCATTACAAATTCTTTGCCGCAATTCCATTGGCAGCGCAACGGCTGGTGCGAATTCAATCACCTTTTGATTACGCCGTTGCACAGAACAGTCCCGCTCGAACAGGTGCATCACATTACCGTGGGCATCCGCTAAAATCTGAACTTCGATGTGCTTGGGATTAGCAATGAATTTTTCCAAATAAATTTCATCATCGCCAAAGGACTGCATTGCTTCAGAACGTGCCCGGTCAAAGGCTTCTTGTAGTTCAGAAGCTTCATGGACGATTCGCATCCCGCGACCGCCACCACCCATGGCAGCTTTGATCATAATTGGATAACCGTATTGTTGCGTGAATTGGAGTGCTTCGTTCAAGCTCGTTACCGGGTGCAAGGTACTAGGAATCGTCTGTACACCCGCGTCCCGTGCCACCCGTTTGGCTGTAATCTTATCTCCAAACATCTCTAGGTGTTCCGGCTTAGGCCCAACAAAAATCATGCCTTCTTCGGCAATACGCCGAGCAAAGGTGGCATTTTCAGCTAGAAAACCGTAGCCTGGATGAATTGCATCAACATGATTTTCTTTGGCAATTCGAATAATATCTTCGATGTCTAAATAGGCGGCAATGGGCGCCTTGCCTTCACCAACCAGATAGGCTTCGTCAGCTTTGAAACGGTGAACGGAGAACTCGTCTTCTTTGGCGTAAATTGCGACAGTCTGCAAGCCTAATTCATGACAAGCACGAATGACTCGCGTTGCGATTTCGCCACGGTTAGCAATTAATACTTTCTTCACCAAAATCCCTCATTTCCAAATAATATCCTAATTAATCAGCTTGTCGAACGGTATTAGCCCGTTCAATTTTTTCAAGGGCACTAATATTTAAAACTAATCCTAGTGACAACGTCAGCACCATCATACTGGAACCACCATAACTCATGAACGGGAACGTGACCCCGGTAATCGGAATCAACCCAACGATCCCACCTACGTTAATAAACGCTTGAATCGTCAGGTAGGCAGCCACCCCGTAACAGACCAACGCATTGAAAGCGTGATGCGACCGGACGCCAATATAGATGATTCGCATGACGATCACTAACAGTAAGCCCATCACGATTAAGATCCCAATCAAGCCAAGTTCTTCAGCCGTGATCGACATGATAAAATCGGTGTTCGGTTCAGGTAAATAACCGCGCTTTTGCAAACTATTCCCAATACCGACCCCCGTTAAGCCCCCATTAGAAATCGCATAATAGGAATTTACCAGTTGAGTCCCGGCACCTGAAGCGGTCTTGAACGGATTCAAGAAACCCAGGAATCGCCGTAATTGGTAGGAGTTCGCAAAGGCACTCTGCGGTAAGCGACTGACGATGGGCACGAGGATCCATTCAAAGGCCCCGACAGCACCCAGAAAAGCCCCGACCCCGATCAAGTACGAAATCCCACTCGCAAATAAAATCACTGCTGCAATCGCCAAGTTGATGGTCGCCCCACCTAAATCGGGTTGGACAAAAATCAGCAACAGCATGGCGAACAACATCACCAACTGTGGGCCTAATTCACGAAACCGGGCCACGCCTAAAACGTCTTCACGCTGAGCAATGATGGCGGCTAAGTAAATGATTAAATAAAACTTACAAAATTCAGCCGGTTGAATCGAAACTGGCCCCAAAATAATCCAGCCAGCCGCCCCATTGATCGATTTACCGACCAATCGGAGCCCGACTAACACAACTAACATGGCGAACCCTAGAATCCCAAGCCATTTGGTCTTCTTAAAGTAGTCAATCTTTAAGTTCATACAAAATAAGGTGATGATTAACCCCAAGACGACCCAGATCAGTTGCTTAATTAAATAACCGGTGGGTGTCGAGCCGTTTTGTGCGGCCACGTATGAACTCGATGAATAAACCATGACAACGCCGATCCCGCTAAGAATCAAATACGGGATAAACAGCACATAGTCCATATAGTGTAACTTTTTCCACATGAGCTTAAATCCCACCCTAATTAATCTAACAGTCCGATGATATTCCCCACGATTGCTCGAACTGCTTGCTTGCAACAATTATAGCATAAGTCAGTTTTAACACAGTAATTTCACAGATTAATTTGCTGTTTTTTAACCAAGTTACGCTTAACCGCTTACAAACAGGGTATTCACGAATTACGATTACTTGGCGTACTGTTCGTCTGCCGGTATCCTTCCTATTCCGACTTCCGGGGCCGGCTGACAATTGCTGGAACGTAAGCCGACATCGATTTGAACTCACGCAGAAACCCACTGCGTAATTTCAAATACGAGTCTTATTCTAAGCCGGAAGAAGACCACTTCCAGCTTAGAATAACTTGGCTACTGAGCATTGTCAGCCGGCCCCTCCAGTCGGGAAGCCGCTCGAATGGCCGATGAACAGCCACCTAACTTGGTGCAATTGACTCCTAAATATTAGGAGACAGGTCCTTCGAGCAAACTTTAAATCGATATTGATGATGCTTTATGGCATTTTAACACTGGGAAGATTCTGACTGGTCCAGTAAAGTTACTTGTCCGAGGGTTGAAACATGGGTAAGGAAGTTTAGCGATTGTTAGAAACCAGTCTGACTGTTAAGTATCAAAATTTCTTTGTACCAAGAAACCAACGACTAATTCAACAAAAAGTTGGGGCCGTAAATGTCTACCTTTCGAATACTGCCCCGGCTGGCAGGTATTCTGGACAAGGCCCAGTGGTGAAATTTCACTTAGCAAGCGTCTTTTGCTTGGTTAGTGAAAGACCAGTATTTAAGACGTGGTTTGTCGGCTTAAATCTGCGTCCACCACGTTTCCAGCCATTGACCAGAATGCCTGGAAGCCGGCGTAGGGTGCGTCCACAACTGCAGGTCTACGCACTCGCTCCATTTTCCAGCGGTCCTCAGCTGGCCGCTTTTGGCTTTAAGAACCGGCACTTTTCAATCATAATTCAGGATAAATACTAACGGGCACAACGGGTGGTCCGAAACTATTACTGACATCACCTAAAAAACCACCTTCAGCACAGCAGCCAAAAGTGATTAATAATCCATTCGATTTAAAGCAAACATGGTCAATCATCAGCTGTCGACTTCGCTTCATCTGCCGCGATGGCTTTGGCTAATTTGCGGTGATACCAATCAGCCACTCGCCGCACATTGATGACGGCACGTTCGAAAGAAAAACTACTTAGTAATAGTAAACATGGTAAGTATTGAATCAGGTAACGACTCCGGCCACCTTCAAAGGCTAGTAGAAAAAGAAAGCCACCAATCAGCGATAACCGCAATAATTGCGTTAGCTGCCGGCGCGGTCCAGTTCCAATGGCAATAATGACTAGCAATGTGATCCACCACAACTGGGCGACGTAACGGAAATCCGCGATGTGACGGCCATAGAGATAGATGAAGTTTTTGAGCCAATTGCTAAAACCACGGTTACTTGGTTTTTGATTCTCGCGGAAGAAGTTTCCTTCCTTGAGCCAACCAAACGTTCCATCGGCCGTGTTGTTGCGCTGCTTCTTGATTAAAAAGGACACATATCCCATCGGCCCTAATTGCTTCAGGCGCCGTGTGAGCATCCGGATCGAATAATCTGTTTTCTGTTGTTCAGTGGGTAGAACCGCCATCTGAATCGCTTGTTTTTCACTGTAGCCACCACTGCCGTAGACCCCCATCGCCATGAAATGAATCGCTGGAATGGCACGGGATTTATCGAGTCTGATATACGTCTGGTCTTGAATCGCACGGTTAGTGTAATGATAAGTGAAACCTGCACTTTCGACCATTAGGATCAGCATGGCGACAACGATAAAGACGCGCGGCCCCTTGAGTGGACCATGCCGATGTAATGCACCCAATCCTTCGATAATCACAATGGCAATCACGGGAATAATCGAAGAGGGTTTCATAAAATACGTCAAAGTGACGCTGATTCCGAAACCGACCGCCGCAATCAATCGTGGTAACGGTGACCAGTCAGTCTGCCGCATCACAAAATAGCAGCATAAATAAAATGAAACCAGTGGTAATCCCCATGCATCGGTGTACGGCATGATGATACTTGGAAAGACGGCTAACCAGGCAGCGTGCAAATACAACGCGATGCCTAGCGCTTGTCGCCGAACGACCCACACACTGACCAGATTGAAAATGGCGGATAAATCGACAAACAACAACGTCAAATAATCAAAAAATTGCCACGAAGTCTGCCCTGTCACTTCTGACAGCCAATGCATCAATAACATGATTGGCATGTTATTTTGGTTGAGACTATAATAGGCCGTCACCCCGACTTCTTGGACGTGTTTGGCGCTAGTCGCTGCATAGTGCAACATGCCGGCATCAAACCCACTGACGGGATGAACAAACGTGACGAAGATAATTTGTCCAATCACTACTAACGCGAGTAGTCCACTTGCTGTCCAGAGCTGGCGGGTCACGAAGACCGTCACGAACCAACGGTGGATTTGCGGATAAGTGGCGTTTAAGATAACCACCGCCACGATTGCAATAATCAAACTAGTCGTTAGCATCGTCGTACTGGTCCCAAACGTCGCATTGTCGCCCAGAATGATATTGGGTGACGTCACCGCAAATACTAACGTCAAGCCAAATAGAATCCACCAAATCACGCTGATCGTCGTGTGACTAAACCGATAAAAGTAATTTTTCATGCAACACCACCCCCATTTCCATCTCGCTAAATATCATCCCCGGCCAGGTACCGACACGAGACGCCGTTACTTTTCTTTGCGGCGCTGCCGATAATAATCGCGAACCGTTTGCCGATCATCACGTAAAACCGCGATGAGTTGGTGCCACTCTTCAGAAAAACCTCGCATCCGCCAAGTCGCATGGGTCGTCATCGCATTGATAACGCCGACCAAACGGATCCAGCCGGTCAAAAACATGTATATGGGCAGCGTCAAAGTCAACCACCATAGACGTGAGTAAAAACGTCGTTCAGCCGGATACGGCTTCAAAAGAATCCCCACGCTGATAAAGTTAATCACACCTACCAGCACGTATAGCCCATAGATGAGTAGGTAGGACAAGCCCACGACCAGCGTTGAATAACCAAACGCAATCAAGACAAGTGTCGCAAACGTCCAAATCATCCGTGGAAACGTAAACGTATGGTCAATCATGATCCGCCGTACCAGAAAATCCTTGAAAAAGCCTCTGAGACTCGCCGTTTGTGCCATGTAGTTTTGAGCCACTTCCAGTTCACCGCGTTGCCAGCGCTGACGTTGGGTATAGAGTTCCGCAAAGCCGGAAATTGGTTCCACGTAGAAAATGGCATTCGCACAAATCACGACTTTTTTGCCCAAACGAGTCCGAATCTGAAACGTCATATCGGTATCCTCACCAATCGTGTCGGTATCATACAAAAAAGTTTCCATCAAGACTTCCCGCCGAAACGCCGAGAACGCCCCGGACATCGTAAATAATTGGTCGCGAAAAGATTCAATCGTCCGGCCAGATAAGAAGGCCTGCGCATACTCGTAATACTCATTTTTGGCTAATAGCCGGTGCCACCATCCGGACACTTGCTGCACGAGTTGGCGCTGAGGCAGTACGGCGCCTGTCATTGCCGCGATACTGTTGTCACTCTCAAAACGTAAGACCATATTTTTTACCGCGTTTGGTTCCAGCAGGCCGTCACTATCAATATTAATTACATAACTCCCAATACTCTCATAAATCGCCGCGTTCAGTGCCCGTGCCTTCCCCTTATCCGTATTAACATAGCGTAAAAATAAGTTAGGAAAGGCATCTTGGGCCCGTGCATACGCGCCAAAACTATCGTCAGTACTCTGATTATTCGCTAAAATAATCTGCATCGCCTGTTTCGGATACGTCTGCCGATCAATCGAACGAATACAATCAAATAAAGTGTCCTCAGAATTATAAACCGGAACAATAATGGTCACCCAGGGCCATTTTTGCGGTGCTTTAAGTTTCGGCACCGGCGCTGACGATGCATCAATTTAGCAGTCGAAACGATTGACGGGATGATTTCGACGACGATGGGAATCAATGCCCACGTAATCCAAAATCCCATCCTGGTCAACGCCAAGTTTAGCCAATACATCACCGTAAACGATCCCTCCAATCAGCAACCTGTTGATACAATCCTCGTGCCAGTTGTGAATACGTGAAGACGTTGTAATACAGTACGATCACCAACACGTAAAAAATCAAGCGGCCAATCACCGAATGTGCTAGGAAAAAGGCTTCACCGCCGCCAAAATGGACGATTGTAATCACCACATTTAAACGAAGCACGTTAATCAGATAAATATAAAGCAGTCCAAATACGCCATAAAAGACTTTTTCACGTCGCTGGTAAGCCGGATAAAAGGCCACCAACGAAACGAAAGCACACGTTTCAATGATGCCAGAGCACTCATAATCGATCGACATAATAACTGGATTACCAACGTTATTGATATAAACCAGTCCCATTTTGAACATAATCTGACCCCAATTAGTCAGCTCTGTAAAAAGGGCCACGCCGTGAATTACCGCGTGCGTAAAGAACCAGACCCAGTACGGGCGACTAATCGCCGTTAGAATAAAAAAGAGCCCGGCACTTCCCACAATAAAGTAGAAAGCTGATAGCCGAGCTCTTTTGAGCACTGACAGTCCATATAACCATATTACTATTCCTAGGAGAATCTTAAGATTCATCGTATATCAGTCCTATTAATTCACTTCTCGACCACGATACAACGCTAATGGCCGGCAGTATCACTCGTGTCAGTAAACTCATTTGTTATTAACGCCTTATTTTTGAATCTTCGGCGTATCAGTTGGCTTGAGCTGATGCCGTTTACGGAGCTTGAAATAGCCCCAGGCGACGATGACGACGCCAACACCAGAAATCAAGTAAGGGCCAGTTGAACCACCAGCCACCGTTACTTTCTTATCACCAATATTCGGATTATACATCGTAATCGTTTGGCCAGTCATTGTCGATAAGTTAAACTTACTCAAATCAACTTTGAATTCAGCAATGGAATGCGAGCCGTCTTGAGCCACGTAGCCATTGCCAACGGTGCCGTACTGGCTACCTTCGTTCCATTTGCCACCTGTGAAGGAAACGGCCTTGACCGCCCCATCAGATTGCGAACTTGGCATATCACCAGACCAAACGTAGTAATTTTGACCACTAATATCAAAATTATAATCGCCATACCCTGGTACCTGCCCGTATTTCATTTTCACGTAGACGTACACATATTTACCGTCGCTGACCATGGCGGTATAGCCATTATAGCCTTCTGTCAAACTGACATTTTTCCAATCATTAAACTTGCCATCGATCGTGATGTTCAAATTATCGTTATCATTATTGGCATCATTGTTAGTCGTGGACGACGCCTTAGACGCTGACTCCGACTTATCACTGACGACACCGTTGGAACTGACCGCTGCCGAACTGCTAGTGGTGCTCGTGGAACTCGTTGCGGTGCTACTCGAAGTAGAACTGCTTGCCGTACTTGAACTTGAGGCAGCACTCGATGAACTAGCTGATGACGTACTCGTCGAATCAGTGATGGTCCCCGCAGTCGTTGTGGCACTGTCAGAACCAATATTCGGATTCGCCATGGTAATTTCCTTGCCGCTGGCCGTCGACGTTAACCCTAACTTGGTCAAATCAACTTGAAACTCGGCATAATTATGGTGACCATCATTCGTGACATACCCAGTACCGACCGTCCCATACTGGGTACCATCGTTCCACTTGCCCCCAGTCAGTGTGAATGATTTGACACTTCCCGAACTAACTGAACTTGGGATATTACTTGACCAAACGTAGTAAGTCTTACCATCGATTTTGAAATTATAGTCCCCATAACCCGGGACTTGACCATTCTTCATCTTGACGTACACATCGACGTACTTACCCTGACTGGTCAACGCGGTATAACCGTTATAGCCTTCTGTCAAATTGGCACTATCCCAATCACTCATCTTTCCATCGATGGTCACGCTGGTACTCGCTTTGGCGTTCACCGACTGATTGACAACGGCACCCCCAGTCACACCAAGTGCCAACATGCCGAGAATTATCAATTTATTAATCTTTTTCATCCGGTCACACCTCCAAAGCACTGATTAGGTTCATCATCAATCCTAGTAATGATGACCTACAAACAGGTTTCATTCTATAAACCAATATTATACTCTCAATAACAAATAATCAATCATTTATTTCCATGTAAACGAACATAATCAAGGGACAGCGGCTTGTTGACGGTCACCAAAAAAACACCTAGACCAATTGATAGCCCATCCGAATTCTCTAACTGCACTTGACAAGGCGCCTAAATCACCTACGCTAGTCCGAGTAGTCCCGCTTACAGCTGAACCCACATGACATGTTGAGCCGAAAAAAACACGCTCCCCGGTTTGGAGAGCGTGTTAGTTAGCTGAAAATTACTTATTCATTTTCCGCTTCTTGGCTTCTTTTTCACGTGAGTTCGTGTTCAAGATACGTTTCCGTAAACGAACGTGTTCTGGCGTGATTTCGCAGAATTCGTCGCTGTTCAAGAATTCAAGTGATTCTTCCAACGTTAAATGAGTTGGCGTCTTGATTGTCGCCGTCAAGTCCTTGTTAGAAGAACGCACGTTGGTCATGTTCTTACCCTTGGTAATGTTAACCGAAATATCATTTTCACGGCTATTTTGACCAACGATCATACCTTCATAAACTTCAGTACCTGGGTCAACAAAAATCGTTCCCCGGTCTTCAATCCCCATCGTTGCATACGTCGTCGTCTTACCTTGGTTGATTGAAACTAAGGCACCATTCCGACGACCTGGGTTCCAGTTAGGAATAACTGGCAAGTATTCAGAGAAGGTATGGTTCATGATCCCATATCCACGCGTCAATGAAAGGAATTCAGTGGAGTAACCGATCAAGCCCCGTGAAGGTGCTAAGAAGGTCAACCGAGTCTGGTTGTTACCAGTACTTTCCATGTTCTTCATTTCAGCTTTACGCTTCGATAAGGTATCGATAATTGAACCAGTGTATTCGTCTGGCGTATCGATTTGAACAGATTCAAATGGTTCGCAACGTTTGCCATCGATTTCGCGATAGATAACTTCTGGACGGGAAGCTTGTAATTCATAACCTTCACGCCGTAACGTTTCAATTAAGATTGACAAATGCAATTCACCACGACCTGAAACGACCCATGAACCAGGTTCGTCAGTGTCGTCGACCCGTAACGAAACATCAGTTTCAAGTTCGGCCTTTAACCGCATTTCAAGTTGACGCGCCGTCACAAACTTCCCTTCCTTACCAGCAAATGGTGAGGAGTTGGTTCCGAAAGTCATTTGTAAAGTTGGTTCATCAATCCGCAAGATCGGTAAAGCTTCAGGGTTTGCTGAATCAGCAACCGTTTCACCAACGTTGATGTCTTCCATCCCAGAAACTGCAACTAAGTCACCGGCATGGGCTTCGTCGATTTCCAACCGTTGTAATCCGAAGAACCCGAATAACTTAGTGACCCGGAAGTTCTTCTTACTACCGTCGAGCTTCATAACTGAAACGCTGTCGCCGACTTTGATCGTCCCACGGAAGACCCGACCAATTCCGACACGACCAACATAATCGTTGTAGTCCAATAGGGCCACTTGGAATTGTAATGGTTCGTCAGAGTTATCGATTGGTGATGGAATCGTCTTGATGATGGTATCAAAGATTGGTTTCATCGTGTGTTCCTGCTTAGCAGGATCTGATTCGTAACTAGAAGTCCCGTTCAAGGCTGAAACATAAACTACTGGGAAGTCTAATTGTGATTCGTCCGCGCCAAGTTCGATGAAGAGGTCAAGCACTTCGTCAACCACTTCTTCAGGACGGGCACCAGGACGGTCGATTTTGTTAATCACTACGATTGGTGTTAAGTGTTGTTCCAAAGCTTTCTTCAACACAAACCGAGTTTGGGGCATCGTTCCTTCAAACGCATCAACGACGAGTAACACCCCGTCAACCATGCGCATGATACGTTCAACTTCACCACCGAAGTCGGCATGTCCTGGGGTATCCAGGATGTTGATTTGCTTGTCGCCGTAACGTACGGCCGTGTTTTTCGAAAGGATCGTGATACCGCGTTCCTTTTCAATGGCATTAGTGTCCATCGCCCGATCATCAATCTGGACGTGTTCGTCAAGGGTATCCGATTGTTTAAGCATTTCGTTAACCAACGTCGTTTTACCGTGGTCAACGTGGGCAATAATGGCAATGTTGCGGATATCATCTCTAAATTTCAAAATTGATCTTCCTTTCATCCTTCAAAATTCTCACTATCCTCGATAGCAGAAATCTTACATATATTAATACAATCTGCCGTTACTATCAAGTCATGACTGCAACCTGAATCGGTCGTAACGGCGCTTTCAGTGGTTTTCATCCATTGACATAAAAAAACTGTGACATATGGGTCACAGTCCCACTACTTACTAGACGATTGCCAAAATTGAACGTTGTGCACGTTTTGTCGCTATCAGTACAGCACCCGATGATAACATATCAACCGGACTGCCGTCAAGAGTTGTGACCACCAAGCCCAGCGTTTCCGCTAGTACGCGACCAGCTGCAAAATCCCATGGTCGCAAGTATGAAAGATAGGCAATCAATTCCCCTGCCAGCACTTGACTGATTTGAATACCGGCACTACCCATGATGCGTGGCCCTAAGGAAGCAGCCACGACTGCTTGCATGTTAAACCGGTCTTGAATGAGCAGTGGTGCACTGGCACCAAATAGGCCATCTGCTAGGTCGGCATCAGCTGGCGACTTCATCGGCTCACCGTTCAGTGTCACACCGAGCTGCGGACCGCCAGCATAGAGTTTATTGGCCATCACATCGTGAATATAGCCCAAGGTTGGCTCACCATCAACATAGAACCCAACCATCATCGCAAAATGATTGCGTTGATGGACAAAATTCATCGTGCCATCAATGGGATCCACGATCCAGACGTGCCCGGCCATGCTAGTGACTCGGTCGCCAGTACCCTCTTCGGCCAAAATATGAGCTGTGGGATCTAGTTGACGAATTTGGCTGATCAAAAAATCTTCGTTACTATGATCAACATTGGTCACTAAATCTCGTCGGCTGGTTTTTTCCGCCACCGTTAACTTGTTCCCCATCTTAGCCAAGACCTGCTCACGTGCCGTTTGCATCACCGTCTGCATGGCATCATTCAACTGTTTCACAACATTCGTTTGCACATTGGTCACCTAGTCTCGGTATTGAAATCGTTGCTTATTGGTTGCTCGTGCGGCTTGCATCGTTTGATAGATCCGATAACCTGAAGCGGCTTCATAATCACGTGAGAGTCGCTTTTCTTCAGATTTCGCCGGAACGACCGTCTTGAAATCATCATACGCCGCTAATAACTCCGCCGTTGCAATCGAGCTTTCATTTGCCGCTTCAATTGCCTGGTAGAAAGTCGTCACCTTGATGATATCAGCCGTCGTCCACGTTTCATCAAGCGGATATTGATAATTATCACTGTGCTTTGGCATCTTCATCCAACTCCCCTGCCGTGACCCGGGCTAGCTCTTCACGAACCTGTCCCGCAATCTCAGCATATTCTTTTTGCTCCTCATCAGACAAGACCATATCTGCCATCCGTTTAAGGCCATTGGCACTAATCAGCACGGGTGAGGACAGTCCAACCAGCTGGTCATCATCGCCACTCGCTTGAATATTAGTCACCGTCCCAATGAAGGGCGTCTGCGCATAAAACGCGTTGAGTATCTGTACTAATGCTAACACACTCAGGGTCTGATTAGTAATCATCGTCGCGTCATCGATTTGATCAGTCGCAGCCGTCATCTCATCCATCCCAAAACTAATATCTTGGTTGGCCAAGTAGGTCATCACTGGCGCCGGACCGATATACGAGCGGCTCCAAGAAATCAAGTGGGCAGCTGCAGTTCCAACAACAAATGCCCGGACATCAGCCGGCCCAACACTCAATTGTTGCCGAAGAAGCTGTTCCAACAAGCGACTCTGTGGCAAGGTACCAACACCAATGACTTTGGAGTGGTCAATGCCACTAAACTTGGCAGCGAGTACACTTAATACGGCGTCATTACTACCTGCCAACACAATTTTACCGTTAAAACCGGCACCCATTGCGTCGTTGACAAACGACCGGAATAATGGCAAGGTCGCCTTTAAATCACCACTAGCATCACCATCGGCAGCCAGTGGCACTAAATTTCCAATAATTAAACTATCGGCTTGTGAATAGTCTGGTTTGAGCTGTGCATCTAAAGTAAACTGACGACAAGTCAAACTAGCCGTGATGAGCGCCTGATAACGTGGCGCTTCATCCGCTTGCGTCGCGACAACCAACTTAATTGGTAAATTCTTAGCAATCGCAACCAAGATCAATTGTTGTACGAACTCGAATAATCCCCGAATAATAACTGTATTGATCATTTTAATCCCTCCAACCTTCGCTAATAATTGTACCTGAGCTGTCAACGAATTCAAGTAAATGTTAACAAAAAGCTTACCATTTTGTAACATTAATGCTAGCCCAATCCGAGTTCAGGTCACATTCTCCGCTCGCTGCCGACCTACCACAGTGTAGACCATTTACTGATAAAAGTTTGGCCCGGATATCTAATAATTACGCAAAATCTTCCCAATAACGCGTGACTCACTTCACTTAATGACGCATTGTACTTCTTGATTTGTCATGAATAATGATTAAAACGTGCTATTTTCTGAGTTCAAATGCTGCCAGCTGAGGCCCGCTGGAAACAGTGCGAGTTACCGTAAACTTTCTGTGGTAGATGCTTCCTACGCCGGCTTCCAGGCATTCTGGGCAATGGCCGGAACGTGGTGGACGCAGATTTAAGCCGACAACCCACGTCTTAAATACTGGTCTTTCACTAACCAAGCCAAAAACGCTTGCTAAGTGAAATTTCACCACTTGGCCTTGCCCCGAATGCCTTCCGGCCGGGACACTATTCGAAAGGCGAACATTTGCGGACTCAACTTTTTATTGAATTAGTCGTTGGTTCTTAACCCACGGTCATTTTGATAGTCAACTGTAAGGCTGGTTTTAAACAATAGCTGACCATTTTGACCCATGCTTTAGAATTTCTAACCAGCAGTTTCACTGAAATTGTCAGAATTTTCTTTGGCCGTTTGAGATGGCAAAGTCAGAAACTATAAACGAAGGCAATTTTATCGACTAAATTCAAGACTAGCGGCCGTGGATTTTGTGAATCATATTCGGTAACCTTCTCAGTATTAAAGTGCCGTAAAGTATCATCGAATATCGATCAAAAGTTTGCTCGAAGGATCTGTCTCCTAACATTCAGTGGTCAATTGCACCAAAGTAGGTGGTCGTTCATCTGCCATTCGAGCGGGTTCCCGACTGGAGGGGCC
>NZ_JAGYGU010000033.1:0-33879 GCF_018991255.1 Lactiplantibacillus sp. 30.2.29 | reverse complement strand
GGGACGTGGGGTGAAACTGACTGCTTTCTGCCGGCACCTGGGTTAGTTCAATCGTGCCGTTGCGTTATGGGCCAGTATGCTAATCCAATCGTTAGGCGACTAGATGGTGCTGACGGTTATGACTGAAATTTGACCACTTAGCCGGTATAGTTGACGACTTAGCTAAAAAGACGAGACAAATCTGTATTTAGTGTGTAAGCTGACGGTATTTAAATGGGAGGTGGTCATTGTGGTATTACTTGCGACGATGCATTTAACAAAGGTATACAAGCAACACGTTGCGGTCAATGATATTAACCTGAAAATTAAAGCGGGTCGTATGACTGCCATTCTAGGGCCGAATGGTGCGGGCAAAAGTACGTTGATCAAGTTGCTGATTGGTCAGTTAACACCGACTGCTGGAACCGTTGAGATGAATCGCACTCGTCAGCCAGGCGTTGTCTTTCAAGGCAGTGTGCTGGATGATGCCCTGACAGTTGAAGAAAATTTACGATTACGTGCCCAACAATACCGTGATGTTCCCAAGCAACGAGTCGCAGAACTACGGGTACAATTTGGTTTGACCAGCTTTTTTCAACAGCGATACGGCACACTTTCCGGAGGTCAGAAACGGCGAGTCGATATTGCACGGGCCTTACTCAATCATCCTGAAATTCTGTTCTTGGATGAACCAACTACTGGGCTGGATATTCAAACAAGAACGGTAATTTGGCAATTATTGCATGATTTGCAACAACGAGAGGGATTGACAATTGTCCTGACGACACATTACTTGGATGAAGCCGACACCGCTGATAATGTTTATATTATGACAAATGGCCGTGTTTGTTCACATGGGTCAGCTGCTGAAATCAAGCAACGTTATGGCCGACCACAATTGGTCTTGGCGGTGGCACCCAACGCACAACCTACTGTGCTGGCAACTTTGGTACAGACCGAGTTTCACGTTACTGGCAATCAAGTGATTTGTCTACCGACCGATATGGCATCTGCAATACAGATTTTGACAATCTGCCAGCCAAATTTGCTTGATTTCGAGTATCGCCCTAGCTCGTTGAACGATGCTTTTATGGCCTTGACCGGAAAGGAGTTGACTTAAATGCTTGCTTTGATTAAACGCAACTGTCGGCTCTATTTTCGAAATCACAGTGGCGTTCTGTTGTCACTGTTAAGCGCGGGAATTGCGTTTGTTCTGTATTTAGTATTTCTTAAAGCCGGAATGCACCGAGAATGGTCACAGCTCCCACAAACAAATCAGTTATTGGATAGTTGGTTGATTGCCGGTATTCTGGTCTTGACTGGCATCTCAACGACATTAGCTGGTTTGGGCCAGCTCGTCTCAGACCGTGAGCGCCAGGTTGACCGGGATTTATTGCTCACGGATGTGGGACCAGTCAGATTGGAATTAAGTTATTTGGTGAGTGCGACCATTGTCGGTATTGTCATGCAACTAGCCATGTTCGCTGGCATGTGGGGCTATTTTAGTTTTACTGATGGTCTTAGGTTTAGCGGGGCACAGTTGCTGGATGTTGTTGGCCTAATGATGATAAGTGCGGGTTTGGCGACGGTCGTGAATGCACTGATTATCGCCCGTATTCATACCATCGATAATTTTGGCAAACTTGCGACCATTATTGGCACCACGACGGGCTTTCTGGTTGGGCTGTATCTACCGGTTGGTTCGCTTCCAACTACAGCTCAGACCTTAGTCAAATTAACGCCTGAAAGTTACGCGGCATCGCTGTATCGTCAGATACTAATGAATGACACCTTAAATACTGTTTTTGCTCATATCAGCATTGCCCAAAACGATTTTGAGCGATTGATGGGTGTCCGTATCAACTGGTCGGGTTTGTTGACAGCCTCACAGACCTATCAGATAATATGCTATATCTTGGTCAGTTGCTTGTTACTGGTGCTGATTCCGGTTTGGCGACAACAATTACAATGGCGACGGTAAAGCTTTATCAATGGGAGGGTGGTCAATGTGGTTCACAGTCAATTTGAACGAGATGAACAACTGGCGCCATCTCAGATAGAAGTACTGGTTAAAGCGTCTCAACTAGGTGAACCAGTACAAGCCTTGATGCTGTATATTGACCAGTTCCAAACTGCACATCCAACTATTATCCCGTTGAAGACCAGCGAGCAACTGATGATGGTGAAGACTGCCGATATTATTATGGCGGATGTTCAACAAGGGCAACTTCTGGTCTATACGACCGCACATCTCATTCAGTCCAAAGAACCGCTTAGCCATTTGCGGCAACGACTGGCCAATCTGGATTTTGTGCAGGTCTCGAAACACGCATTTTTGAATTTGAACCATTTATTGAGCCTGAGTGATAGTTTTTCTGGTAATATGACTGCGGTCCTCACGAATCAGATCAGGACTGAGGTCAGCCGTAAATATGTGAAGACGCTGATGAAAAGCCTAGGAATATAGGGGGCAGCCATGAAAGTAAGCTTACAACGAATGATGATTGGGTGTGGTTACGGCGCAGTTGCCTATTTGGTCATTATTGCACTCAATATTCAGCCCACGCATCCTACAATGAGGAATGTTGTGAGTGTCTTAATCATGAGTGCGTTGATTGGACTGCTAACAGACTTGTTTGAACTGGACCGGCTGTCATATTTAGTGGCATTAGGACTGCATTTGCTGGGTACATTTGGGTTAACCATTAGTACGATTTGGTTTAATCACTGGCACACTGCTAGCTTCTGGGGCCTGTTTTTAGGCTGCTATCTGATTTTGTGGGGAATCGTCCGGTTTTATCAGTTTTTAGAAGTCACTAAAATCAATCAGGCCTTGGATGAACGACAAAAAAATTTGAACCAACACCAAGACTAGCAGGGTTAATCACCAGGTTTCATGAGAATTGGTCCTTTGGAATTGAATTTTCATGAAAAAGTCAGTATGATAATGAAGTAGTTTAATTTAGGATTAAGATTATATAGATAGGATGTTGATGGCTGTGAAAATGATCAAGGTACACGGTTCTGGGAACGATTTTTATTTATCAGATCAAACGCAATTTCAAGCACCGTTATCTGATGCGGATTTGAAGCAATTGGCAATTAACGTTTGTAAGCGGGACGGCGCCGGTTTATATGATGGTGCCGATGGCGTGTTAGTCGTCGATAAATCTGAACATTCGCAAGTCCTTGGTCGCATGCGGGTCATTAACGCAGACGGCACCGAGGCTAGCATGTGTGGCAATGGTCTACGGACGGTGGCACGCTACTTGGGAACCCAAAATAGTGTCGAAGATTTTCGGGTCCAGACCATGTATGCGGACTTAAAAGTACAGGCCGTTGCTGACTTTGCCGCTCATGTGCCTGCATACAGTGTTGAAATCTCACCTGTCTCATTTGACGCGCAAACTTTAGGTATGCACGCCAACCATGACGCGGCGACGATTATCAACGAGAAGATTCCAGCACTATCTGAAGATTTGAAGTTTTCAGCGGTTGCTGTACCTAATCCACATTTGATTGCATTTGTTGACCACGAGACTTTAGTTGGTCCTGAATTAGGACGAATCGGTGCCTGGATGAATGATGGCAAGAACAGCATCTTTCCTGATGGCGTGAACGTCAGCTTTGTCGAAGTCTTAGGCGCTAACTCAATTTTTGTGCGGACCTTTGAACGCGGCGTTGGCTTTACGAATGCTTGTGGGACTGCGATGTCTGCATCTTCATTAATGTACGTCTTATTGCATCAAGAAAGTACTGATTTCAACCAAGAAATTCAAGTTACTAATCCTGGTGGGATGGTCAAGACAGTCGTTCATCAAGGTGCCGATGAAGAATACTGGATGGAACTGATTGGCAATGCCACCTTTGTTCGCATCGTCACCTTGCCACTTGAGGAAGCCTTACGTGGAGATTACAGTACGGCGACTGCGACCGAAACCGGCGAACAAGCTGCGTACGAAGACTTTGTGTCGAATTTAGCACAAGTGTAACGGGTCATCACGACCGCGAATTGATGAACTGGAACCATGACCTGACCAGCAGTCACGACCGCTCGTTGGGTCATTTTTTATGCGGTTCGTTAAAATTATCGTAATCGATCGACTGAAAATTGCATTCGGTCCTAAAAATCGGTATCCTTATTGAGAGAGCAGACACTGAAAGGGGTGCTTGAGTGATGACATTTGAAGAACGCGTTCAAAGTCGCAAAACGGTCTATCAAGGTGGACTCGTGCAAGTTGAACGTCAAGAAGTCACGTTGCCAGACCAAACGACGGCGACTCGCGAAATCGTGCGGCACCAGCCAGCGGTCGCGATGCTAATGATTACGGCAGAACGCCAAATGATCGTTGAACGGCAGTGGCGAGCGGCAACGGGTGGCTTAACGCTTGAAATCCCGGCTGGCAAGGTCGAAGCCGGCGAAACGATGGACCAAGCAGCCGCACGGGAGCTCAATGAAGAGACCCGACTGACCGCCAGCCGATTAGAAGCGGTCGCCCAATTTTATACCTCACCTGGGTTTACCGATGAATTTATGAAATTGTACGTGGCGACCGGTTTAACAGCCGTTGCGACAGAGCTACCACAAGACCCTGATGAACAAATTGGGCTAATTAAGCTGGATTTGGCTACCGCCGTCGAACAAGTGCAGACCGGACAAATCCAGGATGCGAAAACAGTGATGGCGATTTGGTACTGGCAAAGTCACCCCGAGTTAGGAGTTGAAGCATAGTGGCTGATGACGAACGTGTCACCCGACAGCAATACCGGCAGCAACGCCGGCAACCAGTTGAAGACGATGAACCAACACAACCTTCAGAGCCAGAGACGAGCAGTTCGTCGCGTCAGGCTTATGCGGCCGAAAATAATCGTGCACTGGAAGAAGTAAAGACCAAACGCTTGGCACGGAAGCTCAATTGGGTGATTGCTGGACTAATACTAGGCATTATCATTGTCTTTTTAATTTTATTTTTAACACCATAGAAAGTAGGGGTTAGCGCAACATGAAATTTGGAATTATTTGTGCCATGGAAGAGGAACTCAAAACTTTGCGGGAGGCACTGCAAGACGAACGGGTCGTGCCAATCAAAGACATCACGTTTTATGATGGGACGATCGACCACCAAGAAGTTGTCTTAGTGCAGTCAGGTATCGGTAAAGTTCAAGCCGGAATGACGACAGCGTTGATGATTACGAACTTTGACGTGGATGTCGTTATCAACTCAGGTTCAGCTGGCGGAATCGGTGCTGGTTTGCATGTCGGAGACGTCGTTGTGGCCAGTGCCACGGCTTACCATGATGTCGATGCGACGGCCTTTGATTACGAGTACGGCCAGTTACCACAACAACCACTATATTACGAAACGGATGCCAACTGGGTCAAACAAATCATGGCAGCAGCAACCGCTACTGGTTTGAATGCCAAGACTGGTTTGATTGTTTCCGGAGACCAATTCATTGCTGGAAAAGCGGCGACGGATAAGATCTTGGCACATTTTCCAGACGCACTGTCCAGTGAAATGGAAGGCGCTGCGATTGGTCAAGCCTGCCATCAATTCAAGACACCTTACGTGGTGATTCGGGCAATGTCAGATGTTGGTGATGAAAACGCCGGTGTCAGTTTTGACGAATTTATTCTAGAAGCGGGTAAACAATCAGCAGCCATGTTATTGGCCCTCTTTGCGGCACAAGACCAAGCCACAGATTAATACGAGAGTAACCTTGTCCAACACGACGGCACGCGATAGACGCGTGACCAGATTCACGCACGGTGCCAGTGGTAGGACGACAGCTGAATGGCAATTAACTGTGGACTGGTTACGATAGGAAGTAAATGAAGATTTTTTAGAAGGAAGTATGACGACATGAAGCAAGTGTACCTAGACAATGCGGCCACCACGCCGATGGCTGCTTCGGTGGTTCAGACGATGACTGAGCAAATGACGCAAACGTTCGGAAACGCCTCTAGCACCCATGCTTTTGGACGGGCTGCACGGCAAGTATTGGATGATAGCCGGCACGTCATTGCCCAGAGTATCAATGCCCCCGACGATGATATTATTTTCACCAGTGGTGGGACTGAGAGTGATAATACGGCGATCATGCAGACGGCCTGGACCCGGCAACATTTAGGTAAGCATATTATCACAACGGCGATCGAACACCAAGCAATTTTAAAGTCGACGGCTTTTCTGGCAGAACACGGCTTTGAAATTACTTATTTGCCCGTCAATGAGCAAGGCCAAATCAGTTTGGACGACTTGAAGGCGGCGTTGCGACCAGATACGATCTTGGTCTCAATCATGACGGGGAACAACGAGGTCGGTTCACAGATGCCGATTCACGAAATCGGGATGTTGCTGAAGGATCATCAAGCGTGGTTCCATACGGATGCCGTTCAAGCTTATGGTTTGTTAGATATTGACGTTGAGCGTGACCACATCGACATGTTATCGACGTCAGCGCATAAGATCAACGGTCCTAAGTTTCTCGGCTTCTTATATAAACGTAATGGCGTCAACTTTCCAAGCTTCGTCAAAGGTGGCGAGCAGGAAGATAAGCGCCGTGCTGGGACTGAAAATGTGCCAGCAATCGCTGGTTTTGCGACGGCGGTTCAAGAATTGACGACTGAAGAAAAAGCACACCGACAGGCTAAATATCGGGACTTCAAGCAGTATGTTGTGGACCAATTGACGGCCAACGGGGTTGATTTTGAAGTCAACGGTTCACTCGGAGAGAACAACTTGCAGCACGTGTTGAATCTCTGGATCAAAGGGATTTCAACGTATACGATGCAAACGAACTTAGATTTGGGTGGCGTGGCCGTATCTGGCGGGTCCGCATGTACCGCGGGCAGTCTGGAACCTTCCCACGTCTTGATTGCAATGTTTGGTGAAGATTCTCCACGGGTCACGGAATCAATTCGCCTTAGTTTTGGGCGCTATACGACGAAGGCTGACTTAGACCAGTTTATCGATGTATTGACGAAGACGACCCAACGATTATTAAAGAAATAGGGGGCCCATCAAATGGCTTATACAAAAACGGTTCAATTAGATGGTGATACGACATCCTATACCTTAAGTGCAACGGTTAAGAAATACACATTGCTAGACCTGGGCTTCGTGAAGGGACGGTCAGGTGCGTTCAGTTTTGAACGGTCATTGGATCCGACATCGCCATACCAAGCAGCCTTTAAATTAAAGGTGACGGTCAATGCCGATTTAACCGGTTTTAAAATGACAACGGTCACCGGTAACGGCGTTCAACGCGTCAATATTTTTAAAAATGACGCGCATCCGGAAGCCGTTGAACAATTACGCTATATTCTCGCCAACTTTATTGAGCGGGACGTCCTCACTGAGGGCTAATTAATGAAACGCCTGGCTTGCAGCCGGCGTTTTCTTTGTTATAATGGTACTTACTGGACTTGTACGACCTTCAAATCGTGGATTCTCCAGAATCTTTTGGAAATGATGGTGAAAAGTATGACTGATCACAGTAACACGCGTGTCGTTGTCGGCATGAGTGGTGGTGTTGATTCATCCGTTGTGGCACTGCTCTTAAAGCAGCAAGGCTATGACGTGGTGGGCGTCTTTATGAAGAATTGGGACGATACGGATGAAAATGGTGTCTGTACCGCGACCGAGGACTATAAAGACGTGGCAAAAGTTGCCGACAAAATTGGGATTCCTTACTACTCAATTAACTTTGAGAAGGAATATTGGGACCGGGTCTTCACGTATTTCTTAGATGAATACAAAAAGGGCCGCACGCCTAACCCTGATGTCATTTGCAACAAGGAAATTAAGTTTAAGGCGTTTCTAGATTACGCCATGGATTTAGGTGCGGACTACATCGCAACCGGCCACTACGCGCGTTTGCAGCATGACGAAGATGGCACGATGCACTTATTACGGGGCGTTGATAGCAATAAGGACCAAACTTATTTCTTGAGCCAGTTGGATTCCAAGACCTTACAAAAGGTCATGTTCCCACTTGGCGAGATGATTAAGCCGGATGTACGGAAGCTAGCGCTAAACGCTGGTTTGGCAACGGCTAAGAAGAAGGATTCCGTTGGTATCTGCTTCATCGGCGAGAAGAACTTCAAGGAATTCTTGGGCCATTACTTACCCGCGACTCCCGGTAAGATGATGACGTTTGATGGTCAAGTTAAAGGCGAGCATGCCGGTTTGATGTACTATACGATCGGTCAGCGTCGGGGACTCGGTATTGGTGGCGATGGTGAGGATAACGAGCCATGGTTCGTGATTGGTAAGGACCTCAAGCAGAATATTCTCTACGTCGGCAAGGGTTACCACAATCCACACCTATATGCGACTCATTTGAAGGCGTCCGACTTGCACTTCGTTACTGACGAGGATCTCGGCAACGACTTCCACGTGACGGCCAAGTTCCGTTACCGTCAAAAAGACTCCGGTGTGACGGTGCATTTCAATGACGACCACACGGAAGTTACGGTGACGTTTGACGAACCCGTACGCGCAATTACCCCTGGTCAGGCAGTCGTCTTCTATAACGGCGAAGAGTGCCTTGGCTCTGGTATGATTGACGCGGCTTACAATGACGAACGCGTCTTACAGTACGTCTAACAGCAATTATCTGTTCAGTTGAAGCCCATTAGTTAGCTCAATGCTTACTAATGGGCTTTTACGCGTTGTGCTGGTTATTTTTTAGCATTAAAAATGATTAAAGAATGCGGGTTGGTTTACTGTCCGTCAGCCGATGCGCGCCTTATTCCGACTTCCGGGGCCGGCTGACAATTGCTGGAACGCAGCCGACGTCGATTTGAACTCACGCAGAAGACCACTGCGTAATTTCAAATACGAGTTTTATTCTAAGCCGGAAGCAGCCCACTTCCAGCTAAGAATAATTTGGCTACTGAGCATTGTCATCCGGCCCCTCCAGTCGGGAAACCGCTCGAATGGCGGATGAACGACCACCTATTCTGGTACAATTGATCACCGAACATTAGATGCCTGGTCCTTCAGGCTAACTGTGAGCCAGGAGTAATGATTCCTAGCCATTGAGGTGGTGGTTCATATTCAGTCTGACTCGAAGATTCAACTTGTAAGAGCTAGCATTTTTGCCACTCCTGTAGAGAGGACGCCAAACAATGGACAAACGAGGCATGGGGCAATGGAAATCAAAACAAATCTGACAGTTAGATCACAGACGTACCGTTTATTACGAATCAATGACCAGTCGTTCTAAAGTTGAGTCCGCAAATGCCGCCTTTCGAATGGAATCCAGGCTGGAAGGTGTTTCTGACAATGCTCAGCGGCTTCTAGAGTGTGAGGTTCAGACGGGTTGGGACTGAGGATTAGCCTAGCTAGAGCGTTAAGCGGCGCATTCCCGCTTGGCGTTCTGGCGTAGCTAACCGGAAGTCCCAGTCTGACCCGAGCACATTTCGGCAATGTTGCATAGAACGTAAAAGACCAGTATTTAAGACGCGGGTTGTCGGCTTAAATCTGTGTCCATCGCGTTCCAGCGTTGTCAGAAATACCGGTAAGCCGGCATAGGACGTAGATTCGCTGCAAGTTTACGGTAACTCGCTTTGTTTCCAGCGGGTCTCAGCTGGCTACTTTTGAACTTAAGAATTGTCATGATTTAATCATGATTCATGACACAAATCAACTAACATAACGAGTGGTCTATTAGGTGTTCGCGAATTAAAAACTGCGGGTTGCAATTCTGACTGGGGTTGATTAAGCTAAATGGAGTGAGGTTTCAGTGTTGCTGCTGGAATCGTGAAGGAGAAGTTAGTTAGTATGAAGAAATTAGCACATCTAAGACTTTTTGATACCCTTTCTAAGAAGATGGTGGCGGGATTCATCATTTTAATTATGATTGGAACGGGGTTATTAAGTTTGCCATGGGCGACGCCAGCTGGTGTGCACACGTCATTGATCGATGTGGTGTTCACGGCAGCTTCCGCGACCTGTATTACCGGGTTGACGGTCGTCAATACTGCCGCACATTGGAGCACTTTTGGGCAATTAGTGATTTTAGCCCTATCAGAAATCGGCGCCCTCGGTTATATGACATTTGCCGTATTGCTTTTTAATATCATGCGCCGTCAAATTGGGTTGTCCACTCAACTGATGGTCAAAGCGTCACTTAACTTGGAAAGTCTCAGTGATACCAAGAGTGTGATGAAATATGTCGTCGGTTTGTCGCTGCTGTTTCAACTCGGTGGGCTCGGACTTCTGGCCATAGATTTCGTGCCCCGATTTGGCTGGCGGCATGGCTTATATACGGCGATGTATCATGCCGTGATGTCATTTTGTAACGCTGGTTTCGATGTCTTTGGGAACAGCCTACAAAGTTTTCGCAACGACCCTTACGTGCTGATTGTGACGATGATTTTGATTATCGCCGGTGGACTGGGCTTCTTAGTCTGGCGTGACTTGTTGTTATTCCACGTTCGTAAACGGTTGACGTTGAATTCAAAGTTGACGTTGCTAACGACCATTAGTTTGTTCGTGATTGGGTTTGCGGTGCTACTCGTGACGGAACGGGATTTAAAACTGCTGCCAGCGGGGACGTCGTGGTTTAACCGCACGATCAATACCCTGTTTTTGAGTGTGACACCGCGAACGGCGGGACTGATTACGATGCCGACGCAGGGACTGCAGGCAGGGAGTTTATTTGTCATCATGATCTTGATGTTTGTCGGTGGAACACCCGGTTCAACGGCTGGGGGGATCAAAACGACGACATTTGGCGTGTTGATGTTTCAAAGTATTGCCCAGCTACGGGGTCGTGAAGATGTGGAATTTAGTCATCGCCGCTTTAGTCAGGAGAATATTAGCCGGGCACTGATGTTGATTTTTCTGGCCAGTGTCGTGCTAACGGTCGCAACTTTGATTCTAACGCAGACGGAACGTATTCCGAAGGGCTTTGGGCTGGAGTACGTGCTCTTCGAAGCCTTGTCCGCCTTTGGGACGGTTGGATTGAGCTTAGGACTAACGCCGAACCTGAGTGTGATTGGTAAAATTATCATTATGATGCTGATGTTTATTGGGCGGGTCGGAATTTTCACGTCGTTGTACGCCCTTTCGAAACGTCAGGCTAGAGTCAACGTGATTCGTTATCCGGCTGAAAACATCTTAATTGGGTAGCGTGAATCGTGCAATGATAAGGAGGACGACATGAGAAAAAGTTTTGCGGTGTTTGGACTCGGACGCTTTGGTGAAGCGGTTGTCCGGACACTGGTGGCTGAACATCAGGATGTGTTAGCCGTGGATATTAAGGAAGAGCCGGTCAATGAATTGATGGATGTTGCGACGCAGACCATGATTGCGGATACTCGTGATGAAGAAGTGTTGCGCGACTTGAACGTGGAATCGTTTGATTACGTCATTATCGGAATCGGTAATAATATGGAAGCCAGTATCCTAACGACGATGTTGAGTAAGGAGCAGGGGGCCAAAAAAGTGATTGCCAAGGCCGAGACTAGCGACCAAGGCCGGGTGCTCGAACGGGTCGGTGCCGATCAGGTCATCTTCCCAGAGCGTGACATGGGTCAGAGTGTGGTCCGCAAACTGTTGTCCAATCACATTCTCAATTTCATTGATTTAAGTGATGAGTACACGTTGGCGGCAATCGAAATTACTGATCCAAACTTTGTTAATCAAAATTTGATTGACCTGAATATTCGGCAGCGATTCGGTCTGACCGTGATTGCCATCAAGCATGGCAAGGAAATCAACGTTTCGCCGAAGCCAACGGACATGATGGCGTTGCATGACGTGATTACCGTTGTCGGTTCCATCAAGAGCGTTAATGCGCTGGATGACGCGTTAAAAAAATAATTGAATTAATCAAGTTAAGTTCGTCGAGACAATTCTGCCTTGACGGACTTTTTTGTCGTGGAACCCGTTTAGAACTTGCGCGAGCATGCGGTAGGACGGAAAAGTTGTTGATACGGAAACTTAATGAATCAAGATTTTACCAACTCTTTCGTTGCTTGTACATGCTAAACTGATGATGGCGTCAGGGGAAGAGGACGGTGAAAGCGTAATCATAAAGTCATTAGTAAAATGATACAACAATTCAATTTGGTCAAGAGAGAAATGGAGGAAGTAACATGCGAACTTTTAAAGTGATGACCGGTCTTAGTAGTGGGGTCACCCTACTATCACTGGCGTTAATGCCACTGGCGGCCTTTGCTGCTGGACCTGGAACGGCGGATGGCAACTTAACGACCGTTTCCACCGGTTACGTTGCGGATAGTACTGGCAATGCTGAAGCGTTATCTAACGCCCAATTTACAGTAATGCCTGGTGAATTAACGTTGAATGCCGTGCCAAATATCGCACTCGGTTCAACTAACGTCAAGAACATTGCCTCGGGTCCGACGACCTTGAACGCAACCAGTGGTAACACTTCAGGTGGTGCCGGGTACGATGGTAATGGGCGTGGCAATCTGAATATCAGCGATTATCGTGGTAACCATGCTGGTTGGAGTTTGACGGTCGGAATGGGACCATTCAGTGCCGGTGCCGCAACCATTGATACGGCGACTCTGAATTTGAATATGACAAAGGGGACGGTCGACAATACGGATACGTCAGCACCGTCCGCACTGAGTTTGAGTCAATCGACGGTCACGAATGGTTGGGTCGCAAGCCCAGCAACGTTATGGAGCGCCAGTGCTGCTACTGGTGAAGGTGACAACACCGCCACAACAGCCACAAGTAGTAACTTACAAGTTGCAAAGCAAAGCAACGTTTCGGCCGGGACGTATTCCGCGACGCTCTACTGGACGCTACAAAATGCGCCAGCCGCTGCCGCTGCACCTAAGGCCGCTTCGTAGTCAGTTAGTGCTTTCTTAACAGGTCACATGAGTCAATGAGTCGTGGGAGGTGTTGATATGTGGTTTAAAAAAATCAGTCAGTGGTGGGTGTTAGTGCTGGCGTTAATGCTTGGTGGTCTCTTGGGAATGCAACCAATCCATGCAGCGACGAGCACTCCCGCGTCAGGTTTTGTGTTGACACCTCTACTGCCCAAAGACCAGCTCGATAAACAAGCCGGGTATTTTAATTTAAAAGTAACGCCGGGAAGTACGCGGGAGCTGAAAGTATCCGTTAGCAATCCCAGTAAATCGGCAATTACCCTTGAAGTGACGCCGGTGAACGCCACGACTTCGGATGCTGGTAGTGTTGCGTATGTGCCGTCAAATCGGCAAGATCCATCGGCAACCACCACGTTTAAGGACATGACTTCAGCTGGGGTCACCGTGCAGCTCGCTGCACATCAGGCCAAGACAGTCGGTTTCACCGTAACGATTCCGAAAAATGGGTTTAAAGGTGAAGTGTTAGGTGGCTTATTTGTTACCAACCCAACTGCTAGTGCCACTAAACCAACGAATGATCAAGGGTTTGTCTTGAAAAATCGTTACGCAGAAGTGACGGCGGTTGCACTCTGGTGTCAGCCACAGGAAACGATTCCCGTCCAACTGGTGCTTGATCAAGTTAAAGTCACAACGGACAATGGTCAACCAGTTCTATTTGCCAAACTGCGCAATCTGGCGCCAACGCTTTTTGGTCAGTTGACGATTCAAGCACGTGTGATTGACCGAGCAACTCGTAAGACAGTCGCAACCCAACGACTGAAATCAGGTTCAATGGCGCCAAATAGCTGGTTTAACTACCACGTGGCGCTCGGATCTGACCGGTTAGCAGCCGGTAACTATCAATTGAAGCTGCACTTAACCAGCGGGACACGCGTATGGAACTTTAGTCATAACTTCACCCTGACTGCGCAACGAGCCAGTCAGCATAATCATCGACTGGTCGGTCCACACAAAGTGAACTGGTGGTTATGGGGGAGTTTAGCGCTAGTCGGACTGTTAGCCTTGCTGATGGCGGCATACTGGTTCGGTCAACGGCGTTCACGTAAGGAGTGAGGCGTGATGAAAAAATGGGTTAGGTGGGTATGGTTCACACTTAGCGTCATACTCGTCTGCTGGTATTTTACTCCTGTCGTTGAAGCGGCCAAAACGGCACCGCAACCACCAACTTCGCGGCCAACTTCAATTGTTGGTTTGAACCTTTCCGGTGGTTTTACGCAACAACCCATCGATAGTAATGTGATTGGTGGTCAGTCAGTGACGCTGTCCGTTCGTGCCCAACGCAGTGCGTTAGAAGCCGCGACTAGTCTAGTCAGTGGTCGGAAATACGTTTGGTGGCAATCAACTGATGGTGGTCAGACTTATCAAAAAGTCGGTACGAACAGTCGGACCTACACGTACAACGCGCCCGAGGTGACGGCAACGACGCCGGTTTATTTTCAAGTTCAATACGATTTCTCAGGTATCGGGGCCTTTCCGGATTATTGGTCAAAAATTGCAAAGGTGACGGTAACCCCGTCACGAGTTCCGACGACTGGTATTAAGGTTAGCAGCGATGAACAGTTGCTGAATAATTCAGACGAGACAATGGTTCACGCCGCGCTGACACCCGAAACTGCGACGGATCCCGTCACGTGGAAGAGTAGTGATCCAACCTTAGCTTCTGTGGATGACTACGGCAATGTCATCGCTGCAGATGTCGCCAAAGATAACTCAGGGCTGGCCGATGATCATGGCTTAGTCACGATTACGGGTACCTCTAATGGTCTAAGTGACAGTGTTCAGATTCAAGTTGGTGCGCTACAAGACGTGACCGTTACTGAAGGCACGCCAGCGACATTTACTTTGCCAGCGTTACCAGAGGGCGTGACGGTTGCCAATTGGTACCGTGTCAAAAACGGCAAAGCCACTGCCTTGAATGTGACGGATACGAGTTACACGGTTAAAACACCAACGAACGCGGATGATGATGGCACGGCGTACTATGCGAGCTTGAGTTATCCAGTCAATGGCAAACCTCAGACGGTCACCACTAATGCGGCCCGCTTAACGGTCAAGTCTGGTGGGCAGTTAGCGCTGATGGCGGTGCCTAATTTGAATTTTGGAACGGTCACACTGAATACGCTTGCGCGTGGAACGACCTTAGCTTTGGCCAAGCAGTCCGTTGCAACCGGTGCGACATATGATGGTAATAACGACCAGCAATTGGCCGTTGTCGATCACCGAACCGTGGGTGGGGATTGGCAGTTACTTGCGAGTCTCAGCCCGTTTGCGACGACTGGTGGTGCCGCCATTCGAACCGCGCAAGTTGAGTTGAAGGCGACGAACGGCCAGCTGGCACAAAGTTTAGTGGCGGATGGCACTGCTCAGACGGTCTATACCCAGTCGGGACGTCAAAGTCAAACCTTTGATGTAACGCCAAGCAGTTTGACCTTACCCGCAACGCCGTTAGCTTCAGCCGGACAGTATCAGAGTACCATTACCTGGACGTTGGCAGTGGTTCCAGCACCATGAATTTTAGGGTAGCTTGTTTGATGACAGGCTACTCTTTTTTATTAGCTATCGGTGGTTTGTTAGCAGACCGGAAGTCACTAGTTCTAGTTGACATAATTTTATTTTTATTAAGTTAATTGGAAATTGACAAAATAGGTGAACAGATTTTGAAAAGCAAGCTGAAAACTGTCATAATGGATAAAGTAGTCGTCGTTTGTCCAGCTGGCATCTGTGGTACTGCTAGTCGATCAGAACACGATTTGGGGCCAGTAAACCGTCGCAAGTTGTCTGATAATTAGCGGTTGCCGCGCGGACCAATCGGCGAAATATATAGGTTATCAATACGAGGAAGTAAGCAATTGACAAAATTATTATTTATTCGCCATGGCAAAACTGAGTGGAATCTTGAAGGCCGCTACCAAGGGTCACAAGGAGATTCACCGTTGTTGCCAGCGAGTTATCAAGAAATTCATGAGTTAGCCGCAGCATTGCAGGATATTCATTTTAGTCACTTATACGTGAGTCCGTTGAAACGGGCGCGAGACACGGCGATGACGTTGCGCCATGACTTGAATCAACCAGAGTTACCGTTAACGGTCCTGAGCCGCTTACGCGAATTCAACTTGGGTAAGATGGAAGGGATGGCTTTTACTGCGGTGGAAGCGACATATCCAGCCGAGTTTGACGCATTTCGCAATCATCCGGATCAATACGATCCAACGGCGATTCAAGGGGAGAGCTTTCAACAGTTATTGAAGCGGATGACGCCTGCCATCACCCAGATTGTTCAGGCTAATCCGCGTCGTGAAGATAACGTCTTGATCGTCAGTCATGGGGCGGCATTGAATGCGCTAGTGAACTCATTGCTGGGTGCATCCCTAGCAACGTTGCGTCAACGGGGTGGCTTGTCGAATACGTCGACGACTATTTTGGAGACCCGTGATCGTGGCCGGCATTATAAATTATTAGACTGGAATGATACGTCGTACTTATCACGGCGTCCAGATGCGACGGATACCATTTGATGATGAAAGGAATGTGAGTGTGTATGGCAAAGCAGACGCGGCCAGATAAGGCGGCCCAACAGGCGTTAGTTCATGAATTAGTGGGCAAAATCGATGCCCGACCAGAAGATTATCACGCGTATTATGATTTGACGGCCTTACTGACGGCCGGAAAAGATTACGAGCAGGCCGAAGCACTGGCAATGAAAGCCCTCGGCAAGTTTGAATCGCAACAACCAGCTGGTGATTTATTCCGCTACGCGCTGGGTAACGTCTACTATCAAGCTGAGATGTACGACAAAGCGTTGCCATTTTATCAGCAAATCACGGATCCTAAGTTGAAGACGGATGCGTATATGATGAGCGGTCAGGCGTTAATGGCCAAACGTGATTATCAACACGCCCTGGTCTGGGCAATCACTGCTCAGGAGGCTCAGCCCAAGCAAGCCGATACCAACTTGTTAGTAGCAGATATTTTACTTGCATTAGGCAATAATCAGCAAGCGTCGGAATATTACCATCAGGCGTTTAAAATTGACCCGCAATCTGGAAAAGCCGCGTTTAACATCGGCTTGACTGCGATGGTGCTGGGTCAACCCTATGCCAAGTGGTTTGAGAAAGCAGAAAAGCTAGATGCCGCTTACTTTAAAGCCCATCAGCAACAACTCTCAGATATTGAAAAAATGTTGGCGAGTCAGTCAGAACATAAACAGTCTAATGAATAAGGAGGATTTTTCGTGACGGACGAACAAGCAAATTTATTTTCCGATGATGTCGGTCGTAACCCTGTCAGCCATTTTGTGGTCGGCAAGGTTGCTGCCACTTTTTTTAGTAGTTCTGATAGCTTCTACAAAGTTTTGTTAGTTAAAGTGACCGAGCAAAACATCGATTGGTCGGAAGATGAAATCGTGGTCACCGGAAATTTTGCCGATATTCAGGAAGAGACCACTTATCGGTTTACAGGTCGGACTGTGACCCATCCCAAGTATGGCGTCCAATTCCAGGCCGATAATTATCAAAATGAGACGCCGACAACGCGCAGCGGCTTAATTGCTTATTTGTCAGGTAATGATTTTCCTGGCCTGGGTAAACGCACGGCGGAGCGCATCGTGGATACGTTGGGTGAAGATGCGATCGATAAAATTTTGGCCGACCCCAAGGTGCTCAAACCGATTGGCTTACGCGCCGGCGTCCAGGCGACCTTAGTCGACACGTTGACAGTCAATAATGGGCTCGAACAGACGATTATTGGCCTCAATGCGTATGGTTTTGGGAGTCGCCTGGCTGCTGCCATTTATGCGCGTTATCAAGGCGACACGCTCGCGCGAATTCAAGAGAATCCATACTGCTTGGTCGAAGATATCAAGGGGGTTGGTTTTAAGAAGGCCGACCAGATTGCCGCTCAACTCAATATCGACCCGCAAGCGGATGAACGCTTAAAAGCAGCGCTGCTCACTGAAATCGATGAGTTGTGTGTGGCGAACGGCGATACTTATACGACTGCTAAGCCACTTTTGAATCAAACCTTACAGTTGCTGGAGAATGCTCGGCATGTGCGGATCGATCCGGATAAGTTAGCCGACCAACTCGTTGTTTTAGCCAAAGAGAATAAGATCGTTGGCGATGAGAACCGAATTTATCTGCGAGGGCTCTATGAAGCGGAGTGGCGGGTCGCCGAACAGCTAAAACGGTTACTGGACGAGGAAGATGAGCACCCGTTGACGGATAAAGCCGTCGAAAGTGCCATCCAGCACGTCAGTCGTGCTAGCAACATCACCTATGATGCCTCCCAAACAGCAGCGTTGAAAGCGGCCATCACGTCGCACGTCTTTTTACTGACCGGGGGCCCCGGGACTGGAAAGACGACTATCATTCGTGGCTTGGTTGCGCTATACGCTGAACTGCATGACGTGGTGCTCGATGTTAACCAGTATAAAGATGAACCATTTCCGATTTCGTTAGCGGCGCCAACTGGTCGAGCTGCCAAACGGATGGCAGAAACTACCGGGTTGCCTGCCAGTACGATTCACCGCCTATTAGGATTGACTGGTCGTGAAGATGGCCCAGAAGAACCTAGCAAGGAACTTCAGGGTGGCTTACTGATCATTGATGAAATGTCGATGGTGGATACGGTGCTCTTTCAGCAGTTGCTGACGTCGATTCCGAGTGAGATGCAAGTGATTTTCGTTGGTGATAAGGATCAATTGCCATCAGTTGGGGCCGGGCAAGTCTTCCATGACTTACTACAGTTTAGTGAATTGCCGCAGATCGAGCTAACGACCATTTATCGACAAGGCAACGATTCCAGCATTATTCCGTTGGCACACGCCATTAAGGATGGTCAGTTACCTGCTGATTTCACCGTTAATCAGCCAGACCGTTCGTTTATTAGCTGTAACGCTTATCAAGTTAACCACATTATTGAACAGGTGGTCGGTAAGGCCAAGGCGAAGGGGTTTAGTGCAGATGATGTTCAGATTCTAGCGCCGATGTATCGTGGAACGGCGGGTATCGACCAACTCAACACGACTGTACAAAACATTTTTAACCCGCTCAAATCTGCGCGGCAGAAACATCTAACCTACAATGGCCAGGACTTTCGAGTTGGTGATAAGGTCTTGCACCTGGTCAACTCACCGGAAGATAACGTCTTTAATGGCGATATCGGTCGGATCGTGGGGATTGACCTGGCTGGTGATCCGCATAATGAGTCCAAAAAGGACCAAATCACGATTGCGTTTGATCAAAACGAAGTGACTTATCAACGGAGCGATTGGAACCGACTGACCCTGGCTTATAGTATGTCGATTCATAAATCACAGGGGAGTCAGTTCAAAATGGTGATTTTGCCGATGGTGCCACAATTTTCCAGAATGCTGCAACGCAATTTGCTCTATACGGCCGTGACGCGTGCGGAACAGATGCTGATTTTGCTTGGGGATATTCAATCCTTCGAACGTAGCGTCACGAATGAATCAGTCAATCGCCAAACAACTTTAACAAAACGACTCCGTCAAGTTTGGGGAATAGAAACGAGTGACGAAGCGGCTGAACTGGAAGCGTCGGCTGAACCTGCAACTGATGTGGAAGCAGCGGCTGGTGATTCTGAGACCACCACGGAAGGTGAACCAACTCAAGCCAAGTCGAAAAACGATGATGATGTGATTTCAGCCCAATCGGTTGAGACGGCGGCAGATGATGGTGAATCCGGGGTTAGTACGGCAGCGCAGCCTACCCAGAGCCCCACTGTATTAACGCCTATGCTCGTGTTAAGCCGGCAGATTGACCCAATGATTGGTATGGCTGGTATTAAGCCAACAGATTTCATGCCACAAGCAACTAATTAGTGGCTGATTGTTATAGACAAATTGTGGTAAGGACGGTATTGTGGCATGTTTAGAGAATTATTTTCAAAAAGTCTTTGCTTAATAATTTCGAACTGGTCCGTCGCCCAAAGTTGTGCTGTTTCAGTCAAAAATATGCTTTCCTAGCAGTTTTTCGGGCGGGTAACTGCTATAATCAAAGTAGCAAATCATCAAACAACTTTTATGGAGGTCACTATGTCAACAGACGAATCTTATGCCAAACTAAAACTGTTTGCCCTGAATTCCAATTTACCGCTGGCTAAAAAAATTGCGCAGCGGGTGGGAATTCCACTCGGTAAAAGTTCTGTCAAGCGCTTTAGTGATGGTGAAATTCAGATTAATATCGAAGAAAGTATCCGTGGTGCGGAGGTCTTCGTTGTTCAGTCAATCTCAGAACCAGTCAATGATACGATTCTGGAATTGTTGATTATGATTGATGCCTTGCGTCGTGCGAGTGCCAGTCAAATTAATGTCGTCATTCCGTACTATGGGTATTCGCGTCAAGACCGCAAAGCCCGGTCGCGGGAACCGATTACTGCGAAGTTAATTGCGACGTTGTTGGAAAAGGACCGTGCCAGTCGGGTTATCACAGTCGACTTACACGCTGCACAAATTCAAGGCTTCTTCGATATTCCAGTTGATCATTTATACGCGGCACCGTTGCTGGCAAGCTACTTTAAGGACCGGGGGATCACGGATAATTTGGTCGTGGTTTCTCCGGACCATGCCGGTGTTTCCCGTGCGCGGAAGATGGCTGAACTGCTCGGTGCGCCGATTGCAATCATCGATAATCGGCATCCAGATGATGATGAAATCGTGCCAAACAGTATTATCGGTGATGTCAAAGGCCGCATTGCCATCGTGATCGATGACATGATTGATACTGGGACGCGGTTCGACGTTTCAGCGGATGCCTTATCGCAAGCCGGTGCAGCGACTGTCTATGGCTGTGCGACCCATGCGATCTTCTCACAAGATGCTGTACAGAAACTGCAGGCTTCTAAGCTAGAAAAGGTCATCGTCACGGATACAATTCAGATTCCAGAGTCGAAGCAGTTTGATAAGTTGGTTCAGTTATCTGTTGGTCCATTATTGGGTGATGCAATTAGATTGATTCATGAGCAACAACCGGTCGATCGTTTATTTGACCCACGCATTTAATCTTAAAATTCAACGAACGTTAACGTCTTGATACGTTAACGTTTTTTTATTGGCCATTAATGATCTGACTGGGGCGGTTGACTGAGGCAAATGATTGCTTGTGAGCATCAAAACTAACTTTATGTTTATCCACATAAACGCGGCGGTGTCAATTGTTAAGCTCACGTTGGCATTGACAACTATTTTTCAAAATAACCGGATTGTTTTGTAAAAAAGTGAGTGATTCTAGTTTGTATTTTCTCAAATTGTGCTACAATAAAATTATGATTTGTAAAAGCAAATTAAGATTTTATTAATCTTATGCTGTCAGGCGTTTTTGTTACGATAACATTTGAAATCTAAGGAGTGAATTAAATGTCACAAGCACATACAACGGGCAAGGTCCTAGCCGGTACGGTTGGTGCCGTTGGTTTATTGCTTGCTACAGGCCAAGCTGCCAATGCTGCTTCAGTCACCGTCAAGGCCAATGACACGGTGTGGAGCCTCGCTCAAAAGCACGGCGTTTCCGTGCAAAGTATTGAAAAATTGAATTCGATTACTCGGTCTGATTCCAACATTGATTTAATCTATGTGGGTCAGAATTTACAGATTAGTGGGTCAAAAGCGACAACTAAGTCAGCGACGACTAAAACCGCAACTAAGGGTACATATACCGTTAAAGCAGGTGATAGTCTCTGGGCGCTAGCTGACAAGTACAATACTTCCGTCCATGCCCTCCAACAATTGAATAACCTCTCTGGTAATTTAATTTTGGTTGGTCAGAAGCTACAAGTACCAGGAGCAACGACCAAGACGACCGCTAAAACTGCGACCTCTGCTGCAACGACGTCCACGACGACGGCCAGCAGCGCTGCTAGCTCAAGTTCAACAGCCAGCGCTGCTTCCAGTTCAGCTACCAGTGTCAGCAGCACGACAGTAAGTCAGGATACTGCCAGTGATGCTAGTTCGACTAGCGCAACGAGTGCATCAAGCTCATCGACGTCTACGACTGCCACGGCTACTTTAAAGGCGGTTGCGACAAGTGCCAGTGTTGACACTGACACGACCACTGCAACCAGTGCGAGTGCATCAAGTGCTGCTACTAGCTCATCAACAACTAGTCAGAGCACGTCTTCAAGCACTTCAGCTGCCAGCCAAAGCTCGTCAACTGCCAGCCAGAGTTCTTCATCAGCTGCTAGTTCAACTGCAAGTAGCCAAAGTGCAACGAGCTCGACCAGTAGTAGTAGTGCTGCTAGCTCAACAGCATACAATGCTGCAGCAATCATTAGCGCTGCCACTAGTTCAAGTACGACCAGTCAAGCAACTGCAAGTTCAACGACTAGTGCAGCTAGTGAAAGCTCATCAGCTGCCACTTCATCAAGCACTACGAGTCAGAGTAGCTCATCAGCTGCCACGAGTAGTGCAAGCAGTAGCACGGCAACTACGACCAACACCAGCAGTAGTACTTCAACCAGTACTTCAAGCGATTTAGCAACTGGTTCTGTGACTGGCTTGGCCTTGAAGCTAGCTAGTGCCAACATTCCTTATGTCTGGGGTGGCGCAAGTCTCTCAGGTATGGACTGCTCTGGGTTAGTTTCCTATGTTTACCAACACGCAGCTGGGATTACGTTGCCACATAGTACGGTTGCTCAAGAATCATACGTGACGACTCATTCCGTAGCCGATGCGCAACCTGGCGATATCCTCTTCTGGGGAAGCCGTGGTGCCACTTATCACGATGCCATCTATATTGGTAACAACCAATACGTGGCGGCGCCAACTGAAGGTGAAAACGTGCAAGTTCAAACGATCAGTTCGTACTTCATGCCAAGTTTCGCCGGAACGGTTAAATAAGTTATTAAATACGAATAATCCGGACACTTGGTTGACTGAGTGCTCCGGATTATTTTTTTGATTTCATGATTTAAACTTACTAACAATTGTGGTATATTAATCTTGTCGTTTTTTTAGGATTAAAAATTTGATGGATAAATTTGTTCTAAGGAAGTGTTATCAGTGAGTAATCGTTTTGAAATTCTTGAAGAATATCAAGAAGCTAATACGGAACTTGATCATTTAAAGGCGTTAGCTGCGCGGCAGCAGGATCGCTCACGGGTTGTCACGATTTACCCGCATTTAAAGGAACGTGTTGGTCACTTATCTCGCAAATGCGAACAGCTGGATATGCTACTAGAGGCAATTAACGCTTCTGAAGACTAAACTGAAATTTGGACTGGTTAAATGGGGTTGTCCCGTTAGCCAGTCTTTTTGAATGGTTTTAGCGAACCGATTCTGTTCTTAGACAATGATATCGCGACATCATTGTCTAAGGAGCAACGCCAATAATGCAGCGGATATCACAGGGTGGGAACGTATCATTTTGACATTTATTGTGGGCATCGAATTGTCATAAATTATGATTAAAGCGTGCCAATTGTTTGGATTGCTGTTCGTCAGCCGATGCGCGTCCAATTCCGACCTCCAGGGCTGGCTGACAATTGCTGGAGCGTAGCCGACGTCGATTTGAACTCACGCAGAAACCCACTGCGCAATTTCAAATACGAGTCTTATTCTAAGCCGGAAGAAAGACACTTCCGACTAAGAATAATTTGGCTACTGAGCATTGTCCGGCGGGCCGGCCAGTCGGGAAGCCGCTCGAATGGCGGATGAACGGCCACCTATCTGGGTACAATTGACCACTGAATATTTAAGTGTCTGTACGATCAGGCTAGCTTGTATTCGACATCGATGATGCTTTATGGCATCTGAGTACTGCGAAAATTTCCTGAATGTTATTCACTAATTTCAATGGCAACGAATCTTTAAATTAGTCGATAAAATTATCTCTGTTTATGATTTGAGACTTTGTTATCGCAGGCAATTAGCGAAAATACTGACAATGTTCAGTATAGCTGTTGTCTCCGGCAATCGAATACGAGTATGACAGCTTTCATCAGAAACTAGACTTACAGTTTAGTGCCAAAGTACTATTTACTAAGAATCAACGACCAATTCATTGAAAATTAAGTCCGCAAATGTCTGCCTTTCGAATACCTTCCAGCCGGCGTACGACGTCCCTCAAACAGCAGGTTTACGCTAACTCGCACTATTTCCAGCGGGTCTTAGCTGGCTGCTTTTGACTTTAAGGATTGGCACGTTTTAATCATAAGTCATGACAATTAAACCTGTACAACGTGGATAGATGCACAGGAATGAATATTAAACATGGTTCAAACAAAAGAACAGCCCCCAATTCAAGATCGAATTGGGGGCTGTTCTTTAAAAAATGCGTTTTAGCTAATGATGATCGTGAATACTCGTATCAATCCAGAACGGATAAGGGTGGGTCGAGAAATACAAATCATAGTTACGGTTGCCGATGATTTGTCCATCCATTTGGCCGATTTCGACGGAATTTACGCCTAAGTGCAAGTCGGCATTGCGGTAGTGGTGAACAAAGCGTGAATTTAAGTGGCGACCTCCTAAGAGTAGTAGCAGGAACAGCCAAACAATTGTCCACCAGTGTGGCTCCTCAACGACGATCAGCTCTAACTTGTCGTCGTGTAGATTCGCCTGGGGAAGGATTTTGACGCCACCACCGAAATAGGGGATATTGGACACGGTGCAGAGAAAAGCGTGTCGATAATAGTCACGCTTCCGATTGACGTGCACGGTGAGCGGGAAGCCCTCCTGTTGGGAGTAGACAGTCAACATATTGCTGAGATAGGACCAGCGTCCCAAACGGCCTTTCTGTTTACTACGGTTCGTATCGTCGACGATTTGCGCGTCGAAGCCCAGACCAACATTGTTTACAAAGTAGCGATGCTCATTTTTGAGCGTTTCATGATAGTAGCCGACATTTAATGTCCGTGGACGCATGTTATTGAGCACTTGTGCTAAGGCAATTTCAGGATCAGTGGCCATGCCCAGGCCCCGTGCAAAATCATTTCCAGAGCCACCTGGAATATAGGCGATTGGAATCGGGTCTTGTTGTGGGACTTGCATGATACCATTCAGTGCTTCGTTGAGGGTGCCATCGCCACCGACAACTAAAATGACCGGGGTGATGTTCGGTCGACGCTGAATCGTTTTGACGTATTCCGCTGCGAGTCGGATCGTATGGCCAGCATATTCAGAAATCCGGTATTCAAAATGAATTTGGCGTTGCTCCAGAATGGGTTTGATGGTTTCCCAAACTTGTTTTCCATGGCCGGAACCAGCGAGTTCATTAATAATAATGTAGTATTCAGCAATCAAAGTTACACCTCGTATCAGTCTTACACCATAAAAAGCCGGAACAGGATCGTTCCGGCAAGCAGTTAGTTCATAATCAACATCGGTAGAATCATTGGGTGACGTTCAGTCTTATCAAATAAGAAACTTTGTAAGTCATCAATAATGGCATTCCGGATAGTCGCTTCAGTCGCTTTATCCGACTTCATCTTCCGTCTAATCGTGCGGAAGACGTGCCGCCGAGCTTCGTTGATCAAATCACCAGATTCGCGCATATAAACGAACCCGCGTGATAGAATATCTGGACCAGCTTGGATCTCTTTCTTCTTTAAGTTAATCGTTGCAACGACCACAACCAGCCCTTCTTCAGAGAGGACTTGACGGTCACGTAAAACAACGTTGCCGATATCGCCAATCCCAGACCCGTCCACATAAACGTCACCAGCGCCAAAGTGACCCGCAACGCGTGCGGAGTCTTTGGTGAAGGCGAGCACGTCACCGTTTTCGAGAATGAAACTGTGATCCAGCGGGACACCGCACTGTTCGGCTAGTTCCGTGTGAATCTTCAGCATCCGGTATTCACCATGAATTGGCATGAAGAATTTAGGTTTCATCAACCGCAACATTAGTTTTTGTTCTTCTTGACCACCATGACCAGAGGTGTGAATATTATTCACTTTACCATGGATAACATTGGCCCCGGCTTCTTCAAGTTCGTTGATCACGTGGTTAACGCTGAGTGTGTTACCAGGAATTGGCGAACTGGAGAAGATAACGGTGTCACCAGGTTCGATTGAAATCTGCCGGTGGGTCCCGTTAGCAATCCGTGAGAGGGCAGCCATCGGTTCACCTTGAGAGCCAGTACACAAAATCATGACTTTATTGGCTGGCAGGGAACGCAAGTCGTTGGCATCGACCATCGCGTCATCCGGAATATCAAGATAGCCCAGCTCACGACCATTGACGATGGCGGCTTCCATACTACGCCCAAAGACTGCAATCTTACGGTGATGTTCTAGGGCAACTTGGGCTGCTTCCTGAATCCGTGAGATGTTAGAAGCAAAAGTGGCGAAAATAATGCGCCCTTCGACTTGTTCAAAAATGTGCCGAATAGATTGCGCCACCCAGCGTTCAGACTTCGTCCAGATTGGCCGTTCAGCGTTGGTACTGTCTGACATTAACGCCAGAACACCGCGTTCGCCAAGATGAGCCATCTTTTGAAGGTTCGGTGGCTGGTTGGTGATTGGTGTTAAGTCGAACTTGTAGTCACCAGTTTCCACAATCGTGCCAGGTGGGGTTTGAACTGCAATCCCCAAAGTATCCGGAATTGAGTGGGTGGTTCTGAAGAACGAGACCCGCGTCTTGCGGAATTTAAGCACCGTGTCCTCATTGATTTCATGGAGCTCCGTTGTCTTTAATAACCCGTGTTCCTCTAGTTTACCCTTGATTAAGGCCAAGGCTAGGGGGCCGGCATAGATTGGCACGTTGATCTGCTTTAATAGGAAGGGAATCCCACCAATGTGATCTTCATGACCGTGCGTAATCACTAAAGCTTTTATTTTTTGCTGATTTGCAACTAGATAAGAATAATCTGGAATGACGTAATCAATTCCGAGAAGTTCGTCTTCTGGGAATTTGATACCGGCATCGATCAGAATAATCTCGTCTTGAAATTGGATACCATAAGTATTTTTCCCAATTTCTCCTAAACCGCCGACTGCAAAAACAGCGGTTTCGTTATTTTTGACGTTTAAACGTTTCATTTATTGAACTCCGTTAGGTGATACTCTGGATTTTTTTGTTCGTAATCCAAGAAGTTACCTTCTAACGGTTCGATAAATTCGATATTGTGATCCGTATTATCTTCCACTAAGGTCCGCGCCTGAACATCGGTCTCAGCTTCGAGATACAAAGATTTGGTCGTTTCCCGTTGTGGGTTCCGTTCTTTGGTTTCTTGGTAGTAGACTTTGTAAATCATTCGTAAAACTCCTTAATATAAACAAGATTTATTCAGATGCGAAGTGATCTGAATAGATAGCAAAAATAAAAGTTTGATCCGTACACCAGGTTGTGTAAACACAACAATTATCTTACATTTTAGCATAATTTCAGATGGGTGTATACAATGTTAACTTTCTACAAAATTGAAGTGACAAAAAGAAAATTTTTTTATGAAACATGCTATGCTAAACATAAGCAAAAAGATTGAAAATTCCTAAAATTGTGAACGAATATACAAAAAAGAATCGAGGTGTCGGGATGCAAACGTGGCTAACAATTATTGGTGGCGTGCTGATTGCAGTGATTGTTTATGAAGTCTTGCGCCGCCAAGTCTTGAAACGTGCAGCTTTGAAAATCAGACGGGGTGGTCAACGCGTCGCGGATCAGGCCATGGCAGCGGCTTTTAAGGTGCTGGCAAATACGATGACTGTGCAGGAGGTGGCTGGTGCAATCCATTCGACACCGGTCGCAGATGTCTGGGGCCGGGGCGTGATGGCATTCGAGTACGTACTGGATGCACCAGGGATGGTTGCCGCCGATTTGCCAGAAGTTCGTCGGTTGTTTAACAATCAATTACAAGTTTATGCTAAGAACAATCAAGTGGTGGCGTTTCAAAATGCTGGGCCAGCGTTACGGGTTACTGATGCCTGGCTGCGTAGTGGTCAATTGCACTTGGACATTGCGTATTTAATGAATGAAGCGACATTAGAATATTTAGAGGATCTACGCCGATTAGATCCGAGTACAGCAAAAAAGCAGTCCTGATCACACTCAGGACTGCTTTTTTAACACACTCATTAAGAAATGAGTACTAAGTCATCGTCAGCTGCAAAGGGGTTTGCTTCATTGATGTGGTCGTAGAATAAAATCCCATGCAAATGGTCGATTTCGTGCTGGCAGACGATTGCCGGATAGTTCTTCAGGCGAATTTTCTTCTGCTCACCGGCCATATTATAGTAACGAAGTGTGATCCGGTCGTGGCGAATCACGTAGCCGGAGATATCCCGGTCAACGGATAAGCAGCCTTCACCCTCAGTTAACGCCCCGGGTTGAACTGAATGGCTAATGATGACAGGGTTGATGATGACGTCCTTGAAGACTGGTTCGTCATCTTCGTTTTCACTAGGAACAAGCACTGCCGCCATTTGTTCAGAGACGTCAACTTGCGGCGCAGCTAAACCAACACCGGCACGTAGACCATATTTTTTGACCAATTCAGGGTCTTGGCTGTTTTCTAAGTATTCCATCATGTCGCGCGCCAACTTTTGGTCAGCTTCACTTAATGGGAATTTAACGGGTTTTGCTTCCGCGCGTAACGTGTGATTACCTTCGCGGATAATGTCGCGCATTTTAATCAATTTCAATTACCTCCAAAATTAAGATCGCGCAATTTACACTTAGTATTTAGTTTAGCATACACGACAATTAAAAAGTAGCGTCACCTATGAAAAAAATGAAAACAAAAAAACTAACAAATTAAATAGTTCACAATCATCTTACAAAAAAAAGCCGGTTCCACGCTCTTTGGAAGGGCTTGCAAAAGATGAAATGCAATGGTAAATTAGACTTGTAATTATGAAAACGATTACGAACGCGGCATATCGTGCTCGTTCGTACGTTCATGAAAGGGATGTGTCATTTATGGACAACGAAAAACCAATTGTTGATTTTGGTGCGATCCGGGATGCACTTGGGAAAGACTTTGAACCCGTGCAGGTGATGGATGGTCAAGCTAAAGTAATCAAACCAGAAATTGTCTCTAAATATTCAAACGAGCAACTTGTTGAATTCTTTAAACTAATGTTATGGGAACGGACGTTACACCAACGTTCGAATGCTTTGACACGGCAAGGCCGGTTGGGTTTCTATGCACCAACGGAAGGTCAAGAAGCCAGTGAAATGGGTAGCAATTCTGCGATGAAGAAGACTGACGTGTTAATGCCAGCCTATCGTGATATCCCACAGTTGATTCAACACGGGCTCCCCGTATACAAAGCCTTCTTATGGTCACGGGGTCACGTACTTGGCAACGAATATCCAGAAGATTTCCATGCGATGCCACCACAGATCATCATTGGTGCTCAGTATGTTCAAGCTGCTGGGGTTGCGCTTGGTATCAAGAAGAATGGTACGGAAGACAAAGTTGCCTACACTTACACCGGTGATGGTGGGACGTCGCAAGGGGACTTCTATGAAGGCATGAACTTTGCCGGCGCCTTCCAAGCACCTGCAGTATTCATTGTTCAAAATAACGGTTACGCGATTTCAGTGCCACGTCGCAAACAAACTGCTGCCAAGACCTTGGCACAAAAAGCAGTTGCTGCGGGTATCCCGAGTGTTCAAGTTGATGGGATGGACTTCTTGGCAGTTTACGAAGTCACCAAAGCAGCACGTGAATACGCCGCTGCCGGTAATGGCCCAGTGATGATTGAAACCTTGACTTATCGTTTTGGACCACATACTAACGCGGGTGATGATCCTAAGCGTTACCGGACTAAGGACGAAGAACAACCATGGTTCGATAATGATCCATTGATTCGTTACCGCAAGTATCTGACTGATCAAGGTGTTTGGTCTGAAGATCAAGAAAACGAATACGTTGAACAAGTTAAAGAAGATATTAAAGCCGCTGTAAAACAAGCGGATGAAGCACCAAAGCAAAAAATGACCGAATTCTTGGGGAATGTCTTTGAAGAACAACCACAAAACATTCAACAACAAATTACGGAATTCCAAGCAAAGGAGTCGAAGTAACATGTCAAAGAAAACGTATATCCAAGCGATCACCGATGCACTTCGATTAGAACTCGGGTCGGACGAAAAGACCTTGGTTTTTGGTGAAGATGTTGGTAAAAACGGTGGGGTTTTCCGGGCAACCGATGGCCTCCAAGCCGAATTCGGCGAAGATCGGGTTTTCGATACTCCTTTAGCAGAATCTGGTATTGGCGGCTTATCAATTGGGCTAGCCTTAGAAGGATTCCGGCCAATTCCTGAAATTCAATTCCTTGGGTTCATTTTTGAAACCTTAGATTCAATTGCCGGCCAGATGTCACGGGAACGTTTCCGGACTGGCGGCACTCGGCACATGCCAATCACCATCCGTTCACCATATGGTGGTGGGACGCACACTCCAGAAATGCATGCGGATTCATTGGAAGGCTACCTGGCTCAAATCCCAGGATTACGGGTGGTCACACCATCTAATCCATATGATGCCAAGGGCTTATTGATTTCATCAATCCGTAACAATGACCCCGTCTTCTTCTTGGAAAACTTGAAGTTATACCGGTCAATGAAGGCGGATATTCCTGATGAAGCCTACACAGTACCGTTAGATAAAGCTAATGTTGTTCGTGAAGGAACGGACATTTCCTTAATTGCTTACAGTGCTCAAGTTAATCAATCACTCAAGGTTGCTGAAAAGCTTGAAAAAGAAGGCATTTCAGTTGAAGTGGTCGACTTACGGACTTTGTCTCCTTTAGATGAAGAAACAATTCTAAAATCCGTTCAAAAGACGGGTCGCGCTGTTGCTATTCAAGAAGCACAGCGTCAAGCTGGGATCGCAGCCAACGTTGCTTCGCTGATTGCTGAAAAGGGCGCCTTATACTTGAGTGCGCCAGTCGGCCGTGTTTACGCTCCTGATACGGTTTATCCATTCGGGTTAGCTGAAGACGATTGGCTACCTGCTGAAGACGAAATTGAAGCAAAGACCCGCGAAATCTTGAACTACTAAGCAAGACGCGACATCGAAAAACAGTCACCTGAGACTGTCAGGAAAGGAAGTTATCCAATGGCTTACGAGTTTAAATTACCAGAGCTTGGTGAAGGCCTTGAAGAAGGCGAAATTGCATCATGGCTCGTAAAACCTGGTGATGAAGTCAAAGAAGACGATTCTCTAGTTGAAATTCAAAATGATAAATCAGTGGAGGAATTACCTTCTCCAGTGAGTGGTAAAGTGATCGATATTTTAGTTCCAGAAGGTGAAACTGCCAAGATTGGTGACGTTATCGTAACAATCGATGACGGTTCTGGCGATGCGGCACCCGCTGCTAAAGCGGATGAACCAGCAGCGGCTGAAGCTGCCCCTACTGCAGACACTAGTTCGGCCCCTGCTGAATCAGCAGCACCAGCGCAACCAACTGGCACCCCGGCTGCTGGAGATCCTAACAAACGGGTCTTGGCAATGCCATCTGTTCGTCAATATGCGCGTGATAAAGATATTGATATTACCTTGGTGACCCCAACTGGTGCTCACGGTCAAATCACGAAGCAAGATATTGATAATTACACTGGCGCACCAACGGCTACTGGTGCTAAGCCAGCAGCGGCTCCTGCCGAAACTGCACCCGCAGAATCAGCAGCACCAGCACCAACGCCTGTTAAACCGTACGTTTCAGATACACCAGAATTAGAAACTCGCGAAAAGATGACCCCAATTCGGAAAGCAATTTCTAAAGCGATGGTCAACAGTAAGCATACGGCGCCACATGTTACCTTATTTGATGAAGTCGAAGTGAGTGCCTTGATGGCTCATCGGAAGAAGTACAAGCAAATTGCGTTAGATCGCGATATTCATTTGACCTTCTTGCCATACTTCGTTAAAGCCTTAGTTGCAGTGCTACAACAATTCCCAGAATTAAATGCATCAATTGACGATGCTAATAAGGAAATCGTTTACAAGCACTACTTCAACATTGGGATTGCGACCGACACCGACCGTGGCTTGTTAGTACCAAATATCAAGCATGCTGAAGGCAAAGGACTCTTTGCAATTGCCAAGGAAATTACCGACAATACGCAAAAAGCATACGACGGTAAGTTGAAGGCCAACGAAATGAGCGGTGGTTCGATTACGATCAGTAATATTGGGTCAATTGGTGGCGGCTGGTTCACGCCAGTTATCAACCAGCCAGAAGTTGCGATCCTCGGGGTCGGCCGGATTGGTAAAGAACCATACGTCAATGACGACGGTGAAATCGTGGTTGGTAAGATGCAGAAGTTGTCACTCAGTTTTGATCACCGTTTGATCGATGGGGCGACTGCACAACGGGCCATGAACTTATTGAAACAATTGCTACATGATCCAGAATTACTTTTGATGGAAGGATGAGGTCAGAATGGTTGTAGGAGATTTTGCTGAAGAACGCGATACAATGATCATCGGCGCAGGCCCTGGGGGTTACGTCGCTGCGATTCGGGCCGCGGAACTCGGCCAAAAAGTCACCGTGGTTGAAAAGGAATATATCGGTGGTGTCTGCCTTAACGTTGGCTGTATTCCATCAAAGGCTTTGATCAGCGCTGGACATCGGTTCCAAGAAGCTAAGGATAGCAAGATTTTTGGAATCAAGAACATCCAAGACCCAATCTTGGACTTCAAGGTCACTCAGGATTGGAAGGACCATCAAGTGGTGGACCGTCTAACCGGTGGGGTCGAAATGTTGCTTAAAAAGCACAAAGTAGAAGTTGTCCGTGGTGAAGCTTACATGCACGATAACCATACGTTGCGGGTCATGAATGGTGACCATACTGGACAAACGTACAAGTTTAAACATTTGATTATTGCAACGGGTTCACGCCCAGTTGAAATTCCTGGGTTTAAATTCAGTGGTCGAGTAGTCGATTCTACTGGCGGTTTGAACTTACCAGAAGTACCAAAAGAATTAGTTGTTATCGGTGGGGGTTACATTGGCTCTGAATTAGCCGGTGCTTATGCCAACCTTGGTGCCCATGTGACGATTCTTGAAGGTACCCCACAAATCTTGCCAAACTTCGAAAAGGATATGGTCAAGCTTGTCTTGAATAGCTTTAAGAAGAAAGGGGTCGACGTCATCACTAATGCGATGGCTAAGAACTCTGAACAAGATGATAGCGGTGTAACGGTGACGTACGCTGTCGACGGTAAGGAAACTGAGATTCACGCTGATTACGTGATGGTTACCGTTGGTCGGCGGCCAAATACCGATGACATGGGCTTGGAATACACGGATGTTAAGCTCACAAAACGGGGCTTGATCGAAGTCGACGAACAAGGCCGGACTGCTGCTGAAGACATTTATGCCGTTGGTGACATCGTTGCTGGTGCTGCCTTAGCACACAAGGCCTTTGCAGAAGCAAAAGTCGCTGCCGGTGCCATTAGCGGCAAGAAGACAGCCAATGACTACGTTTCGATTCCAGCGGTCTGCTTTACAGATCCTGAATTGGCAACGGTCGGAATGACGAAGGCGGATGCTGAAGCAGCTGGCTTACAAGTCAAAACATCGAAATTCCCATTTGCTGGGAATGGTCGGGCCATCTCATTGAACTCGATGGACGGGTTCTTCCGCTTGGTAAGTACCAAGGATGAAGGAACCATCGTCGGCGCTCAAATTGCCGGTCCTGGTGCAAGTGACTTGATTTCTGAACTGAGTGTTGCGGTCAATGGTGGTATGAACGTTGAAGACCTTGCTTTGACGATTCATCCACACCCAACCTTAGGTGAAGTTGTTCAAGAAGCCGCGGATGAAGCGATGGGTTACCCAACGCATATCTAAATAATGACTGAAAGTTTGAGGTGCAAGCCTCAAACTTTTGTTTTACATAGCATTAGTCGCGGCTGAACACTATCGTCAGAACAACCTGGCAGGTGTTGCAGACTGAATCGTGATAAAATGGGAGATCCATCAACCGGATGACCCATACATGAACAGTGAATAATTCGATTAAGCTCGTATGACGTTGGCCAATTTGGTGTGAATGATGATTCAAACGTGCCAATTGTTTGGCTTACTGTTCGTAATCCGATGCGCGT
>NZ_JAGYGU010000032.1:0-34140 GCF_018991255.1 Lactiplantibacillus sp. 30.2.29 | reverse complement strand
ACTTGACTGTTAATCAAGATGTCGACGGTTCGAGCCCGCCTGTCGGAGTTATCTACGGTAAGCCATGGAGAGTTGTCCGAGTGGCTGAAGGAGCAGCATTGGAAATGCTGTAAACGGGTTATACCTGTTTCAAGGGTTCGAATCCCTTACTCTCCGTTAGTTAGATATATAAATATGACCCCTTGGTCAAGTGGTTTAAGACACTGCCCTTTCACGGCAGTAACATGGGTTCGAATCCCGTAGGGGTCATTATGGAGGATTAGCTCAGTTGGGAGAGCGTCTGCCTTACAAGCAGAGGGTCACAGGTTCGAGCCCTGTATCCTCCATCTGATGAGAATTTATTCATCAATAATTTAATAAACTCCATCATGAAGAATGATATGGCTCGGTAGCTCAGTCGGTAGAGCAATGGATTGAAGCTCCATGTGTCGGCGGTTCGATTCCGTCCCGCGCCATTTATGGAGGGGTAGCGAAGTCTGGCTAAACGCGGCGGACTGTAAATCCGCTCCTTCGGGTTCGGTGGTTCGAATCCACTCCCCTCCATTCTTTATAGGGATATAGTTTAATGGTAGAACAACGGTCTCCAAAACCGTCGGTGTGGGTTCAACTCCTACTATCCCTGCCATGATGGCGGTAGTGGCGAAGTGGTTAACGCACCGGATTGTGGCTCCGGCACGCGTGGGTTCGATTCCCACCTACCGCCCTTTGATTGGGTTATAGCCAAGTGGTAAGGCAATGGACTTTGACTCCATCATGCGCTGGTTCGAATCCAGCTAACCCAGTTGGGTTTGGGCAATAAATGATGGCGGTATAGCCAAGTGGTAAGGCAGAGGTCTGCAAAACCTTCATCACCGGTTCAAATCCGGTTACCGCCTTTCCTGAAAAGGTTATAATCCTGATCAGTAAGTTTCACCCATTTTATTTTGCCGGCGTGGCGGAATTGGCAGACGCGCTGGACTCAAAATCCAGTTCCCGTTGAGGGAGTATCGGTTCGACCCCGATCGCCGGTATCAATAAGCTATCTTGAATAGCTTTCGATACTTAAAAAAACGTCATATCTTCGGATATGGCGTTTTTTTTTGCTCTGGATTCTAAATTACCTTGCGCCGAGTTTGCGAATGACTGTGAGAGGTGAGGCGACCAGGGGTAATCGGGCTCCCCGTCAAGTGGAGTTGATAGAATCTTTATGAAGTATCGGAACAGAGCCGGTAATGTTTTCGTTAATAGCGCGGGCTTTTAGGGATTACCCCCATGCCCGGGGAACAACTATAGGATATGAAGCACTTTTTCCATCTTAGAATCACCCCTACACACGCGGGAAACAGATTCTCGAATCTTGTGCAATGAAATAAATGTCAGGATAATCCTCGTATACACGGGGGATAGGCGAGCAATCGTCGCAATGGTTGGCGAAATTTGGGGATCACCCCCGCATACACGGGGAACAGTGATAGATTATTCACAAACTGACGACCCTTACAGGATCACCCCCGCATACACGGGGAACAGCCAAGCAGCGGTTTGCATTAGTTAGCGCTGATAGGATCACCCCCGCATACACGGGGAACAGTGATAGTTGCGCGGTTTAATTTACCGTCACTCAGGATCACCCCCGCATACACGGGGAACAGGCGGCCAAGCAACAGTGAGGCTATTTGTCCTCCAGGATCACCCCCGCATACACGGGGAACAGAAACTGATACGATAGGTTTATTGATTGGACAAGGGATCACCCCCGCATACACGGGGAACAGTAACAATTCGCTTGATACCTCGTACATCAGTCAGGATCACCCCGCATACACGGGGAACAGACGTGGCGGTAGTTGTCGACCTTATCATATTGGGATCACCCCCGCATACACGGGGAACAGTATTGAGATGTTAAACCAGCGAACTGCCCAATGGGATCACCCCCGCATACACGGGGAACAGACTAAACAAATCCCGTCAAATCAACAATCCAAAATCGCAAAATTGAGGTTTTACATCAACTTGGGTTTAGCATACCAGACTGACAGGTCATTGCAAGTAGATTCATTAGTCGATGACGGTCAATTGTCTAAAATACCATCCATGAAAGTATGCGTGATTATTATTTTAGTTGAATTAGCATTGCCATTGAAAAATGATCGCTTCTCAAGATTTAACGAATCGCACGAATTCGGCTCAAAATTGCCGTATAAACGAATTTATAATTAACCGGTCCAAATGGTCATACAATACCGATAAAGCCAAAAATGGCTACAAAATTACCGTTAAATCTGTTTCTGCGGCGCGGTTCGCTACTACTAGTTATATTATTCTGAGCTATTTCCATCAAACAGTGGCAATTTAGCCAAAAATTCAATGTCTGTTCGTGTGCCAGCTGCACCTTCTGCCAGAATCGCCGTCTGGGCCACAACTTGTGCGCCGACTTGTTGTAGCAGGCGATTGGCAGCTTCCAGTGAGCCACCCGTGCTGATGACGTCATCAACGATTACGACGCGTTTGCCGCGAAGGAGAGTGGCGTCCGCGTCATCTAAGACGAGCTGCTGCGGCGTGTGGGTTGTGATGGCCGTCACCGCTATCGTATGGGGGTGCGCCATGTACGGCTTGACCGATTTGCGCAGCACGATGAAGCGGGGATGGTGGGTCAATTGGCTCAGAGCCTGCGCTAAAGGAATGCCTTTGCTCTCCATCGTGACCAGATAATCAAATGGGGTGTGTGTCAGTCGCTGTGCCAATTGTTGAGCGGCGTACTGAGTTAGTTCCACATCACCAAGCAAAACGAACGAGGCAATGCGCGTGTTTGGTGCGATTTGAATTAATGGCAAATTGCGGGTGAGTGGGCCTAAGCGTAATTGATATTGCTGCACGTTAATGACTCCAATCTAGGTGATTTTGAGTGAACCGAGCATTTGAAACGTCATGTAATCGGGACGAATGGCAGAATCTTTGCTGTAGACGCCGACTGATGACAAACTATCGATGATGGTCAGTTAATTGAACCACCAACACGATACATTCGGATATATGAATAATATACCGCTACATATCAATAAAATCCATTATATGGCATGAAATAAAGAACTTAATATCCTAAAAACAATGATATTGTTCGTATTATTAGTGAACCTTGTCAGTGGCTGTGGTGCTCAAATTACGGTATACTAAGCCTAATAATCTAGAGAGGAAGGATCAGATGTCCACGGTTGCAGATTTCTATTTACATGATCGACCGACATTGCTATTTTCATTGCACCCGGAGCCAACTCAAGCAATCATTGATGGTTCGAAATTGTTGGAGTATCGCCGACGCTTTTTCAGCGAACCATTTCAAGCCTTCGTTTATACTTCCGGCCCCAATGGCGGGATTCGGTTGTACTTGCGCTGTGATAAGGGACTACAGTTGCCACCAGACCAATTAGTGCTGGTCGGAGCGCTGATTCAACATGATTCGCCAGATGTGACGGCGGCTTATTTTAAGGACGTTGCACAGGGCGTGGCGTTACCGATTACGGCCTTCACGACGCTGCCGAATATTCCATTGGCTCAATTGCAGCAGCAATTCACTAATTTTGTCGCGCCGCGGATCTATGTCTTTTTGGATCGACCCGTACGTCAAGCACAGCTGGATTGGTTGCTCCAACAACCTTGTCAGCCACTACAACTCATTGATTGGACACGACGTTATGCGGCGTTGGCGACTTTATTGGCACGGTGAAGCAACGTGGATATGGCAATTCCTATCCACGACATCATCTATAGTGGTCGTGATGCAACCCGCGTGTCTGGGGATAGTGTGTGACCACGGGTTTTAACGGCGCCGCGCACGACGCGACCGATTTCAACCAGCATGCAAAAAAACTTCCGAACACTGACTGGACAGTCAAGTTTGGAAGTTTAGTTAAATCAATATCGCCTAAAGCAATTTTTCGTAAACGTAGCAGACATCATCAACGTGGTAGACGCCGACCATGTCACCAACGCGCTCGAAGTTCATCTTGGCAATCAGATGTTGCATGGCAAGATTGTCCGCGTGGGTGTCGATGCGAATACTTTTGATTTCGGGATGTTCCGCCGCAATGTGGGCGATGATTTTTTCGAATAATTGAGTGGCGTAACCATGACCAGCATGACTGGAGTGAATGGCGACGCGGTGAATAACAACGTACGGGTCCGTCGTGTTTAGCCAGTTGGCGTTGGCCGTATCGTAAGTTTCATCCGGTGAGGGGACAACTGCGACGGCGCCAACCGTAGCATTGTCGTCTGCGTTAAATAAGTAGGCTGAACCTTGCATAATGTCCGCTGTAATCTGTTTGCGCGACGGGTAGTCACCTTGCCACTGGTTCACACCAGCTTCGGCGAGTTGGTTCCGGCCGTCACTTAGAATATCGATGATTTGGTCTAAATCATCAAGGGTCGCTCGTTTGAAATACATAATTCTGGCTCCTCTCTTGAACAGCGATTACCACGTTGAGTAGTAATCAACTTTTAAAAGTATACAGAATTTTCAGAAAAATGAAACTATTTGTTCCCGATTCTTAGCAGATTTTCAGCGACGGTTTTCGAGCAGAATTTTGCGAGCTTCTTGAGCCATATCGTGCTGCGTGTTGTAGGCCGCGACTGCACTTGGGGCGTACTGGTAAGCATTGGTTCGTAAGGTTTGTTCGTAAAACTCCACGTAGGGCAGGTGGGCCTGATGAGCGATGGTGATGGCTTGTTGCCAATCAAAATCAACGGAGCGGTAGTCGATCTGTTGTAAGCCACTCGCATCGATAGTCAAGACTAAGTAGCTCGCTCGCGGCTGTCGTAAGTTGGGATTAAGGGCAGTTGGTAAGCCGACCGTGCCCGCGTTCAAAATCAACTTGCCGCCGGTGCCATAGCGCATGATGGGCGTATGGGTGTGGGCATAGATCACAGTGTCAACATCACCGGTCGTTGCTTCGTCAAAATTGGCTTGACTTGCAGTTGGTGCCAATGCGTGGCCACTCGCCACAGTTGGCAGCACGTGTTGGAGCCGAATTGTTAAGGGGCCGACCTGTTTAGTAACTGTCATTGGTAAGTGAAGACACCTTTCAAAGTGTTCCGGACTTAATTGGCGACGGTCAAATGCCGTCAGCACCGTTGCCATGACTTGTTTAGGTTTCGTGAAGGTGTTTGGATTTGCCGTCAGGACTTTTTGGTAGTTTTCTTCGTGATTGCCGAGGACGTAAGCGGTGGGAGCGACGGTATCCAGTAAGCTGAGAACACGCTCGGATTCCGGGCCTCTAACGGTCATGTCGCCAACCGTCCAATATTCATCGACTTGTTGCGCGCGGGCATCTGCCAGGACGGCCTCCAGCGCGGTTGCGTTCCCGTGGACGTCGGATAGAACTGCAATTTTTACCATTGAAATGCTTCCTTTCTACGCTATGTATATCAAAATACGAAATGTTTTATTCTGGTAATCATTGGTTGCAAAAATTTTGGTTTGTAACCACTATGAAAAGCCATCGTAACTTTTATCTGTTATAATGGGTATGAAACGAAGTAATATATAGCACGTATATTCAAGCCAATTCGTTTCATGCCGTGATTATCCTTGCGATAGTCACGGTTTTTATTTTACCATAGCAGGGGGACTTGCTGGTTAAGATTCAGCATCCCAACCGTTCATATTTGCAAGTGCGTCCAATTAATGGCCGCTGAATATCAGGTTACATAACAATGAAATCGGCAGCAACAATCAGAAATAATGAAATCGTTAACAACGACCGTGACACTTTAAGGATGGTGACTGATTTGGCAACTAATTTTCAACATGAAATCGTTACGCGGACGCAACCCTTGTCAGCATGGATTCATTATCATGGTCAGCATGCGCCCAGTGAGATCGCGGCGCATTGGCATCAAGGGATTGAACTGTCCTATACCATCAGCGGCCATATCGATGATTTTACGATCAACGGGCAACATTTTCGTACCTCCGCCGGGCAATTATTAGTCGTGAATTCGCAACTGATTCACAGCGTCCACACGCATAATACGCCCGAAAGCCGGGCACTATCGGTCATTTATCCCTACGACTACGTGCGGCGACTTTATCCTAAGATTGAGACCGAAATTATCGCAGTCAACGACCCACACCAGTTTACCAGTGCGCAACAAGCGATGTATCTGAACCTGCAAGGACATTTTGATCAGCTTTATTTGGCCTTGCAACGGCCGAGTGCGGTGACTAATTTACGACTGGAAGCTGAAACGGCGCAAATCTTATCAGAACTTTTAACTTATTTTACCAGCGCCAAAGTCAGCACTGGGGTGATGTACGGCAAGGACGCTCTGGCAGTCGAACGCATCCAGAAGATCAGTACCTACGTGGCCCAGCATTACACCGAGCCCATCAGCTTAACGGACGTGGCCCAACAAATCAACGTCACCAAGGAATATCTGACGCGATTTTTCAAAAAGCAGATGGCCATGACGGTCGGCCAATACGTCAACCTGGTCCGAGCGCAACATGCGTATGAAGACTTGCTTGGTGAGAGGGGCAACCTGACGACGATTGCCTCGATGAACGGCTTTGCCAGCACGCGGGCACTCAATCGCGCCTTCCAAATGGTGTATCATCAGTCCGCTGCCGAAATTTATAAAACGAAACATACTTGGGATTAGACTCCGGCATCAGTGAACTAGCAGGTTAACAATTGCGCAGGGTGGTGGTCCATCATTAGCCCGCTGCTGTAATTTTTAAGGGGAGGCAAACTTGGCATCCGCGTCGACGGCGAAGGCGGACCAGCCAGCAGTGAAGCGTAAAGATTGGTGACTATCACGAGAAGGCACTCAAGCAACGAACCACAAACAAGCTAAGATTGAACGACTAATTGGTTGATTTCGCACTATCAACTGGTGAGTCGTTCTTTTATGATAAAGGTAATTAATGGAGGCGCTTACAATGACTGAAAAAGACTTAAAGCAAGCAATTATTGAATTACGGACCGCGTTTAAAACCAATGATGATGCACGTGATGCCGGTTTGCCACGAGAAGTCGCCGGTGTTGAACGGTTAGACGACCTGAGTTACGGTCCCGACCCAAAGTGGCACTTACTCGACTTGTATCGCCCGACGGATGCACCGCGGCCCTTACCCGTGATTATTAATATTCACGGTGGCGGCTGGTGCTATGGGACGAAGGAAACCTATCAATTTTACGGGTTAAACTGGGCACAACGGGGCTTTGCATTCGTCAATCCCAATTATCGCTTAGCGCCGGATGCTGTTTTCCCTGACGAATTGGATGATGTCGATCGTTATATCCATTGGGTGGCCGACCATGCCGATGAATATGGATTGGACCGGAATAATGTCTTCCTATTGGGTGATAGTGCCGGTGGTCAGATGGCTGAACAGTATGCCGCCATTTTGACCAATCCGGACTATCGCGATTTATTTGGCTATCAGCTGACGGATTTGCATTTTCGGGCCGTCGTGTTGAACAGTGCCGCCGCCTTTCCACTCGACGAAGGAATGGTCACGGGGGCCGTGGCTGCTTACTTCACGCCGGAAGCGATTCAGAAGCAACGCGATCAAATCGAAGCCGAACGGTATATTCAAGCGAACTACTTGCCGACCTTCATTTGTACGGCGACGGAAGACTTCATTCGCAATAATTCGGCCAAACTTGATGGCTTCCTGACTGCGAAAGGGATCGAGCACGTCTTCAAAATGTATGGCGACGAAAAACATCCGCGCGGGCACGTCTTTTTAGTCAGTCAAAAAGATGACATTGCCAAGCAGGCGACGGATGATGAAATGGCCTTTTTGAACGCTCATCTGAGTAAATAGGAGGCGACGACCATGAAAGCAAAACAAGATCGATTTATTTTCAAGGCCTCACTGCTGTCAATCTCGCTATTTTTGATGATGGCGCCACAGATTGCATCGGCCTTACCGTTGATGTATCACGCGTTCAAAGGGGTACAGGCAGCCGGGGTGCAGACGTTATCGACGATTCCTAATTTTGGTATCGTCGCCGGTTTGCTGATCAGTCCGTTCATGGTGCGGTGGTTCCATGAAAAAGCGACGATTATCATCGGCCTGTTAGTGACCTTGATTGCCGGGACTTTTCCGATGTATGCGAGTGCTTATGTGCCAATTCTGATTTCACGTTTTCTGATTGGCCTGGGCATTGGGTTGTTCAACTCGTTAGCGGTCAGCTTGATTCCGCAATTCTACAAACGGGATGAGGATGAGCTAGCGCGGATGATTGGCTACCAAAATGTGATGGGCAGTGTTGGTGCGGCGATTGCGTCGTTCATAGTGAGTTACTTAGTGACCATCAGCTGGCACGCGGCCTTTGCGATTTATTTGTTGGTGATCCCAGTTCTGATTCTATTTGCGCTGTTTGTGCCACTACCACACGCGGCGGCCGCTCGTCAGACCAACCAGACTGAAACAAAAGCGACCGGAAGTCACCAAATCAATCGGCCGGTAGTTGTTATTTCTATTTTGATGTTTTTAGTGTTTACGTTCTATATGCCATTTTCCTACGAATTACCCAGTCTGATCGTCAATGAAGGACTCGGAAATGCCAGTACTGCTGCGTTGATTGCCGGTTTATCGACCTTGGTCAGTATCCCAATCGGTGCCAGTTTTGGCTTCTTTTTCAAACGCTTACACGACCGCATCTTCCCGTTAGGCTTTGTCCTCGTGGCCGCTGGATTCTTGCTGATTGCGGTGGCGACTAACATCATCTTTCTGTTTATTGCCGTCGTTATTTTAGGCTTTGGTTTTGGCCTCGGCGTCCCGTACTTGTATAACTGGCTGGATTGGGCCGCACCCGAACAGTCGTTGAATCTGGCGACGACGATCGTCTTAGTGCTCGTCAATATCGGGTGTTTTATCTCGCCAACGATTATGGATGCCTTGGCTGGCGCGGTTGGTCATGGCACACCGCGTGGCATGATGGTGCTCAGTGGTGTCGCCTTCATCTGCATTGCCATTTACGCAGTCGGGCACTATCTGCATGTGCATCGCACCCAGGCAAACGTGGCGGGTGATTCACGTGACTAATCAATACCTGTGTTTTGACATTGGTGGCACGAACTTAAAGGCCGGACTACTCGATGCAAATGGGGGTCAGATTCAGCCGGCCACCAGCGTCCCGATGGCCCAGGACTTGGCTGCATTTTGGCAACAGCTGTTTACCATCGCTGACCAGTACGTCGGTCAGATTGCGGGCATTGCAGTTAGTGTTCCAGGCCAAGTCGATCCGCAGACTGGCATCGTTTATCATGGCGGGGCGTTGCCGTTTTTGGACCAATGCCCCTTACAACAAACCCTAGCGATGCGGTATCAGTTGCCAGTCGCCGTGGAAAATGACGGTAAGGCGGCGGCCCTCGCTGAAAATTGGCGTGGCAGTTTGCAGGGCTGCCAAAATGGCCTAGTCTTGGTGCTCGGTACCGGTGTGGGTGGTGGTTTGATCATTCATAACCAGCTGTATCGCGGCAGTCATTTTCAGGCCGGCGAATTAAGTCTGATGTTAGCGGCCAGCACGGTTGCGCCCGTCAAAATAACCGGGCAGACCGGTTCAGCAGTCGGGATGATCAGTGCGATTGCGCATGAATTGCAGCTGCCAGATGAACATGACGGTCGGCAAGTGTTTGCGGCGTTGGCAGCTGGTAACCCAAAGGCGCTGGAAATGTTCAATGCTTATGGCCGCCAAGTGGCTCAGATTATTTTAAACGTTCAAGCCGTAATGGACCTGAACGTAGTCGCAATCGGTGGTGGCATCAGTGCCCAACTGCGTGTGGTTCCCATGATTCAGCAGCAGTACGACGCACTACTCGAGCAATTGCCAATGATCCGAGATACGTTATCACAACCCCGAATCGTGGCCGCCAAATTTCATAATCAGGCCAACCTGGTTGGGGCGTTGGCGGCGCTGCTGGGGATGGCAACTGTTTAAGTAGGGTTGCAGGACACTAGCGATGCGATGCTGATTCGACGCTTGACGCTGGCTGTGGGTTTAATCTGCATGCAGCTTGGACTTGTTGAGGCATCTCCAATCTGTGACTGAAGTTCAGCGGAGGAATGCTGCGACTGGTGAGTAACCCGTGCGTCAATGATCGGGCCAAGCATCGCTGATATTTTTCTTCAGAAAGTAAACCGCCGCAACCGCTAAAATGGTTAAATTGAAAGCCGACTAAAAATCCGCGTTTGAAGTGTCCGAAGCAGGCACTCCAACGCGGATTTTTAACGTGGCAATCTTTAGCTGCACGATGACCATTATCACACAGCGCAGTCGGTTTCAAAACAAACTATAAACCAAATAAACATTCAAAATCGTAATAATTCCCGCCAAACCATAGCCGAGCCAAGTCACAGCGGGGAGATTGACGTGCGACCCCATCAGCTGTCGATTATTCGTTAACGCGACTAACGGCAATAAGGTGAAGGGCAGGGCGACACTGAGCGCAACCTGCGCATAAATGATCAGGTTTTCAAACGCGGCATCACTGAAGCCAACCATAAAGCCAATGATCAAGATTGGAATCAAGGTGACCGCCCGGGTCAATAGCCGCCGTTGCCAGAGCGGTAGGCGGATGTGCAAGTAACCTTCCATGACGATTTGGCCGGCGAGCGTACTGGTGATCGACGAAATCAGGCCGGTGATGAGTAGCGCGAGTGCGAAGAGCCAGCTCATGAACGGACTCGCCAGTGCACCCACGATGGCCGGATTTTTCAACCCATTGAAGACCGCTTGCAGACTTGCCAGTGCAGTGGTGTGGCCGAAAAATAAGGTCCCACCGAGCACGAGTAGTAGCGCATTGATGAGAAAAGCGGCAATCAAATGAACCGTCGAGTCCCAGTTAGCGAAACGTAAGGCCTCGTTGACTTGTAGCGGGTCGTGATAATCGTAACGGCGACTCTGTGCGAGCGACGAGTGTAAGTATAAGTTATGCGGCATGATGGTTGCGCCTAAAATACCGAGGCTGAGCACGAGAGCGGTATGATTTTTAATAATCAAGCTATTTGGAACAAGCCCGAGCATCACTTGACCGACTTGGACGTGCGCGCGACCGACTTCCAGCCCGAAAATGATGCCGACACTGATGATTGCGGCTAAGACTAAGAATTCGACGCGTCGAATCCCAAAGCGTAAAAATAGCAAAACCACGAGCACGTCCGCAATCGTCAGTAAAATTCCGGCTAACAATGGCAACCCAAATAATAGTTTCAATGCGATCGCCGTCCCGATCACGCCAGTCATATCAGTCGCCATCATCGCGACCTCGTTCAGTATCCAGAGCGCATAGCGAATGGGACGCGGCAACTTGGCCGCAATCGCTTGCGCTAAATCTTGTCGAGCGACGACGCCTAACTTGATGGCTAGCGCCTGCATGAACATCGCGACGATAATTGCCAGCGCCAACACCGTCAGTAGGCGATACTGGAACTGACCGCCACCTGCCAGCGAAGTCAGCCAGTTGCCCGGGTCCATGTAGCCGACTGCGACCAGCGCGCCGGGCCCGCTATAAGCGAGAAATTTACGCCAAAACGCGGTCTGGTGCACGTCGGGGACGGCAACACTCTGATTGATTTCTTCCAAACTCTGGTGGCTACGTGGTTGCATGGGCACGCGCCTCCCACTTTTGAACCGCTAAATCAGCGAGTAACTGACTGAATTGGGGGTCTGTATTCATTGGTGGCACGAGTTCGAACCGGTCACCGCCGCTGGACTTGAAGGTCTGGTAATTTTGAACATAGTCCTCTTCTAAAGTTTCCAGACAGTCGACGACAAATGACGGGGTCGCAATCAGTACGTTGCGTTTGCCAAGTTCGACGAGTTGCATCAGTTCATTGCGCAAGTAGGGTTTTAACCACGGCATCGGGCCAAACTTGGATTGATAGGCGGTGACGACCTTGTCCGCCGGTAATTCGGGCAGCTGCGCCAAGACGGCCGCCGTTGTCGCTTCACACTCCTTTTGATAGGGGTCGCCATGCCGCACCATCGCTGTCGGAATGCTGTGATAGCTGAAAATGACGGCATCAAAATCGTGCTGCTGATAGCTTTCCCAGACCTTGGCAGCGAGTAGTTGAATATACGTGGCGTTATCGTAGAAGTGGTCGATGAACGTATGTGGTAAACCGGTCGCTTCGACTTGCCGGTGAATGCCGCCATGGGTACTCTGCGTGTATTGTGGAAACAGTGGCAGGACGATCGGTTGTTCACAGCCGTCCGCCACCATTGCCTGCAACGTCTCGCCAATGTCTGGTTGGCCGTACGTCATCGCCAGCCGCACGTCCCAATCAGGGAGGTCAGCTTGGACCTGTTCACAGATTTTTTCACTATAAACGATCAGCGGTGACCCTGCCGGCAGCCAACTATCTTGATAAAAGGTCGCGGAGCGCCATGAACGCGTCGGTAAGATGATGCCGCGAAGCAATGGTTGCCACAGTGCAGCTGGCATTTCGATGACGCTCGGGTCACTTAAGAATTCTTGTAAGTACGTTTTCACATCCTGCGTTGTCGGGGATGCTGGGGAGCCTAAGTTAACGAGTAATAATCCTGGATGCATTGAAACCCCTCCCATAATCTTGTTAAATTAATCATAGCATAATTAATCACTAGTATACGGGGTCAATTATTTATTAATTCGATTATCGTGTGATAACCAATTAGTCGTCCTGATTTGAAATTGCGGGGATACGGGCGGATGTGAGTGTGCGCGCGGATTGCTTGTCTGAGCCGCGCTGTGGTTAGGTCGTTCACCTTACAGATCTGATTTGGCAAGCTGCTTAGAGCTAATAGGAAAAGACCACGTCTCTCAAGATTGGATTACGGATGCAACTGAGCGTTAATGATGTGAGCACGTGGCCCTGACTGACTGTTTGTCTGAGCGTGTCCGCCATCGTCCAATTACGGCGCCGACAAGCCGGATCAGGCGTGACAATCACAGCAAGTTTAAGACCAGCGCGCACTGTTTTCAGTGGTGCTGAGCAGGCTACTTTTGAACGACGCAAAAACGGCAGCCGTTCCTCAATGAGAATGACTGCCGTTTGGTTGGTATGATAACATTAATTCAAATCTAGAGCTTGAATTCGGCTGACAGTACGCATGCCGTCACGGTCATTGACACGTTACTTCTCCGTATCTGTGGCCGGATGCCGTTTGAACTTGCGGCTCAGGTAATAGCCGAGGTAGCAAATCGCCACGAATGGCACCGTATAGTAGAGGGCAATTCGCTGGTTGGGGTCGAACCAAATCAGCAAACAGGACAAGCCACTCAAAATGAACGCGAGCCACGGGACGACCGGATAACCCGGTGTCTTATAGGCTAACTTGTCTAACGATTGCCCGCTTTTGAGGTAATCTTTGCGGAAGTTGATTTCAGATAAGGCAATTGCCATCCAGACGATGACCACCGCGAGACCTGAGATTGACACGAGGACCAGGTAGACTGAACCGGCTGCATAAACGCTGGAGAGTAGGGCTAAGATACCGCCCAACATGCTGGTGATCAGGGCGACCAGCGGCACGTCGCGTTTGGTCGTCTTTTTGAAGACCTGCGGAATCGTGCCTTCGTTGGCCAGTGACCACAACATCCGCGTCGAGGCGTACAAGCCCGAGTTGGCCGCGGACATAATCGCCGTCAGCACGACGAAGTTCATTAAGTCGGCTGCATACGGAATCCCAATTTCTTTAAAAACGAGCACGAAGGGACTTTGTGTGACGCCGGCTTGTTTGTATGGAATCAGCGCAGCCATCACGAACATACTGCCGACAAAGAAAATAATAAGGCGCCAAAGGGTGGTCTTGATGGCAGTCGGAATCGTGTGGGCGGGGTCCTTGGTTTCGCCGGCCGTGATCCCAATCAGCTCGGTCCCTGAAAAGGCGAAGTTGACGGTCAGCATGGTGGTGAAGACGCCGCCAAAGCCGTTTGGAAACCAGCCGTTGCGCGTATAATTCGTTAGTAGCGGTGCGCTGGCATGCCCGTGCAGCGGTAATAGGCCAATCATTGCTAGGGCACCTAGCACGATAAAGACGACGATGGCGACTACTTTGATACTAGCAAACCAAAATTCGGCTTCGGCGAACCACCGAACGGAGAGCGCGTTGACCGTAAAAATCACGACCATGAAGACGAGGCTCCAGATCCAGGTGGCGATGTGCGGAAACCACGTTTGCATGATGAGCCCAGCGGCAGTGAATTCGGAACCGAGGGCAATCGTCCACGTCAGCCAATACAAGATGGCCACCGTGAAACCAGTGCCGGGGCCGATGTATTTTTTGGCATACACGTGAAAGGCCCCGGTATAGGGCATGGCGACTGAGAGTTCTCCCAGGCACAACATGACCAGGTACACCAGTACAGCGCCAATTGTATAGGCAATCAGCGTCCCAATCGGCCCGGCTTGATGAATCGTATAACCGGAACTTAAAAATAGTCCGGTCCCAATCACACCGCCCAGCGAAATCATGAGCACGTGGCGCGATTCCATCTGGCGGCTAAGGTGGGTTTGTTTTGACATAATGTTACGGCCTTCCTTACTTGCAGAATATATATGATTAGACTATGATTAGAAAATCAGCAATGCTCTAAGAATAACATAATTACAGCCAAGAAAGGAAGACAATCATTCGGATGATTTCATTAACTGATTTACTAACTAAGGGTCCAGTCGTCTCAGATGGCGCGATGGCTACCGAATTGGAAAAACGGGGCGTGGCGACCAACAGTGCGCTGTGGTCGGCAACGGCGATGCTTGATCACCCCGCAGCGATCCAAGCCGTCCACCAAAGTTACTTGGATGCTGGCGCGCAAATCATGACGACCAATACCTATCAGGCCAACGTGCCAGCCTTTGAACAGGCGGGGATTCCCGCTGAACAGGCGCGGCAACTGATTCAAAAGGCGGTCACTGTGGCCCACGATGCTCGGGATGCCAGTGCGGCCACTGGCGCTGTGATTGCCGACAGTATTGGACCTTACGGGGCTTATCTCGCGGATGGTAGTGAGTACACTGGCGATTATCAGCTATCTCCAGCGGCCTATCAGGCATTTCATCAGGAACGACTCGAATTAATGATTGATGCGGGTGTTGATGTCTTAGCACTAGAAACAATGCCGCGACTAGATGAAGTTCAGGCACTAGTCGATCTGGTGACGACCCGGTGGCCAAAGCAACCGTACTGGGTCAGTTTCAGTATCCGCGATCCACAAACGTTATGTGACGGTACCCCCTTAGCGGCCGCCGCACAGTGGGTCGCAGCCCAACCTAACGTGGTGGCCGTGGGGGTCAACTGTACCGCATTAGAAAATATCGAACCCGCCTTGAAAACGTTGCGGGCAGCAGTGACGATGCCACTGATTGTTTACCCCAATTCGGGTGACCAGTACGATCCAGTCACGAAGACCTGGCAGCCAACCGATTTAAGTCACCAGTTCGCGAGCTTTGTGCCTAAGTGGCTGGCAGCGGGTGCGCAGATCATTGGCGGCTGTTGTCGAACAACGCCAGCTGATATTGCGACCGTGGCGCAGGTGGTGGCGCACAGGTGAGTTCACGTGGTTAGGTGCGGATGCACGCTGGGTGATTTCCGTACCTGACGGGTGATGTGGACTTACTGGTGGGTCCGTCTAAAGTTACCGACATTCACATCTTGATCGGACAAGGTGCGATATGATTGTCAATTAAAAAAAGTCGCTTCAGATTAATGACTGAGGCGACTTTTTTTCGGCCAAAGCGGGTTTAATTTTAAAATTGGCGTTTGTTTTGAGCTATTAAATTAGTTATTAAAGGGTAAAATGATTGCTCATCAGTTGAGTGGGTGTGTGAATAGAAAGCCGAAAAGTGGACCAATCGGAAGGGTTCGGTAAACTGATAGTATTGGCTATACCAGTCGTTTGGTCAATTGGATGTCCCTGAGTTATTTCAGCCAATTTGCGCCGCTTTTTGCTTAAGGACGGGTGATCGCCTGTAGTCAGTTCGAATGAAGTATGGTAGTATAAAAATAGTATACGGTTACAATGGATAAGGTGGTAAACAATTACCTGTAAGTTAAAAAGCAAAAGTTGTGGTAGCGTTCACAATTTTTCACAAATGTCTCTTTGTAACTCAAAATCGTCATTAATGTGTGAAGGGAATGACAACGAATGTATTATTTTGTGGGGACAGGCCTAGGTCAGAAGGTCACTGGAATTGAAAAGGCCCAGTTGAATCGCTTATCCTTGTTCAAGGAAGCTGGACTACCAGCCAAGTGCGTTTATGTGAACTATAATCCACGGCTTGATGGCAATTCTAAGCGGTTTGGTGCACAGAATCAGTGTTTTAGCATGTATGATTTCTTTCAGGAAGTCATGCCCGAAACAGTCACAACGATTACCCATGATTGGCGTCACTACTGGGAAGCAACCTGCCATTTCAAGTTGGTGCGGGTGACCGACGCGAATGACTATCGTATTTTTGATACTGATGGCAACTATCTGATGTACGCCCATTTTGTCGATTCAGATTTTCAGCTGCTGGATTACGTGAACTACTTCGATATGCAGCATGTCAAAATTCGGCGCGAATTTTATGATGACCGCGGATTCTTAAGTCGGACTAGCTTTCTCGTTAAGCATCAAGAAGTTCATACCGAAGTTTACTACAATGCGCACGGGCAAGTTAAACTCATTAAGCAGTACGATATCTCTAAGCCTGAACCGAGTTTACGGCAGATCATATTAAAAGACTATCATCAGCGGGACTATTTTTTTGAGACCGAACAAGAATTGCAAACGTTCTTCTTTGATGAATTGGCTAGCGCAGATGATGTTTATTTTTGTGATCGTAATCGCCAGACAGGGTAAGCACTCAGTAACACACGACCAGAGATACGGGTTTGTTCAGTTCTACATAACACCCAATTTCGGGTGGGCGTGGACCCAATCACTGGCCCATTAAAAGGCGTCTACCGTTTTGTCTTGGAACATCCAGATCGATTCGACCAGATGATTGTTTCAACAGCACATCAAAAACGTGATTTACTTGCACGTTTTGACAATTTGCCTCCAATCACGGTCATTCCGGTCGGCTATACGACTGAGCAACCGATCAAGCGCGATGGTCGCGAGCCTCGGCGGATGATTAGTGTGGCGCGTTATGCACCAGAAAAGCAATTAATGCATCAGCTAGAAGTGGTTCGCCGGTTAGTGCCAGAATTTCCGGACTTAACGTTACACTTGTTCGGGTATGGCGCCAAGGTCGAACGGCAGATGCGCCAGTTCATCAAAACGAATCATTTGGAGCAACACATCTTTATTCGCGGCTTTTTCCCAGATTTGGCGGCTGAATATCAGAAAGCGAGTGTCGCGCTAATCACGAGTATTGAAGAGGGCTTCTCACTCGCCACCATGGAAGCTGAAAGCTACGGTGTTCCGGTCATCGGGTATCGCGTTGCATACGGTCCAGATGATATTATCGAGGATGGCATCAATGGCTACTTAATTACCCCGGATGACATCGATGAACTCACTGATAAGGTCCGGCACTACTTGCAACACCCAGAGATTCACGAGCAATTTTTGGAGAACGCCTATCGTTCTTCGCAGCGGTTCAGTAAACAGTCGGTCATTGAAAAGTGGCGGCAGTTCACTCAGAATTTACAAACGAAATCTTGAGCTAATTAAAACGCACGGTCAGCGGCATCAAACGGATGCGACTGACCGTGCGTTTTTAAGGCCTCAATCAATACAGTAAGAACATCAAAATCAGCTGAACCCCGACATTGATCATCAAATGGCGGCGTGTGCGGCCATACGACTGTTGGCTGAACCAGACGGCAATCGTAATTAAAATTGCAAGGATCGTCTGCCAGGTCAACGGTTGTAAAAAGATGGTGATAACCAGTAGCGCGCCAGTGATCGCGGAAATCAACTGATTGATTTGACGCTGATGGCTGAAGCTCGGGACGTAGAGGAACACGTAACTGGCTAACATGGGCACTAGTTTCCAGAGGAAGGTCGTGGACAAATAATTATTTTGCAAATCAAAGACCGCCACTGGAATCGTGTAAGTCATGATGACGCCGAAAACGACTAGACCGAAGTAGTTTTGCATACCAAACCTGGGGACGGCCATGATGAGCAACCATGCGCTACAAGTCAGTAAGAGATAGAGCAGTTCTGACTCCTTAGCGATGATATTGGTGAAGGCTAAGGCGACCGTAATCCCAATGGCAATCAGACTCCACTGTGGGGCGATGCGCCGGTCTAAAATGATGAAGACCGCCGCGGCGACAGCTAAGGTGTACCCAATCAGGGGGAGCTGCGCGGCTGAAAAGGTCGCCGTTTGAAATGACCGGCCGTAATCAAGCGCCGCCCACCAACTGATGATACTCTGGGCAATGGCATAGACGGCCAAAGCGACGTAATCGCGTTTGAGATGTAATTTTCCGATTCGAATCATTTTGTCAACACTCTCTAATTAAGATAATGCTTTAATCGTACCGGTCGGGGGTGCCGGCGTCAATAATTTCACGGAATTCTTTAAAAAAAACGGTGATTGTGATAACCTTATATAGTTATGAGCCGTTCCCGAAAGGATAAGTAACGTAAGTTTTATCGACTTACGATGCTTAGATGCCTTGTAACCGAAATTATCAAGGGGGAATTTATTGTGAGTGAAAGACACTTATTTACATCTGAATCAGTCTCTGAGGGTCATCCAGATAAGATTGCTGACCAAATCAGTGACGCCATCCTCGACGCCATGTTGGCGCAGGATCCGCAAGCACGGGTCGCCGTTGAAACCTCGGTGACGACTGGATTAGTGCTGGTCTTCGGTGAAGTTTCGACCAAGGCCTATGTTGATATTCAAAAGGTCGTGCGTGACACGATCAAGTCGATTGGCTACGTTGATGGTCAATACGGCTTTGACGGTGACAACTGTGCCGTCCTTGTCTCATTGGATGAACAATCACCAGATATCGCGCAAGGGGTCGATGACTCACTAGAGACGCGGACTGGCGATGCTGACCCATTAGATCAAATCGGTGCTGGTGATCAAGGGATGATGTTTGGCTATGCCATTAACGAAACCCCAGAATTGATGCCACTGCCCATCGCATTAAGCCATCGCTTGATGCGTAAAATCGCCGCATTGCGCAAGGCCGGTACAATCAAATGGTTGCGGCCAGATGCTAAGGCTCAAGTGACGGTTGAATATGACGAAGCCAATCAACCCCAACGGATCGACACGGTCGTCCTATCGACCCAGCATGATCCGGACGTTGACCTGGACACGATTCGTCAAACGGTCATCGAACAAGTCATCAAGGCAGAATTACCTGCTGAATTGTTGGACGACAAGACCAAGTACTTGGTCAACCCAACTGGTCGGTTCGTCATCGGGGGTCCTCAAGGGGATGCCGGTTTGACTGGTCGGAAAGTGATCGTTGATACGTACGGTGGTTTTGCCCATCATGGTGGTGGGGCCTTCTCTGGCAAGGATGCCACCAAGGTTGACCGTTCAGCGAGTTACGCGGCGCGCTACATTGCCAAAAATGTGGTTGCAGCGGGCTTAGCTGATCAAGTTGAAGTTCAGTTGGCCTATGCTATCGGGGTTGCAGAACCCGTTTCAATCGCCGTAGACACTGCCGGAACCGGTAAAGTCAGCGATGAAGCGTTGATTGCGGCTATCCGTAAGAACTTCGACCTGCGTCCAGCAGGTATCATTAAGATGCTTGATTTACAACGGCCAATTTATCGCCAAACGGCTGCATATGGCCACTTTGGTCGGACTGACATTGACTTACCATGGGAACACACGGATAAGGTCGATGCCTTAAAAGCAGAATTTAAATAACGCGGTAACGGTTCGCCGTTACGGTCTGTAGGTACTCGACGCTAAAAGCGACCTTTTATTCAGGGTCGCTTTTTTTGCGGGCTACTTTTGTGAATGGTATTGACGGCAACAGAGAATAAAGGAGAATTAATGAACATGCAACAACGAAAAACGAATGTCGTGGCGGTGACGATTGCCATTTACGTCGCGACTTTTATGAGTGCGATTGAAGGGACCATCGTCTCGACGGCCTTACCGACGATCGTTGGGGACCTACATGGCGTGTCACTGATGAACTGGGTCTTTTCGATTTATTTACTGACCAACGCCATGATGACCCCAATTTATGGCAAACTAACGGACTTGGTTGGCCGTAAGCCGGTCATGCAAGCCGGCCTGATTATTTTTATCATCGGGTCAATGATGAGTGGGCTATCCAACTCGATGCCTGTGCTGATTTTTTGGCGCGCGATTCAAGGGATTGGTGCTGGGGCACTGATGCCAGTGTCAATGACGATCATTGCCGATATTTATTCGTTTGAACGTCGGGCCAAGGTACTGGGCTTCAATAGTTCGGCGTGGGGGATTGCCTCCGTATTGGCGCCACTGATTGGTGGACTGATCGTCGATAAGTTGAGTTGGCACTGGATTTTCTTCATTAATGTGCCGGTCGGTCTGATCACACTGTTCCTATTCCAATTCTATCTACGCGAACCTAAGCGCCACAATGATGTCAAAATCGATTATCTTGGTAGCTGGTGGCTAATGCTCTTCCTATTATGCTTGATGTTGAGCTTCCAGTTGTTAGGTAACGCCACGATCAGTTGGACCGCGGTCATTGCAGCGTGGGTCATCAGTGCGTTAAGCTTGTGGCTATTTATTCGGCGCGAAAGTCGGACTGATGAACCCGTGATTTCGATGGACTTATTCAAGAATCGGACTTTTGTGATTCAAAATGCGGTAGCGGCGCTCGTGAGTGGCTTCTTAATGGCTGTGGAAGTCTACATTCCAACCTGGACGCAGGGGATTTTAGGCGTACCAGCCTCGTTAGCCGGATTTGCGGTGACACCGAGTTCATTGATGTGGATCGTTGGTTCATTTGTCACCGGCCGCTTGTTAGCTAAGTGGGCCCCACGGCGGATTCTCTATCTCAGTCTGGCATTCATCTTAGTCACCAGCATTTGCTTAGCTTGGCTGCCAGTCACGACTGCCTTCCCATGGTTCTTCCTTATCACGGCAATCGGTGGGATCGGTTTTGGAATCACGATTACCGCGACAACGGTGACGTCCCAGCATTTAGTCCCTGCAAAAAACGTTGGGGTGGCGACGTCGTTCAACACGCTGAGCCGGACGATCGGTCAAACGTTGATGATTTCCATCTTCGGGATCGCGTTGAACGTCGGCATGAACCAGGGGATTCAGCAGCACCCAGCGACGAACATGGCAATGCTGAACAAGTTAATTAATCCGCAAACGGCGACTGAATTACCACAACACTTATTGCCGACCTTGCATCGGATTCTCTACACCGGGCTACATTGGGTTTACCTGATTGGTCTGGGGTTAGTTATCTTAGCGTTATTAGTCAACAGCTTGGACCGCGGTGTTCAAAAAACGGCGGCCGAACATGCGGCGGATTTAAATCACAATCAGGGTGAATTGTAAACGAGTGACTAGTAGACCAATTACTTTTAGATTGAAATAATTGTGTGAAAGCATTACCAAATTTATCAGTATAAATAAATTTCAAGAAAAAATCACAAAAAATTCACAATTTATTTTGTAAAACCAGTATTAATAATATTTAAGTAAACTAACGAGTGTCATGGGCTTTTCAGCGCCTATGACACTCGTTTTCATTAATATTATTTATTTAATAAAAATGTCATGCAGATAAATGGCGTGAGGGCGACAAGATTGACTCAGTTAACTATTGGCAATTGAACCTAATCATAGTATTATTAACTTAACATCAAACGGTTAATGGTGTATACCAATAACGATATATATGAATGCGCGCTATCATATATGAATGGGTTTGATTAGGTTTAAAGAAGGAAGGCTAAACCATGAAATTTCTGAGACATAAATCTTTTAGAGGAGATCCGAAAGTCCACTACAAGATGTTCAAAGTTGGTCGTACTTGGGTATTTACGGCCATGGCATCTTTTGTATTGACTGGTGCACCACAATTGGTATCCCACGCGGACACGGTTGCGGCGGACACATCTAGTGATGCCACTAGCAGTACGACTAGTGCGGCGAGTTCGGAGTCGAGTTCATCGACCTCATCAGCAGCAAGTGCGGCGGCACTGGCTGCTGCCACGGCCAGCAGCTCGACTAGCGAGAGTAGGTCAACGTCAAGTAGCTCGGCATCTTCTTCCAGTGAAACTGAGAGTAGCAGTAATTCCGATAGTAGTTCGTCAAGTAGTTCAACCAGTTCGAGTAGCTCTGCAGCGAGTTCGGCAAGTAGCACGAGTACGACTAGTGCCACGTCAACTTCCAGCACCGCAAGTAGCAGTGTAAGCAGCACGACGTCAACGTCAAGTGCAGCTAGTGACAGTAGCACTAGCGCTTCTAGTGCAAGTTCGAGCGAAACCACAAGTTCAACATCGAGCAGCTCTAGTTCAGACAGCAGTTCCAGTGCTGACACTAGTTCTAGCTCAACGGCCAGCTCCAGTTCAACCAGCACGTCCAGTGCAAGCACTTCAAGTTCTGCCAGTTCTAGTACTGCCACAAGTTCAGCATCGAGCAGCTCGGCGAGTTCGAGTACAGCGACTCAATATACGACTATTGCTGCATATTCAGCCACAACGACCTCATCCAGCGCCAATACGGATAGTACGGCCGCAAATGCTGCATCATCCTCAGCTTCATTAGCTGATTCATACGCGACGCTTGCCAGTAGCTATGCTAGTTTGGTCAACGACTTAACGACGCAAGCTGCAGTGAGCGCCGCCCAAAGTGCCTATCAAGAAGCAATCTACGCTGCTGACTTGGCACGCCACTATAATAGTTTGGCAAATATGTACTTAAATGCACTAGATGCTGATGTTGGGTCTCCAACAACTAACACTTTATCTTATGCGAATGCTAATTCTCAAGCAGTGAGCGCGGCTTCTGCAGCTAGTTCATACGCTGTAGCTGCTTCAACTGCCGCATCGACTGCTAGCAGTGCAGCAACGCAAGGGCTGGTTAGTTTAGCAAGCAGTACTTACGCTGCTGCCTCTAGTGCAGCAAATACCGCAACGGAAGCTGCTAGTTCAGCTGCCGAAGCCGCTAATAGCGCTTACTTAGCAATGCAGTATGACAAGACCAGTACCACCGTTTCATCTGCGTATGCCGTTGCTTCTAGCACGGCCGCAGCCGCATCGACTGCTGCTTCAACCGCAGCCGTTGCCGCAGCTGCAGCTTCATCAGCTTATGCAGCCGTAAGTAGCGCCGCTGCCAACGATGATTATGAAGCCACCAGTACGGCCTATGTTGCAACGACCTCAGCCGCAACGACTGCAGTAAGTGCCGCAACAGCTGGGAGCACTGCCGCAAGTACGGCAACTTCAGCCGCGAGCCTTGCAAACAGTACGGCAATCAGCGATTTAGCAACTGCCGCTTCATCTAGTGCCACGGTTGCAAGTAGCGCGACGAGTACTGCTTCGAGCGCAGCCAGTGTTGCTGCTACTCAAACTGGGACACAAGCATCCGCTTATGCTTCCAGCGCAGCAACCGCAACCAGTTCAGCTTCATCCGCTTATGCGGTTGCTAGTTCCGCTGCAGTCGCTGCCGTTAGCGCCAGTGATCCTGGTACGGCTGATTCTTATGCGCGGGTTGCACAATCTGCGTCATCATTGGCAAACAGTTACGCTGCAGTTGCAACTTCAAATGCGGCTTTAGCTGCTAAGTTCTCAACTAATGTTAGCGGACAACAAACAACTAATAGTAATGCCACTTTGACCAGTGCGACGACGACCAACAGTATCTCAGTTGGTGGGACGATTTCGATCACGAATACGCTTAAAAACAGTACGACATTCTATAGTGGTGCAACGTATACTTGGTATGTTTCGACTTGGACGGTAATCACTGGTGCAACTTCTGATACCTATTCCGCAACGATTTCAATTGCTGGGACTTATTACTATCAAGCCGTTGCGACTGGGACTACGGGTATTTTAGGAACCGGGAGTTATACCGCTTCTGGTAACGTCATCACCATCGTCGTCACGAATCCAGAAGGAACCTACACGGAAATTGCCAGCAGCTATGCAAGTACCGCAAGTAGCGCTGCTTCAACTGCGACTTCACAAGCTAATGCAGCCAGTGACGCCATCAGTTTGGCCAATTCTTCCGCTAACTTGACGGGTTCATTGGCAACTTACTATACGTCGCAAGCAACTTCTTCATATAATGTTGCTAATTCGTATGCTTCATCAGCAGCTATGATGGCTAGTTCTGCTGCTTCAACCAGTGCCTTGGCTTCTTCCTATGAAGCTGAAGGTGCATACTCCACCGCTAACATGGAAGCATCAGTTGCTGCAAGTTATGCCAGCTATGCAACAGGTTTTTCAAGCCTTGCAAGTAGCGCTGCTTCTGCAGCTATGGCTAGCCTCAACACGGCGCTTGAAAATGCTGTTACTGAAGATAATGATTCCTCAGCGGCAGACTATCTAGGTTCGAGTTACGCTAACTTGGCTTCATCATCTGCAACCGAAGCAGGGAGTCAAGCCTCATTAGCTGCATCATATGCCGCTAATGCCGCTAACGCCTACAACGTTGCGGGGTCATCGTTTAATACGAGTGCCACGAGCAGTTATAGTACGGCAGCTAGTTCGGCTGCAGCCGCAGCTAGCTCATACGCAGCCGCAGCCAGTGATGCCGCTAGTTTGGCCGCATCGTATGCTGCAGATGGTGAGTATAAATCAGCTGCTTTGCAACAAAGCTATGCCGCACTACGTCTGACTTATGCGACTGATCAAGTTGCTGCAGCTTCAAGTGCCGCCAGTGCAATGACTGAGACAGTTGTTGAAGCGCAGTCTAGTTATTACAACTCAATTGCAACTGCTGCTTCCAGTGCTGCCAGTGCAGCTTCTTCAGCTGCGACGACCGCCTCGAGCGTTGCAAGTTCATTGGGTGCCAAATACACGTCAAACACGGTGTTGGGTAGCTCATATGTTGCCGACACGAATAGTTACGCAACCAGTACTTTAGGGGCTGCCGCAGCTGCAACATCTGCAGCCGCAATGGCAACTCAGTATACCAGTCAAGCTTCCTCAGCAGTTGCTGCGGGTGACTATGCTGCTGCAAGGTCGTATGTCACCAATGCTTCAGCTGCAGCGAGTGAAGCAACTTCCTATGCTGCTCTTGCAACAAGTTATGCGGCACTTGGCTCCACGGCCGCTTCTTCAGCAGTCGCTTATTCGAATGATACCAGTTCACTGCAATCATCAAACGTAGGCGATGCAATCAGTATCTGGGGTATCACCATTTCGGGTGGGGTGACCTCGCAACCGTCAACAGTTACGTCAACGGTTACTGGGGGAACTGTAACATTATCAGCCGCAACTGCAACTGGTTTGTTCTCCGTTGCCACTACTTCGTCAGGAACTTGGTATGTACAGATTAATGGGACTTGGCGGACATTGTCCTATGCCACTAGCAACGGCTATGTAACGCTTGTTTCAAGCAGCTCGTCAAATAATGCGACGACCAATACGAGTTCGATCACGTTTACGGTTCCAAATACCGGAACATTGCTATTCCAGTATGTTTCAAACTATTCATTCCTTGGAATCGTCGGCACAACCACGTTTGCAAGTAACATTGCAGAAGTTGACGTTTACGAGAGTGATATTCCAGCAACGGATATCAGCATCTCAGGTGATGCTTACGTTGTTAACCCAACGACGAGTTCGACTTCAAGTAGCTCAGTGACAAGTCAATATACCTCAACGACTAATCCATCGAACGCGACTGGCGAAATCACATGGACAACTAGTGATTCTAGTGTTGCAACAATCGATGATTCTGGACTTTTGACCGTTGTTGCTGATGGTACGGTGACGATCACCGTAACGATCACAAATGCGGATGGGACAACCTATTCGGCTTCGAAGACCGTTACGATCGGTAATGGGCTTGATGACGAAACTGCCGATGCAGGTAGTGATCTTACCTGGACACCAAACGGTAGTTATACCAGCGATACTGGTGATAGCACGTTTACGTATCAATGGTACTATTCTTCAACTGCTGATGGCACTGGTACCGCATTGAGTGGCCAAACTAGTGCGGAGTTGCAGTTGGATGACTTAACGACTAGTGAATCCGGTTACTACTATCTAGTTATCACAGGTACCAGTGGTTCAACGACTTCGACAGTAACATTAGGCCGGGCATATTTGACCGTTAACGCAGTTCAAACTTCAGCAGCTGATTCCGCTGCAAGTGAAGCGGCTGACTACGCTAACCAAGCCACAGAATACGGATCGGTTGCGAGTTCATATGCGACTGTTGCTAACGAATACGCAAGCAGCAATTCAACTGCTAGTTCTTATGCTGAACAAGCAGCCGCAGCTGCATCCGAAGCACAATCAGCTGCAACCGCAGCATCAACTGCAGTTTCAAATGCGGCAACCGCTCAATCAAGTGCTGATTCCGCAGAAGCTGCTGGTGACAATTCAGCCGCTTCAAGCTATGCAGAAGAAGCTAAGTCAAAAGCTTCCGAAGCTTCAGAGGCTAAGAAGAAGGCTTCCAGTGCTGCGGATGATGCAGGGTACTATGCTGATTTAGCTGCTAATGTTGTTGAGGATGATTCTGACTCCGACAGCGATTCAGACTCGGATAGTGATTCAGATTCAGACAGCGATTCGGATAGCGACAGTGACTCGGATTCCGACAGCGATTCAGATTCAGACTCAGACAGCGACTCGGATTCCGACAGTGACTCAGACTCGGACAGCGATTCCGACTCCGATAGTGACTCGGACTCAGACAGCGACTCAGACTCCGATAGCGATTCTGACTCGGATAGTGACTCGGATTCCGATAGTGACTCGGATTCCGATAGTGACTCGGATTCCGATAGTGACTCAGATTCCGACAGTGATTCCGACTCGGACAGCGACTCAGATTCAGATAGCGACAGCGATTCTGACAGCGATAGCGACTCGGATTCGGATAGTGACTCAGATAGCGACAGCGACTCAGACTCCGATAGTGATTCCGACTCAGATAGCGACAGCGATTCAGACTCGGACAGCGACTCAGATAGCGATAGCGATTCGGATTCGGATAGTGACTCAGATAGCGACAGTGATTCCGACTCAGACAGCGACTCAGACTCAGATAGTGACTCGGATTCCGACAGTGACTCAGACTCCGATAGTGACTCCGACTCGGACAGCGATTCGGATAGCGACAGCGACTCAGATTCCGACAGTGATTCCGACTCAGACAGCGACTCAGATTCCGACAGCGATTCCGATTCCGATAGTGACTCAGATTCCGACAGTGACTCGGATTCCGACAGCGATTCAGATAGCGACAGTGATTCCGACTCTGACAGTGATTCAGATTCCGATAGCGACTCAGATAGCGACAGCGACTCAGATAGCGACAGCGACTCGGATTCCGACAGCGATTCAGACTCCGATAGTGATTCAGATTCAGACAGTGACTCCGATAGTGATTCGGATAGCGACTCAGACTCAGACAGCGATTCCGATTCCGATAGTGATTCAGATTCAGACAGCGACTCAGATTCTGATAGTGATTCAGATTCGGACAGCGACTCCGATTCGGATAGCGACTCGGACTCAGACAGCGATTCCGACTCCGACAGTGATTCTGATTCAGATTCCGATAGTGACTCGGATTCCGACAGCGATTCAGACTCCGATAGTGATTCAGATAGCGACAGCGATTCCGACTCTGACAGTGATTCAGATTCCGACAGCGATTCCGATTCGGACAGTGACTCAGACTCCGACAGCGACTCAGATAGCGACAGCGACTCAGATTCCGACAGTGATTCTGACTCGGACAGCGACTCCAATTCCGATAGTGACTCGGATTCCGACAGTGATTCCGACTCCGACAGCGATTCAGACTCGGACAGTGATTCAGATAGCGACAGCGACTCCGATTCTGATAGTGATTCCGACTCAGACAGTGACTCAGATAGCGACAGCGATTCTGACTCGGATAGTGACTCGGATTCTGACAGCGATTCCGATTCTGACAGTGATTCCGACTCAGATAGCGACAGCGATTCTGACTCGGATAGTGACTCGGATTCTGACAGCGATTCCGATTCTGACAGTGATTCAGACTCTGACAGCGATTCCGATTCTGACAGCGATTCAGACTCTGACAGCGATTCCGATTCCGACAGTGATTCAGATAGCGACAGCGATTCTGACTCGGATAGTGACTCGGATAGTGACTCGGATTCTGACAGCGATTCCGACTCCGACAGTGACTCAGATTCCTATAGCGACAGTGATTCCGATTCCAACAGCAACACCGGATCTGGTTCTGGCAACAATTCCGGCAGTAACTCCGGTAGTGGATCGGATACTGAGACTGACTCAGATAGTAGCTCATCTGACTCGAACAGTGGCTCGACTAGTGGAACAAACAATACCGGTTCAACGACGAATACTGGTTCTTCTACTACTAGTTCAAACAGTAGTACTTCAACTGGAACGTCAAATGGTACCGTGGCTTCAAGTTCAACTAACTCGACGTCGGCTTCAAGCGCTAGTGCATCAACTGTAGCTGCAACGAGTGGTGTTTCAGCCACAGCTGCTACGTTGGCAGTTGCATCGCCATCAAGTGATGGTGCAGCAACCACGTCAACGACTGCTGCAACTCCAGTAGCTTATGCGGCTGCAAGTGCGCAGAGTACGGCAACCACTGATTCTGAAGATGGGACGACTTCAACATCATCTGACTCAGACAATAAGGGCTCAGATAGTGATGATTCGGATACGGATGATAAGTCCACTGATACCGACAGTACGAATGATAAAGTTGGTACAGGCAATACAGATGAGAATGGCAAGACTGCATCTGACACAAGCAATAACGCTGGAACGATCTTTGGCGGGTTGCTTACAGCAGCTGCAGCGGCCGGACTCGGCTGGTGGTTCTTCTTGTTCGGCCGTCGTCGTAAGAAAGATGATGACGAAGATGAGGATCAACAAAAATAGTTTAAATTCAAAGTAACTTTGTTAGCACTGTAAACGAAACTCGGTGTAAAATTAAACTATTGACCAAAGCGGGCTGAATAGGCCCGTTTTGGCATACATATAAAATATAAAAGAGGTCGTAACATGCAGAAATCAGTTGTGAAAAAGCTAAAACAGACGCTTATTGATATTGGTAATCTACAGAATGATGCAAGTCAAAAAGTGACTTTGGCATTGTCAGTTTCAGACAAGCGACATCGTGCGAGTGTGAAATTTTATCGTGGTGATACATTTAACGATGTTTGGCAATCCATCGCAACGGTACTGGGCGCAACGTCAAATAATAGTTGGGTGCGCTTGGATATCGTGCAAGGAGTTCAGGTGCTAGCACGCAAACTTTTTGAAGAAAAGCTTTTCAAGATTACTAAAATGAACTTTTGGCGCTATGGCGTTAGTTTTGACGCTGATTTTAGGACGGCACTGCTTGAAACCGAAATTAATGGCCAAGCATTCTTCAAACCAAGCAAGGCGTCTCGAGTTGGTGACGGACATGCTAATTCATGGGCTGATTACGATCGCATTGCCGATTATCTGAAGACGCGTGAGCCGGATTTGGACGTCGATATTGCGCAGGTGTCACATGTGTGGAGTTTTACGACAAGTGGGGTGTTCTTTGACGGCCAGCAGATTCATACGCTAGAAACGGATGGCTATCTGGAAAAAGGCATCCGCAAGATCACCAATGAACGTGAGACAATTAACCAGGTCATTTCCGAGGGTGAATCTTATTTAATGCGTCAGCTTGATGAAGCCGGAAAGTTTGTCTACGGATACTTTCCAGCATTACAACGTGTGTTGACCAGCTATAATTATTTGCGTCACTTTTCGACCGTCTATGCGCTACTGGAGGCCGCTGAACAGACAAAGCGTTCAGCAGATTTTCCGCGAATTAAACGAGCGCTGCAGTGGGGCATCAATCATTCACTTCTTAAAGTGGATGACGCCGTGTATTTGAGCGATAAGGACGAATTGAAGCTGGGCAGTCAAGCGATGTTAATTCTGGCACTTTGCAAGTATCAGGAATTATCGCTGGATCGAACTTTTGCACCAGTTCTGCAGCAGGCGTTCAATGGCATTAAGGAATTCTGGAACTCCGAGACTGGCTTTATCCATGTGCTAAACGAGGACTTAACGCTCAAATCCGGATTCCGAATCATCTATTATGATGGTGAAGCCGTGTTTGCTTTATGTCGGTTGTATGAGTTACAACCCAATGATGAGACGAAGCAGTTGGTTCGTGAAATGTTAGATCGAATGGTCGCTAACGATTATGGTCAGTTCCACGATCACTGGATTGCTTATGCCATCAATGAAGCACTTTCGGTATTTCCAGACAACCAAGATTATATGAAGTTGGGCATCAAGAATGTGTTTACGCATTTTAACTATATTAAGAACCGGGTCCATGCTTCGCCAACCTTGCTAGAGTTATTGGATGCTTCCCAAAAAATGGTGGACCGCATTCAACGTTCTGGAAACGACGAATTGTTGGCTGATTATGAGGTTCCAGTTCTTCATCAATTGATGCATCGTCGGGCCCTTTATGAGATTCAAGCCGGTGCTTGGCTACCAGAAATTGCGATGTATTTGTATCGGCCGGAAAAATTCGTCGGCGGCTTTTACGCCCGTGATGATAATTTCCGTACCCGAATTGACGACTCTGAGCATTTTCTTTCAGGTCTGGTTAATTATTACAACTACACATATCGGCAAGCATAATGTGAACGGAAGAAAGGGTGGACTGTATGTTTTACTTTATCAATGAATATATTTTGGGTAAGAACTCGAGCGTTGAACACGCGGCAATTAATCGGGTGAAACTCTTCAATCATCATAAGGCACCAGCAAAAATCGTGACGAAGATGTATGATCGGTTATTACATCAAACGATGGGTACTTTTGGATTAGCCAATGAGCAAGTACTCAATATGTTTGACTATTTTCAGGGAACGACGGATGTTCCGGTCAAAGTCTTACATACCGAAGATATGCGGCTACCTAAGGAATATGCCGTAGAAGTCGGCGCCAATTTTAGTAAAGTCTTCAACGGCGATGACTTGGTCAGTAACGTTGGCTTCATTCCAGGGACAATTGGACGTGTCTTCTATCAAGAATTTTTCGATAATCAAGGCAATTTGACGGCCACGGACCTTTGGGATTGGCGGGGCTTTAAGTCGAGCACACAGTATTTTGGCCAGAACGGCAAGTTGGTTTTGGAACGCTATTACAATCTACAGGGCCAGACCGTCATGGAACAATATTTCGTTCCAGATACGAACGGTAATCCGTTAGCGTCTCGTTTGATTCTGAAGAACTATCGCGGCCAAGTGGAGCGGTTCTTCCAGGATGCAAATCAGTTATTCCGGTTCTTCTTAGCTGAATTAAGTCATGAGGATCAGGACACGACGACGTTTATCAGTGACCGCCCTGGGACTAGTGTGGTGCCATTACTGGAACTTCAAGACGATTCGCACAAATACGTGACCGTGCCGATTTATCATGCCAAGGACATCAACGATCCGGTCCACGCACCACTGGACGGCTTCTTAACGCCAGCTTTTGATAACTTACAACACTTTGATGGCTTTATTACAAGTACGGAAAGTCAAGCGCAACACCTTAAAACGCGGTTTAGTAAGGCGAACGTGACCGTCTTACCGGCAGTGACGACTAGTCCGATGGCGCAAAGTAAGCTGCGGCCAATCTTGGAACGGCCCAAAGAGTTGTTATACGTTGGTCGAATCGCACCAGACCGGCAGCTTGACCAGTTGATCAGAGTGATTGCACTCGTCAAGCAACAGCTACAAGACGTTCAATGTGATTTTTATGGTTATGGTGATCCTGAGTACATCAAGACGTTGACGAAATTAATTGAAGAATTGAAATTGACCAATAACGTTCATTTATTGGATTATCATCCCGACTTAGACAAACGGTATGACGATTACCAAGTCCTGTTGAATACTGACTTAGTGGATGGCGGCCCAATGAGTATGCCTGAAGCCATGAGCCATGGGATTCCAGTCGTTAGTTATCGCTTCAATTATGGCCCTAAGGATTTTATCAACGATGGACAAGATGGGTTCGTCGTGGATGCCGGAAATCAACTGGCAATGCGCGACCGGGTTCTGGAGTTGATGACGGATACGAAGAAGTTGACGGTGTTTAGTGAAGCAGCCTTTAAGAAGATGCACACCTCCCAGACGGAATTGAAAGTTTGGCACCGTTGGCAACAATTATTAGGGCTTAAGTAGGAGGGACGCTTATGTATTATTTCTTAAACGACAACATGCAGTTTTCAAAATCAGGAATCGAACAAGCTGAGATCAATCGGCTGAATTTATTTAAAAAGAATCAGGTCGCGGCTAAAATCGTGACACGGATCTTTGCCATGAATCTGCACGACGTTCTCGATGGCGCACAGATTGCGGATGACGATTTTGTCAATCTCTTTGACTTCTTCAATGGCAGTACCAGTGTCAAACGTCAAGCGTTCAATCTCGCTGACTTTGAAGTGCCCGCTGACGCCATTAAGACCCGCAAGGACAACCAAGTTCAAGTCGTTGAACATGGTAAGTTAATCATGATTATTTACCTACGGGCTGGGACTGAGGCCATCAGTAACGTTCAGTATTTCGATGTTAATGGTCGGACGCTCAAGATGAGCTGGTGGGATACGCGTGGCTTCAAATGTTTGGAACAGCTTTTTGATTGGGACGGTAAAATCGCCCAGGAAGCTTACTTTGGTCCCGATGGGTTGATTCACATCGAAAAGATTCACTTGCTCAACCATGCCGGCCAAGAACGGGTGACTTGGCGGGTACTGAACTATCACGGTCAAAGTCATACATTTAATGGAATGAACGAGTTGACCCGGTTCTTCTATGATGAGTTAAATCAATTAACGGATGAACAAAATGTCTTTATCTGTGACCGGACCGTGGAATGTGCTTGGGGACTCTTCAATATGAAGACGCCCGCCAAGAAAGTCTTGCACTTACATAACAATCATGTGAGTGATGCTAACGATATTCTACATTCAACGCTCAATAACAACTATGCGAATGCCTTAAATAACTGGCAAGAGTGGGACGCGGTCATCTCGGCAACGCCCGAACAGAGTAAGGACGTCGCTGCCCGGTTTGGGACCGCGATTCCTGCGTTTACCATTCCAGTCGGCTACGTGACCGATGCCACTTTGACTGAACAACCAGTGGCCTTTGATCAGCGCCAAAAGCACCTAGTTGTGCATGTCGCACGGTTGGCACCTGAAAAGCAGCAGAATCATTCAATTGAGGCCTTCATTGAAGTCCACAAGCAATTCCCAGATGCCAAGCTCGAGCTGTGGGGCTATGCTAATGGTGATATCGAAAAGCAATTGCACGCACAAGTTGCGGCGGCCCACCTAGAAGATGTCGTGCTGTTCAAGGGTTACACCACGGACGTCAATGCGGTCTACAATCGTGCCCAATTGGGACTGTTACCAAGTCGCGCAGAAGGATTCTCGTTAATGCTATTGGAAGCGCAAGCACATGGACTGCCAATGGTCGCGAATGACATCAAGTACGGCCCGAGTGACATTATCCAGAATCATCAATCCGGTGAATTAACGACTGACGGTGACGTTAAGCAATTAACCGCCACGATTGTGGACTTATTGAAGGATCAAGATAAGTTGGCGAAGTATAGTGCTCAGGCTTATCAGAATGCTAAACGTTATTCGGAGGAAGCTGTATTTAAGAAGTGGCAAGCGTTGTTGGATTATTTCGCACCTGCCAAAGTAACGGCTTAACTCGTTTTAGTGGCTAGGAGGACTAATAATGTTAATGATAATGATCATTTATGGGACTGTTAAAATGTTCACCCGGTTGATTGTCTATTGCGGCATTGGTGGCATTGTCCTGATCATTCGTCACCACAATCGTAAGAAGCGGCGCCAGGAGATGGAAGAAGGCACCAAAAAAATCATGCGTGAGACGCCTAAAGACGAGAACGGCAAGTATCCGTGGGAGAAGTGAGATCGGACTGTTACGGCTTTTTAATAATTGAAAATTGGGGATGATTCTGTAGGGTATCATGAATGACGAGGGGAATACT
>NZ_JAGYGU010000031.1:0-35331 GCF_018991255.1 Lactiplantibacillus sp. 30.2.29 | reverse complement strand
CACCAGAATAATCTGTGGGACAGTCCCAGCCCTCACCCTTTAGCTTGGCAGCTACAGATTGTTCAAATTTATCTTCCGCTATTTAACTAGTCTTCTTTTCTTTTTTAGTTGTAACTATTTACCAAAACGCCACCACTTTTTAGGTTTAGGTTGTGACTCCGGGGTGCTATTTTCAGGTTCCGGTTGTTTGTCTGACGTCACTTCTTTTTCACTATTATCATGCGGTGCCATCGTTAAGGCTTTCAAGTCCTTAATTTCTGCCTTGTATTCTTCGAGCAGTTGTTTGTCCTGTAAGGCCAATCTTTGTTGCTGATCTAGTAACTTATGTAACTCTTTCTTTTCAGATTGAAATTCTGATACTAAATTTCGAAGGAATTTCACTTCATCTTGTCCATCAACCGCATCTTTTTTGTTGTCGTCAACATCATCTTTTTGTTGACGGTATCTTGTTGATGAATCGTTTGAGAACATTGCTTTAATAGCTTTTTGCCCATCAACATCAACGTAAACAGTATTGCCTTTTGTTGATGTAAATTGACGTAAATCGATTGACGCATCTCTTTTTATCTTTTGCCATATAGCCTGCTTTGAAACGCCCAATTCATCAGCAAGTTCTCTAATAGTTTTAGGCATGATTTCCAAACCCCTTTCGGAGTTCAGCAAGTGCTTCTTGTCTTGCTTGATCTCTTATTTTTTTATCGTGCTCGGCCTGTTTATCAGCCAATGCTTGTTTCTCAGTAGAGCCTAAAGTTAACCCCTTAACCTTGTCAATGGCGCGCCATTTTTCCTGCTCTGTTAATTCACCATTATGCTGAATATTAAAAAGCTTTTGACGCTCATCTTGTAATTGGCCTTGTGAGAAATCATTGGCATCTTTCTTTTCTGGTTTCCAGGTAAACGAATAGCCAATAACTGGTTTCCCACGCCCTTTACCATATTTTTTTCTAACCGTTAATCCTCTAAACAAAGGAGTTAATTCTTCTTTAATGGGTTTTATAACAAATTTATCGACGTTAGAGGGACTATTCCAGTAACTTTTGGGCATATCTAGTAATTCAAAAAAGTCTTCTTTAGAAAAATAAGCATATCCAGTGGTTCTGAACTGTTTTAGTAACCGAAACATTGTTTTTGCGTAACTACTTTTTAAATCTCTAAACTCTGCCAACGCATAACGAACCCAACTTTCAAGCTTGTTTAAAAGGGGTAAAGCACGTTCATAAACTTTTACGTCTACATAAGGTTCTTCTGCATCTCCATCAATTTTAAATTCTGTAAACAAAACAAAAAACTCTCGAGTTAATCCACTTTTACTTCGTCTACCAAAATGTAATCCCATCATTTTTTCATAAGTTCTCTGAATGTCATCTTCAAAACGGTTATTTGCAGTAGGTTTATAAGCACTTAGCTCTTTTAATTGATCAAAAGTAAAACGAATGGTCTGATCACTCTTATCACGCATACGAGAAATAATCGAAAAAAATAAATTCATTTCAACTGGAGTAAATTTTCGAAGTGGAATGGTATTTAACTCTGGATCATATTTAATAATTTCATTTCCCATGCTGTACCTCCTAATGATTACAAATTAATTTTAGATTATGTTTATCAAGTAGTCAACTTTATAGTTCTACTTGATAAACAGACAAAACCTACTTGATAAACAGACAAAACCTACTTGATAAACAGACAAAACCTACTTGATAAACAGACAAAACCTACTTGATAAACTTCTATAAGCCTTGGGAGAGTAAGGTTCAAGAGGGGTCTAAAAGAGGTTTAAAAGAGGTTTATAAAAGAGGTATATAAGAGGCACCACTGTACGAGATCAAGACCTAAAATCAAAAACACAAAGGAGTGAGCCAAAAACCGGCTCACATTAAACTCCATTCGCTACGCTCTTTGCGCCTCACTTCGTTCGTTGCCTAAAAAGGTGTGGCAAGCCACATTTATACGGGCGCTGACGCCCCGCACCCCGTCAAGCTGAACCAGCTTGACCGTTTTTTCACTCGCCGTTAGGCAGGAAAGCAAAGTTTTATAGAAACTTTGGCTTTCGCCAATTCAGTGTTAAGACTGGTTTAGAGCTGTCAATTCCTTATGCTCCCACGCTTTGCTCGTCCGCTACCATTGACAGCAAACAGTTAGCTTTTCTAAAACATAATAAGAATTTAACTGCTATGTCCCTTTTAAGGCCTTTATTTTCAATTCTCAGCAGTTTTAAGCATATTTACATATAATTTATGCCAAAACAAAATAAAAAGCCCTCAGTGAGCTTTTAGAGGGCTAAATTACAAATCCTGGTCGATTAATAATATCTTCTTGTCTTTTTTGCAAAATGTAAGTGTACAAGGAATTATACAAATTCTGTTTGATCTCATCAGGTTCATGAACAAAAGCTTCAAACAATTCTTGAATATCAACTTGCCAAGGATCAGCAAGCATTTCATCAATTGGCTTTAATACTTTTTTTTCGTCCATCTGAGTTACTCCTAACATTAGCTAATTATTTCAGGTTTAAATTAAAGGCATCTTTTTATAGTTAGTTATTCAAAGATGGTAATTAAGTTTAGAAAGAAAAACGGTGTAAAGCAATTAAAAAGATTTGTTTGAGCGCAGCGAAATCTAATACAACTTTTTTTAGTATAAGCACAATCAACTTTAGTTGTTGTGTGTAAGTGCGCATTGAACTAAAAAACAACCTTTATTTCAATGATCAAGTTAGCTATTTTTTAGCGTCATTAAACGGAATGAAATGAGTTTAATGCGCACTTATACATAGAAAATCTATGTGAGTCCGCAAACTGAGCAAATCTCGGTCAAGGCGCACTTACACTCCACCAAAATTTAGTAGAGGTTTTGTGCTTAAAATCTGTCTCAGAAGTTGCCTTCGGCAACAACTAAAAAATAACCAATTCTAACCAAAATCAATTTGGTCTAACATAGTTTCGGTACTTGCTTGGTCCAAGCCTAAATAAGCTAAAGTCATCGCTTCACTTGAATGATTTAATAAGTACATAACCAAACCAATATTATAATTAGATTGCGTATAAACTCGATAAGCTCCAGTCTTGCGCATCGTATGGGTACCAAGGTAATTAATACTTAAAAGATCGCCAACTTTGCTCATGATTTTGTAGAACTGTTTTTCTGTGATATGTCGTTCGGGGTGTTGAATGGAAGGAAAGAGCCATTCAGATTGTAACTGATTATCAAGCAGCCATTGACGATACAACAAAAGGTCTGTTTGAACCGGTTTAAGATACAAGGTATTAGGTTTACCAGTTTTTTTATCATGAATAAACGCATTTTGTTTAATGGAACCGTTCGGATTAAAAATATTGGTCTGTTTTAAGCACATAACGTCACTGACTCTTAGTAGCGTAGCTTTACCAACTTGAAAAATTGTATAGTTACGACGGCCAGCTTTAAAATTATTGAGTAACGTATCTTGAACTTCTTTGAGAACATTTGAATCTTTGATGGGTAGGACAACTTGTTGCATAGTCTTTTCTCCTTTTCTTGAGATATTAAAGCAGTTATGTTATTATTTTTTGTAAGGAAAAAGTAAGGAGATGATATTGTGAGTGCAGGTAATGTAACTAAGGTTAGCTCAAAGATCACAAGTAAAAATCAGATTACAATTCCTAAAACAGTACGTGAACTGTTAAAGGTTCGGTCTACTGATACAATTGAATGGCAGATTGAACCAAATGGTAAAGTAATGATTGTTCGTAGTAAACCGGATCTATGGCAACTTGTTGATGAACAAGAAAAAAAGTTTGGAAATCTCAGTACAACAGAAGTTGATTGGGGTAAAGATGTGGAAAGCGAAGACTTTGATTAATGAAATTAAAACAAGGCGCTATTTTATGGATTAATTTAGATCCGGCTAAAGGCACTGAAACTAAGAAAAAGCGACCGTGTTTAGTTGTAAGCAACGATCACTATAATCGCTATTTTAATACGGTGCTAGTTGTGCCAATCAGTACCTCTGACAAATATCGTACCCAAGAAAAGTATGCTAAATCGCCGTTATTTATCAGGATAGATAACGGGAAAATTCACGGGACAGCGTTATTGCAACATGTCCGTGCTGTCGATCCAACAAAACGATCAGATGGCGAAGTTGTGTCCACTTTATCTCGGCAAGAAATTAGTTCAATTAGTACAAAGGTCCAACAATTTTTCTAAAAAGCAGATGTTATTTATTGATAAAAACAAAGAATAACCCCCAATATCTACATTATAGATATTGGGGGTTATTTTAACAATGTTTTCAAGGGGCTATTTTTGGTAATTATAACGTCCGCTTGAATAGTTATGTAACTCATGGTATCCATGGCAGTCATGAATTGAAAAAATTTAGTTTTTGAGTTAATGTTTTGTCATGGCCATGAATGTCATGATAGTAATCATGATCATGGATCAAAAGAAACATAAATCAAGGAGGAATTTTCATGAAAGCCAACGTTGTTATTAAGGACGAGGTAGCCCACATGTATGATAGCAAGTGGAGCTTAACCTTCCAAAGAGTTATTTATATGTATTCTGATGGAACTAGCGAGTCTGGATTTCGTTTCATCTGGCGTAGGCCAGATGGTCATTTGCAGGCTGCTCGTGGTCAAGCAAGAATCCCATCTCGTTCAATTTTAGAAGAACTAACGCAAGCGGCTGAATTAAAGGGATGGTACTAAAGAATCATTAATTAAAATAAGTTCTAGCATCTATGCATAAAGATGCTAGAACTTATTTTAATTAATGATAGCAAATAGATATCAGTATACCGTGGCCCTGTGAGTAAAGACTTAGGGACCATATTAGTTATAGACCCTAAAGCTGCTTTGGGGATTGTAAATTGGTGGTTCTCTATTCAGTTACTAACTGTTGGACAGTGTCGGATATGTGGATTTGTGTCTTATACTTCTTAATGTCATGATTGTTAGTCGCTGTATTTCCCTTATGGTTTAACAAGGCATTTAGCGCCGCTAAGTTGCTAACATAAGCCTGATTAACGTAGGTACGAGGAACGATACGCGCAATTTTAACATAACTGCCCTTATGATAAGCCATCACATAAGGATCTTTGACCCCAGGATTAAGACCCGTCGTTAAGGTTAGTTTGGTCCATTCATTCCCCATCGTATTATCAGTGAACCAAGCGGTCCAGTAACCATTGGTTGCCTTATTGTTAGGAGAAATTACTTTTTCACTAGGTAATTTAGTGTACCCGATTTTATAGGATAAAAACGGATCAAAGCGATCAATCGTCCCAATACCTTTATAATATCCAAAACATAAAATGCCAACACTAACCAGTGCTAGTACGATCAAGCCACCTAAACCAAAAGTCCAACGACGATAACGACTTTTAAGCTTAACATCATGATCTATCTGGGTGGCCAAAGAGGGTTCTTTATCTTTTTTCATTGCAATCTCCTCGTTAAATAGAAGTTTTTCGAGTGAGATGTTAAACAATTGACTCAAAGCATGCAGGGTCTCTAAACTTGGCATATTCTTGCCAGTTTCCCAAGTTGAGACCGTTTGACGGGTCACATGCAATTGTTGAGCTAACGCTTCTTGGGTTAAATTAGATTGCCTGCGCAAGGTCTTAATATCGTCTTTAAAGCTCAAATCTCACTCCTCCTAAATCATAATCAAGGATCTAAGGCAATCCTAGCAAGAATTACTAGCATTAGTCACGCAAATGTTACTTGCACAACTGGATAGTTTGGTTAATGTCGCCAATAAAGCCATTCTTCAGAGCGTAATAACGTTCAGAAGAATGGCTTTAGAAGTGATCAAAGGCCTATTTGTAAGTTATGGACCCTTATCTAGTGAGTGAATTTAATAATTATCGCAATTATAATAATTATAAATATTGGCAGGTAAGACATTAAAAAAATAGGTCTAAACATACAACGCAAAAAAGTTTCTTTTGATTTAATGGGGTTCATTGAAAAATCAACATTTTCTTCGTCTTTTTTTCTTACAATCTCATATAGACTTCGAAAACATCGTTCTTCTCTAAGATAAAAAGTATCACTAATCCAAAATATTAGACAAAAGAAGAGACACAATAACAAAATCAAGTAACTCATAGGTTTATTAATATTTGCTAAATAGACGGTTATTAATCCTCCAAGAATGGTTAATGACCACCCCTTTATAAGGAATGAATTAGATGACATACGGTTTATAATATTTTCAATCATTTGAATGTGCAAACGCTTATTTTCACCATTTTTCATGTAGATATGCTCCAATAAAATGAATTAGAATATTAAACTTCTTTGCAAGGATTATATTCATCAATCTTGTCCCTCAAGGAAATTGATTGATCTACATAACTATCGATGTTTGATTTAAAATCTTCCCACTCAACTGTAATAATATATGAACATTCCCCAAAATAAACAGTTTTCCCATCTATTTCTTCTGTAATAGGACTTTTTTGATTAAACATATTTTTCCTTATTATTTGAAAAGTCTTATCTGTGTGTATTGTTCTTACTGTTTTTTCTTTTTGATCATCTTTGTCTTTGTAAGTCCAACTTGTAATGAAATATTTATAACTGTTAAATCTGTCAGGAAGAACAACCGCAATAATAGCGTTAGGAAAACTTCTACTATTTGCTTTTGTTTGTGTGCGTAAAGAATATGCAACTTCCCAGGGAATCCACTGATCTTTTTCTAAATTATATTTTTCGACCATATTGGGGGAAATTAAAACTAAAGTAACTGATGAATCCCATATCTTATCCTTTAATTTTGTACGTATGGTTTCATCTTTAAATGCACTTAGGTCTTCGTCATCATTTTCAGCTTTATTTAGATCATCACCACTACATTTGTTATCTTGAAGATAATCAACATAATCTCTTGCAGTTCCTTTGCTGTACCCTTCTAAAGGTGAAACGTCACTATCTTTGTATTTATATGAAACAAATACTTTATGTCCCATGATCATCCTCCTATTTATTTAATATTTTCAATTCAGTCATTTCTTGCTCAATATTTCTGCCATCGTTATAAGTAAAGAATTTAACACCATAAAGCTTAACTTGATCATTCTCACCAACAAGTTCAATATTTTCAGGACGAATACTTTCTAAAAGTTCTTGTTTCCACTGATCTTGATCAAGTAATTGAGGCCCCTTAGGTTCAATATAAATTTGATAACAAAAATCTTTATTCTGTAAGTAGAGGATAAAATCGGGCATAAAACCGGCATAATGAGTTGCCTGGTTTTTAAATTGATGTAGCTTGAAATTAGTATTGCGTTCATCATTTCTAAATAAGTAAATTTGACTATATTTTTGGCTTAACCGCTCAACAAAAGCACCAATTAAATCAACCAAAGACTTCTCCAGCTCATCAACAATGGCTTCTTCAAAAACAAACCAAGGTTTATTTTTCATTGAATAGGGTAAGATTATTTCACTGACTGGTTTATTAAAATGTTTGGCAACTTTCTTTTGGTAGTCCCTAATCAAGGATTTTATAGGAACTGGAATAAAGCGTTTTGTACCGCGCTGTCTTTGATAGTTATTGATAATCTGCTTTTGAACAAAGGTTAGATATTGCTCAACTGCTTTAAGTTGCTGCTCACGATTTAAGGATGTTGAACCGTTACTGACACGAGCATATAAACGAATATTTCCCAACCAATTATCAGCTGTCATAAATTCATTTAACGAATTCAAAGTAGGAATATACCTCTTTAGAGAATTAAACCGATAGAACTTATTACGTGAGAAAGCTTTTTTAACCAAGATAACTGCGTCTCGAAACTTAAATAAAAACCTAGTTTCTGTTAAAGAATCTTTCTCAATAGCAACAGCATTGTAATTTGTTTCCCAAGTGCTCTCTACCAAATTGACTTCAGCCATTGTGGTGGTATTAACCCCATAACGGTCAAGACAATTAAATTCTTTATCTGGTACAGGTTCAACTTCGTTGTAGTAAAGATTACCTTGTTGATAAACTTTAGAGTTTTTAAAGGCCCGTTTAACATTAGTTTCAAAAACATCAAAATCACTATCATCTTCAACAGGTAGGTCCATCTTATCAAGTGACTTCTTAAGGTTATCTAGGTACTTAGGATCATTGATAGTGTGGTAATAAAGACTCTCTAATAACTGATATTTAGGACTCTGGTTGTCAAAACGACGTGTATAAGAGATTTCACCTTGATAAACAAAAGGATTGTAGCGTGCTCCTCGACCAATCAACTGAGCTTCACTGTTTGTTTGGTTCAAGGTAGTAGATTGTTCACCAATCCGCACAATATCATAAAGGTTTAAAACGTCCCAGCCCTCACTTAACTTAGCGACGGCAAAAATAACCCGAAAGGGATTATCAGAACTTTCCAAGGTATTTAGATTATGCAAGTCATTTAAATCCCCTAAGATTCCCTCTTTAGCACTATCGTTAACATTAATAGTATTCATAGCCTGAAAGTCACGTTTTAATTCAACAATTGCAGTACCCAAATCTTGCGATAACCAGTAATCATAAGCTTGTTTCAATGCTTGACTATGGCTAGTGTTTTGTTGATGTTTAAGAAAATCGGTTAGGTCCGTTATATTCAACTGTGAGATCATGCTTAAAAAAGTTGTTCGAGCATCTTTAGAAACCGCAATTTTATTAGACTTAAACAAGATTACCGGTTTAAAGTCAGGTATTTTTAATTCATTGGCAATTCGCTTACGATACTGGCTAAGCAAAACAGCATTCAGCATTTTGTTCTCATCGTCGTTATTTGCTTGTAATCGATATACCCGTTTAGAATATCCTTGGTGAATAAAACGGCTTAAATCGTATCTATAAACAATCTTTTGACGATATTTTTGATAAATCGCTTCATTTTGCAAATCTAGAGTTGCAGTAAACTCAAATTGACGATTATGTTGATTAGCTTGACGAATGCGGTCAAGGACATATTCCCACGAACGTTCCTTTTTATCCTCTTTACTTTTAGTACCAGCGCTAAAATGATGAGCCTCGTCGGCTAAAACAACTAGTTTATGAGCCTTAAAATCATCATAAGTGAGGCTGTTTTCTTTGGTTTCACTTAACTCATTGGTCAAGGCTTGAATAGTTGCTAATCTTAAATAGATCACACCATCTTCTGGTGTACTAGGAAACCGAGTTACTGAGCGAAGCTCGATTCTTTGACCATGGATAGTCAAAGGTTGGGAAAAAAGATATTTAGGTGAAGCAGTATTTAATAAATTGTCATAAGTCTTAGCCACCACAGCATTTGTATTTACCACAAAAAGAAAGTTATGATAAGTAAATTCAGTATACAAATACAAGATCAGGGCAGCTAAAACGTCTGTTTTACCACTACCAGTGGCCATATTAAAAAGTAATTGATTATATTGGTAATCAGCTAATGGCTGTCGCTGTGTCCAGTCTAGATTAACTAAAGCTTGATTTTGGTAAGGTCGTAATTGGTGCTTTAAATTACCTTTAATATATTCTGGGATAATAAAGGGCTTTTCATTACTAAGAAGATCAATCTTACGTTTGTTTTCCAATAAATCGACCAGTGGGAGTTCAATTTTGCGCATAACTTTTTTTTTAGCCATTAGTTTAGTCCCTCTTTCCATAGAAGCTTTGATTAAATTGATAATCCTTATCGGAAATCAGGTCACGAACATCGGCATCATCGATATTATTGAAGTTGTAGTAAAGTTGATTCTTATCCAATAATTTAACTAATAACTGCTTTTGTTCTTCAAAAGACAAAGCTTTACGTTCTGCATCATTTTCATATTTATCAAGATCCACTCGAAAGTCGAAATCTGCTCCCACTTTCATGCGTTTATATACAGCATCTAATTCATTTATATCTTTAGCCGCTAGCAGATCTTTTAAGTAGCCTTGATTCTTTTCCATCAACTCTGCATAAACAAAAGAGCCACCACCATGCCAGTCAACATCTTTAGAAATACCACCTTGTTCTCCCGCGATAACTTTTTGGAGACGTGGGACTGAAACAGTATTAATATAATCCATTTGTTCAATACCAATAAAATGTCGATGCATTTTCATTGCTACCGCTTGGGTAGTTGCAGAGCCCATATGAAAATCTAATACAGTATCACCAGTATTTGAGCCTATCTCAATAATTGTCTTGAGTAAGTTTTCTGGTTTTGGAAAGCTGAATACCTTACCATCAAATAATTTTTGAAGTTCCTCCGTACCACGACGATTGGAATACTTAGCATCTTGGAGAATAGTCCGCGGAATTTGTTTTTTAGGTCGCATTTTTTGGGCAATTCTAAACGATCCATCTGATTTCTGTTGACCAACTAGCTCGGTTTCACCAAGTTCTTGTCCCTTATTTCTTCCCCAACGCCAAACAAACTGAGTATCATCCGTTTTAGATTTCGGTGGAAATACTTCAATTGTATGTAAAGTATCTTTCTTAACTGAAACAGACCTATAACCCTTTTCATCTTCGCGTTCTGAAATATAAAATGGATAGTAAAGATTTGGGCGATTATCTTTACTAAATGCTGAATTACTGTTAAATAATGGGTGCAAGTAGAACTTACTAATTTCATCCTGCAGCTTAAACTTATCTTCAGAAACATCCAAAGTATTAGTTTTTACCATATCAATATTTTTCGCGTACACGTGAATATAGTCATGTGTTTGTGCAAAAGATCCGTAATCTCGACCATTAGGTGTAGAAACATTTATCATGGTTCCTAGATACGAGTTTTCGAACACCTCATCCATTAGTACTTTCAACTCAGCAAACTCATTACGATCAATGCTAACAAATATTACACCATCGTCCGTCAGTAGTTCCTTGGACACTTCAAGTCTATTTTTCATAAACGTCAACCAAGTAGATTCATTGAATTTGTCATTGTATGCAAACGAATCGGACCCAGTGTTATATGGTGGGTCTATATATATCATGTTTATTTTATTGGAGTACTTTTTCTTTAAACTATACAAGGCAATCAAATTATTCCCCTTAATAATTAAATTATCTTGATCAGAATAACTAGATGTGTTATGTTCACCGTTTTGATCATACTTTTTAGCATTAACAAATATTTTAGGCTCTAATAGCTCATCAATTTCAGGTTTAGCAATGATTTCGTTTAAAAATGGTTCATCAGCAGATTCATCTTTATCCAGATCTTCTTTAGTCATACCAGCTTTTAAAACAGTATCTTTAAAGGGAAAATCCAAAACAACATCAGCAGATTCATCAATAAATTTTCCATTAGCCGTTAAACCAATTTTATTTGTATATTTGGTGTAACTGTTTTCCCAAAATTCTTTATATTCAAACATTTCAACGAACTGGTTAAGTTTAAATACTTCGGCGTCAGCAATTTTTTCTACATAATTTTTATGTATTAAGGGATCTTTAAATAGCTTTGTCATCAGTACATGGTCGAATTTATCCAAGTCATTAATTACATTATTTCGTTTCAAGGAACCCTTACTAGTTAAATACTTATTTTCAAACTCTCCTAAAATACTTTTGACTTGAGACATTATCTTAGGTTCTATTTCCATTGTTAGTCCACCTTTTTAATTTTTACCAAAAATGCCACCAACTCTTGTTAGTTTTATTTTTATGTATTTTTTTTTGTATTTTATTAGTGCCAACAACACTATCTTTATCTTGCTTGTCGTTTTTTTCCTTGCTGTGACTGGTATTAGAACTATTCGACAAGGTATCGTCCTTGTCGTTTGCTTGTCGCTGTTGAGTTGCACTAGAAGGTTCAAGTAAGCCACTCAACTTCTGAACGTGCTCTTTTAATCGATGGTTTTCTGCAACAGTTGCTATCTGTAATTTTTGCTGCTGATCTAAAGCTTGTTGTAAATTTGCAATTTGTTGATCCTTAACATCAAGTTGTTTCAGCAAGATATGATCAATGTTTTCGTCCTTGTCGTTTTCAGCTTGCTGATTTGGTTGTCGTTCTTGTCGTTTTTGCTTGTCGAAATTAGCAAGCATTTTAACGCCTTGGTTGTCTATTTCTAGATGGTTTTTGACTTTATAAGTGTGTTTGCTTCGAAAGCCATTAATGCTATTAATACGTTGATTGATAGCTTGTTTTGATAATTTCAATTCTTCTGAAAGTTGTCGAATAGTTTTGCCCAATAGTTTCACCACCTAATTAATCCGCCTTAAATTATAAGTTAAAAACGACAAGAACACCAATCGACAAGTAAAGCTTAAACTTGTTGTCGTTCTTGTCGTTTTTTTGAACTAAGTATCAATTTATTAGATAGTCTATTTGCAAATTAAGGTTTACCGGTTAGTAAGCGCTATGCTAGACTATGGTTAATTTAACAATCAAATATTAAAAGATCAGGCTAATAAATAAAAGAGATCCCAATCCATTTGGGATCGAGATCTCTTTTATAGTATTAGCAAGTAGCTAGTCACCAGCTACTTAGATTCAGTCGATTTTTTCCGGGAAGTCAAAATCGACTGAAATATTGCTTTTAACTTTGTAAGGTAATTATACCGCAGACCAGTCCACGAGGACAAGGTTCGGATAGTTAAACAACAAAATTGAAACCAATGGACTAAGTAGCTAGCAGAAGCTACCTAGTCCATTTTTATTTTATTGTTCAAATTAAAAAAGTTGCCGATTGGGCAACCAGGAAAGATCCATGCTGATAAATTACAAAGTTCTCACAACCAATGAATGCTTTGTAATTCAGTTAGAGCATATCAGATTTGTATTTTAAAGCAAGTCAGATGTTTTAGCAACTCTCTTTTGAGCCAGCATGGGTCGGACATAGAAAGGGAGTTTTTATAATGGATCAAACAAATTTCAAGTTTTATCAAGCTGATAACGTTTATGGGGCCTTGTTCTTCCAGTTTCCAAAAGTATTGATGTATAGCCAGCAATATCGAGGATTAAGTGATGCCGCTAAGCTAGCTTACATGGTACTAAAAGACCGGCTAGAGTATTCTTTACGCAATCACTGGATTGATGAGGAAGGGCACGTCTACTTTATTTTTACCAATCAAGAACTTAAAGATTTATTCGACTGCTCAAATGATAAGTTAGCAGCCGTGAAAAAAGACTTGGAACGTGCAGGACTACTTTATCAAAAAGCCATGCATTTCAATCCCAAAACTGGCAAAAACGAACCCAATCGACTTTACCTGGCCGAACTAGATATGCAGTCAACTGACGTCTATTTACGCGGTGAATATGCTCAAAAAGAGCCGCAAACCCTTGCTACGAGCGAAAATCCGAAAATCGGACGTTCGCGGGAGACCGCTCAAACCCTTGCTACGAGCGAAAATCCGAAAATCGGACGTTCGCGAAAGTTCGTTGACGACACCCCGCAAACCCTTGCTACGAGCGAAAATCCGAAAATCGGACACGATCTAGATAAAGAACTTAAAGAAAGAGATACTAATAGATACAATATAGATACTCAAAAGTTGGACTTTTCCACAGCCCAATTCTCACCAGCAGAACTAGAAAAGCAAAACAAGGATTTGGTGAACCATGCTAATGACTTCTTAACTGATGAAGACAGTGGGCTCCCCGTTTTCTTAGAACCCGAAGCCGTGCAATTACTTAGCTTCTGGTGCCGAACTCCACAACAAATGCGCCGGTTCATTGGCATTATCTTAAATGCTAAGTACCGAGTTGAGAAGGATCATCAGGCCATTGGCGTTCTAATCCCACTAGACGATGAAGAACTAAAATCTTTGATGACTAAAGCCTTGAGACGCTACTTTAACGCCCTAAGAAGCAATGAAAAGCATATAAAGAACGTGGAAAACTACTTGTACGGCACCATGCAAAACCTATTTGGTGTTTGGTGGAATAAAAAAGCCAACGCTAAATATCAAGCTGAACATCCTGAAACAGGTCAGCATCAAGCAGCCCTCTTTAATTAGCTCTAAAATCGCCGATAAGCAATTTTAGCGGTTACCCGTATATTTATATTAAAAGAGTGATAAAACTGCTTATACGAATAATCAGCGAGCAATTTTAACCGGCTTAGCCAACTCGAATCATCGGGCTAATCATTTTAACTGATCACTGATTGACTAGTTTAGCTTAAAAATGCGCTTAGCAGTCTCCAGGGGGAACTATGCTCTTTTTTAGCTACATGAATTAGCGAGAATAGTTTTTTATATTGATTAAACTGAGCATGAGCAACTTGTTCTAGGAGGCGTGGCTTTATGAGCAAAAAGATTTGGATTGTTATTTTTCGCTATTTATTGGCAATTGGGTTATTTGCTATTTATTATGCAGTGTTTGAAAATCAAAATCATGATTTAATTGAGACTGTTTTGGCTGTTGCTGTCGGTGTTGGGATTGCTGCTTTTCCGGTTAAGAATGAGGATAAAGACAAGAAATAGTTTAGGAGATATATAAGCTTGATATGCTTATAAAAAGATACTTATCTGGCTATTTTTTTAGTGTATCTCATGTTGTTAATTATCTAGTTAAAATTAATAACGGCTCAGTGAGACCCATTATGGCTAAAGAGTGTGTTTAAAGCAGGCCTAGTAATGATACTAGAGAAAGGACACTATAATCAGCAGACCGAGTGGAACGAGGTCAATGCGCACTTACACCCCACTAAATTCTTGTTGGGTAAATCGTGCTAAAGACTTGTATCAGAATTCGCCGTTGGCGACAACAAAATCAACCAATAGATCCAAAGAAAGGCGGTGACTAGTATGGCAATTTTTCATATGAGTTTTAGTAATATTAGTGCTGGGAAAGGACGAAGTGCGATTGCCAGTGCCGCTTATCGAATTGGTGAAAAATTATTTGATGATCAAGAAGGTCGCCACTATTTTTATGCTCGGTCAGTCATACCAGAGAGTTTTATTTTAACTCCTAAAAATGCACCAGCATGGGCCAGTGATCGAGAAAAATTATGGAACGAAGTAGAAAGAAAAGATCGGCGAGCAAATTCTCGGTATGCGAAAGAGTTTAACGTGGCTTTGCCAGTTGAACTAAGCGAAGATGAACAGAAAGAATTATTGACAAAATACGTGCAAGAAAATTTTGTTGATCAAGGCATGGTAGCTGATGTAGCGATTCATCGCGACCACCCAGATAATCCGCACGCACATGTGATGTTAACTAACCGACCATTTAACCCAGACGGAACATGGGGAATCAAGAGTAAAAAGCAATATATTTTAGATGAGAATGGCAATAAAATGTATACCGGAACTAGCAAGTACCCTAAGAGTAGAAAGATACTGATGGTCGATTGGGATAAGAAAGAAAAAATAATTGAATGGCGTCATAATTGGGCAGTTAGTGTCAATCAGGTTTTAGAGCAAAAAAACATTCCTGATCGAATCAGTGAAAAATCATTTGTGGAACAGGGAATAGCTGACACACCCATGCAACACGAGGGAATCAATAGCAAACGGCATGAAAGAAAGGCATTTAATCAACAAGTTAAGAACTATCGTAAGTCCAAAGCTGGCTATAAAAATATGCAGGAGAAAGTAGTTAATCGAGGCCACTTGGATAGCCTAAGTAAACACTTCTCGTTTAACGAGAAAAAAGTGGTCAAAGAGTTAAGCCACGAACTGAAAACTTATATTAGTTTGGAGAACTTAGATGATAAGCGGCGCATGCTATTTAATTGGAAAAACAGTACCTTAATTAAGCACGCTGTTGGTGAAGATGTCACTAAGCAATTATTGACAATTAACCAACAAGAAAGTTCACTAAAAAAAGCAGATGAGCTCTTAAATAAAGTAGTTGATCGCACGACGAAAAAACTTTATCCAGAGCTTAATTTTGAACAGACCACGCAAGCTGAAAGACGAGAATTAATTAAGGAAACCGATAGCGAACAAACAGTTTTCAAGGGTAGTGAATTAAACGAACGTTTAATGAACATTCGTGATGATTTGTTGGCCCAACAATTATTGACCTTTACTAAGCGGCCATACGTTGGTTTTAAGTTATTAATGCAACAAGAAAAGAAAGTCAAAATCGAGCTTAAATATACGCTGATGATTCATGATGATAGCTTAGAAAGTCTAGAACACGTTGATCAAGGTCTACTAGAAAAGTATTCACCAACCGAGCAGCAAAAGATTACTCGCGCAGTCAAAGATTTGCGAACAATCATGGCTGTTAAGCAAGTTATTCAAACCCAATACCAGGAAGTTTTAAGAAGAGCCTTTCCTAACGGCAATTTTAATGAATTACCAATGATTAAACAGGAACAAGCCTATACAGCCGTGATGTACTATGATCCTGTTTTAAAGCCATGTCAGGCCGAAACGATTGAACAGTGGCAAGCAAACCCACCACAGGTTTTCAGCCCCCCAGAACATCAACAAGGACTAGCTTATTTATCAGGACAGCTGAGCTTAGATCAGTTAGAAAATCATCACTTACAACGGGTTTTAAAGCATGATGGCACTAAACAACTCTTTTTTGGCGAATGCAAAGCCGATCCGACGATTAAGAACAGTCAGATCGAGAAAATCCAAAAGCAGTTAAAAGGGCAACAAGCCAAGGACGACCAGTATAGAAAAGTAAATATTGGACATTATCAACCGCTAAATTACAAGCCAGTTAGTCCAGACTATTACTTAAAGACGGCCTTTAGTGATGCAATCATGACTGTTCTATATGCTCGTGATGAAGATTACCAACGGAAAAAACAAGAACGCGGCTTAAAAGAGACCGAGTGGGAAATGACGAAAAAGCAGCGGCAACATCAAACCCGGAACCGGCATGAAGATGGGGGCATGCACTTGTAATCACAAAATTAGCGACTGGTTAATTGGAATGAATGGCAGCCCTTTATACACCTTGCTATTAAGACAAAACGGGGTGCGCGGGGTGTACTCGATTGGTCGAGTACAGACGCCAACTTTGTATATGGTTTATCAAAGAGACCAGGCAATCAAAAACTTTAAGCCAGAACCTTATTTTGAACTAAATGCGGAAATTGTAACTAATCAGCAAAAATTCGTCGCAAAATGAGACCCCTATCAGCGATTTAAAGATGAAGCAGGACTAATAACATTCATGCAAGCTAAGCACGTTCAGAAAGGCTCACAGGCCGGTTTAATCAAGGACGTCCAAAAACAAGGCAAAAAGCGTGCTAGTCCCCAACTATTCTCACTATCCAGTCTCCAAAGTGCCATGAATAAACGTTATCACGCCAGTGCCAGCCAAACCTTAGCGGCCATTCAAAGTTTATATGAAGCCAAGTTGCTGAGTTATCCCCGAACGGATTGTGCTTATATCACTGATGAAGAATTTGATTATTTAGTGGCTAATCTGACGAAGTATCTGGGCTTGGTCTCTAAGCCAGTCGCTTTAACCAATACCGCCCCGAATAAGCGCTATGTTAATGGAAAGAAGGTTGAAGAACACTACGCCATTATCATGACTAAAATCGTCCCGACGAAAGATCAATTAGCTGCCTTACCTAAATTACAGCAAAAAGTCTACGACCTGGTTTTAAGAACGACGTTAGCGATGTTTGCTGATCCGTACGAGTACGAGGAAACCACCATTATTACCCAAGTTGGTGACGCCAATTTTAAAGCAACCGGTAAGGTCCCAACTAAGCAAGGTTGGCAAGCTTTATTTGATGATCACAAAGCCGAACAGCAAGAAGCGGCAACTTTACCGCTCGTTCACCAAGGCGATCAAGTCCAATCAAATCTGCAAACGCCGCAAAAAGAAACGACCCCGCCGGTACCATTTACCGAAGGTACCCTGATTACGGCCATGAAGACGGCCGGTAAAACGCTTGATGATGAAGCAGCCCAGGCGATTCTCAAAGACGTGCAAGGCATTGGGACAAGTGCGACCCGGGCAAATGTACTGGAAATATTAAAAAAACGCGGCTATCTCGTCACTGAAAAAAATAAGCTGCACGTCAGTGAAGCTGGGATCACACTATGTAAAGCGGTCGAGCTCGAACCCTTGCTAACTAGTCCGTAAATGACGGCTAAATGGGAGCAAGCGTTACAGCAAATCAGTACCGAAGAACGCACCCCGGATAACTTTTTGAGCCAAATTAAGAAGTTCGTAGTGAAATTGATCGCTGATGTCCCAACACAATTAACTGGCAATGCCGCCATTAAGCAACAAATCAATCACCAACAGCAAGCGCAAAAAGTTGCCGAGGTGTTCTTAGAAACACCACAAGTAACTGTCATAAATAAACAAAAGTTTTACATTGTGAAACCCAAGCAAGGCGAGGACTTTACCCTACCCAAGAAATGGAGTAGCAAGACGCTTGGTAAGACCGCAATTAAAGCGCTGGCCACCAAGGGAGAAACCAGCAAATTAAAGGGTTTCAAGAGCAAAAAAGGAAAGTCGTTTGCTGCTAAGTTAAAGCTTGACGGCCATAAATTAAGTTTTGATTTTGATTAGAACCTGCCTACCGCCCTGCACTACGTTCCGGTTGGTGAACCCGTCATTTAGGTTCACTTTTACAACCCTAAAAGTAAACCCAAACAACGGGTGAGATTAGCAAAGCAAAGGAGATCATAGAATGAACAACGAATTAGCAGTTTTAGCCAGTGAATTACTCGTTTTGCAAGCTAAAGGAACCTACAAGTATTTATAAAGAAATCACTGGTAACGGAGCCTATTATCAAGTGGCTTGGCAAAAATTAGCTGATGGCTACATCGCCCTTTATGGCACGACCCCGATTCAAATCAACGTAGCCCCTATATTGAATGATATTTTTGAAGATGAGGAGGGGTAGACAATGCCGAGTAAAGCAGACGTTAAAGCCTGGAAAGCACAATTAGTCGCCCAGGCTGAACAGCAAATCCTAAAATTAACCGATAGTGACCAATTTAAACAGTATCTCAATACCCTGGCTAAATTTCATCATTATAGCGCCAGAAACATTGATTTGATTTATGCGCAAAATCCGCAAGCCACTCAAGTCGCCGGTTTTAAGCAATGGCAGACGGCTTTTAACCGCACCGTCAACCGGGGCGCAAAAGCGATTCGGATTGCGGCTCCGATCATTAAGAAGCTAACACCAGCCGAGCAGAAGCATCTTGATACCACCGATGAGCGCGCCATTGTCGGTTATCGCTATCTACCCGTCTTTGATGTGGCACAAACTAGCGGTGAACCAGTGTTAAGTGCTAAAGACTTTGTCAAAGAAAATTTGGCCGATCATCAGAATGTGACAAGCTTGTATAACGCATTCAAGGACTATCTAAACCAGCAAACCGACCTTAAAGTCAGTGAAGTGCCTTTAGCGACGCTAAATGGGGCTAAGGGGTATTTTCAACCCAGCACTAATGAAATCGTCATTGGTGGCGATGAGCCCGACAACGCTTTGAAACTAAAGACGTTATACCACGAATATGCGCATAGCCAGCTACACGGCTTAAAATCAGCCTTTAAAGATCGGCCACGAGCCTATCAGGAAACCCAGGCCGAAGCGGTCGCATATGTTGCCATGCAAAATATTGGCGTTGATACCAGCAACTACTCACTCGGTTACGTGGCCACCTGAGCTAAAGATAAAGCCGTGATCCATAATGCTTTAAGTGAGATCCAGCAAGTGAGCAACAAAGTGATTGAGCTTAGCGACGGGTTAACCAAACAATTAGGCTTACAAGAAGCCCCCAAAGAGCCTGAGCATGATCTAAAAAAGTTATCAGCCCATGATCTTAATAAGTCCTATCAAGGCTTGCAACAACAAGTTCAGCAAGCAACGAATCCACAACAAAAATCAGAACTAAAAAATAAATTAAATGATGTACACCAGAAAATCAGTAAGCGAACTCAAAAACAACTGAAAGCATTTGCTGAACAGAATCCGGAAATCAAACAACCCGAATCTGAACTTGATCAAAGTTTAAAACGTTAGCCAGTTTACAAATGGTCGTGCTGGCCTTCCTGGCACTACTCCTCAAAAGACTCTAAACAGGTTCTTAGCAAATATATGTGAAAAGAGGTTTAAATAGTTATTAGTTCATGCATAATAGGTGATGTGCCTGAAGGGGTTTACTGAGCAACTTTATTTTAAGGAGTTTTATCGTATGAAAGTTAATAATTATCACATAGGTCTCGATATCGGGACATCGTCAATTGGTTGGGTGGCAATGGGGGAAGACGGCAAGCCCTTACGTGTTAAAGGAAAGACAGCGATTGGTGCCCGATTATTCCGAGAAGGCAAACCGGCTGCTGAGCGGCGAATGTTCAGAGCGACTCGTCGCCGTCTGAACAGACGAAAGTGGCGGTTGAAATTATTGGATGAAATATTTGATCCATATATCACATCTGTGGACAGCACCTTTTTGGCCCGTTTAAAACAATCTAATTTGTCGCCCAAAGATTTACGTAAGGAATTCAACGGCCCAATGCTGTTCCCGGATTTAACCGACAAACAGTACCACCTCGATTACCCAACCATTTATCACTTACGTCATGCGCTTATGACTCAGGATAAACAGTTCGATATTCGGATGGTGTATTTGGCACTTCATCACATTGTCAAGTATCGTGGAAATTTCTTAAATTCAACACCGGTGGATTCCTTCAAGGCATCGAAAGTGAATTTTGATGATCAATTTAAAAAGTTAAATGAATTATATACAGCAATCAATCCTGAAGAATCTTTCCAAATTAATCTCGCAAATAGTGAAAAAATCGGCCAACAATTCCTTGACCCATCCATTCGTAAGTTTGATAAGAAAAAGCAAATTCCAAAAATTGTCCCGGTTACAATGGACGATAAAGCCGTGGACAAACTTAACGGCAAGATTGCTTCAGAAATCATCAATGCTATTTTAGGATATAAATCCAAGCTGGATGTGGCTGTGCAGTGTGACCCAGAAGATTCAAATCCCTGGGCAGTGAAATTTGATGATGAAGATATTGATGCCAAACTGCAGAAGATTTTACCTGAAATGGATGAAAATCAGCAATCGATCATTGGTATCATTCAAGACTTGTATTCTCAAGTAACCTTAAACCAAATTGTCCCAAATGGAATGTCATTATCAGAATCAATGATTAAAAAGTACAACGACCACCATGATCACTTGAAGTTATACAAAAAGTTGATTGGTCAGATTTCAGATTCCAAGAAGAAAGCAGCATTGAAGAAGGCATATGATCAGTATGTTGGCAACGATGGTAAAGTCATCGAACAAGATGACTTCTATTCGAGTGTGAAAAAGAATTTGGATGATTCAGAGTTATCAAAACAAATCATGGATCTGATTGACGCTGACAAATTCATGCCAAAGCAACGGACATCTCAAAATGGTGTCATTCCTCATCAACTCCACCAAAGAGAATTGGATGAAATCATCGAACACCAAAGTAAATATTACCCTTGGCTGGCAGAAGCTAACCCTAACAAGCATGATCTTCACCTGGCAAAATACAAAATCGAAGAACTGGTCGCCTTTAGAATTCCATACTATGTCGGTCCAATGATTACTCCTGAGGATCAGAAAAAGTCTGGGGCCGCAGTCTTTTCTTGGATGAAACGCAAGGAACCAGGTCAAATTACACCTTGGAACTTTGACCAGAAAGTTGATCGAATGGAATCGGCCAATAAGTTCATCAAGCGGATGACCACGAAGGACACTTATTTAATTGGTGAAGACGTTCTTCCAGACGAAAGCTTACTGTATGAAAAGTTCAAAGTGCTTAATGAGTTGAATATGGTCCGGGTAAATGGTGACTCGTTGAAGGTTGCTGACAAACAGGCGATTTATCAAGATCTGTTTGAAAATTATAAGCATATCTCCGTTAAGAAGATGCAGAATTACATTAAAGATAAAACTGGATTGCCAAACAATCCTGACATTTCTGGTTTATCCGATCCCGATCATTTTAATAATTCATTAGGAACTTACAACGACTTCAAAAAGCTCTTCGGCGATAAAGTTGACGATCCCGACCTCCAAGATGATTTTGAGAAGATCGTTGAGTGGTCAACTGTCTTTGAAGACAAGAAAATTCTGCGGGCCAAACTCAACGAAATTTCATGGTTGTCTGATAAGCAAAAGGATGATCTTGAATCCAGTCGTTACCAAGGGTGGGGACGACTTTCCAAGAAACTCCTGACTGGGATTGTCAACGATCAGGGTGAACGAATCATTGACGAACTTTGGAACACCAACAAGAACTTCATGCAGATTCAATCTGACGATGACTTTGCTAAACGAATCCATGAAGCCAACGCCGATCAGATGAAGGCAACTGATGTGGAAGATGTCTTGGCAGATGCATACACTTCTCCGCAAAACAAGAAGGCCATTCGACAAGTCGTTAAAGTGGTTGATGACATTCAAAGAGCAATGGGTGGTGTTGCACCTAAGTTCATCTCAATTGAATTTACCCGTTCAGAAGACCGGAATCCGCGGCAGACAATCTCACGTGAACGACAGCTCGAAGATACCTTGAAAGATACTGCTAATACCTTGGTTAAATCCATGAACCCTGACATTCTATCTGAATTGGATAATGCTTCGAAGTCTAAGAAGGGTCTGACTGATCGCCTGTATCTTTACTTCACTCAGCTTGGGAGGGATGTGTATACGGGTAAGCCAATTAATATCGATGAAATCAGTAATTATGATATTGATCATATTTTGCCACAGGCGTTTATCAAGGATGATTCATTAAGTAACCGGGTGCTTGTATCAAAGGCAGTGAACAATGGTAAGTCAGCTAATGTTCCACTGAAGCTGTTTGGCGCCAAAATGGCTCACTTCTGGAAACAGCTTGCTGAAGCGGGATTGATCAATAAACGCAAACTAAAGAATCTTCAAACGAATCCTGACACCATTAGTAAGTTTGCCATGCACGGTTTTATTAGACGACAGTTAGTGGAAACCAGCCAGGTGATCAAGCTGGTTGCAAATATTCTTGGTGACAAATATCACAATGATGATACCAAGATTATTGAAATTACGGCTCGGATGAACCATCAGATGCGAGATGAGTTCGCCTTTATCAAGAACCGTGAAATCAATGATTACCATCATGCCTTTGATGCTTATCTGACCGCATTCTTAGGCAGATATCTATATCACAGATATATTAAGCTACGTCCTTACTTCGTTTACGGTGACTTCAAGAAATTCAGAGAAGATAAGGTTACCATGCGTAATTTCAACTTCCTGCATGATTTAACGGATGATACCCAGGCGAGAATTGCTGACACTGAGACTGGTGAGGTAATTTGGGATCGCGAAACTTCAATTAAGCAGTTGAGGGATGTTTATCATTTTAAGTTTATGTTGATTTCACAAGAAGTGTTTTCTCTGAATGGAATGATGTTCAAACAGAAACTTTTCCCAGCCAAAGTCGCGGAAAATTCCACATTGATTCCTATCAAACAAGGCAAGCCGGTTAACATTTATGGTGGGTATAGCAATAATGTGGATGCTTATTTATCCATTGTAAAAATTAGGGGCAAAAGAGAAAACAAATACAAAGTCGTTGGCGTTCCGATGAGATCATTGCATAATCTAAAACTGGCCGAAGGCATCGGTCATGAAGCATATATCAATGAACTTAAAATGGTATTAACTCCACAATTTACCAAAGACAAAAAGAATCGAAAAACTGGGCAAATTTCTCGACAAGTAACTGACTTTGAAATAATTGTTGGCAAGCTGATGTATAGGCAGCTAGTTATCGATGGACAGGAAAAGTCGCTGATTGCTAGTTCGGTGTACCAATATAATGCTAAGCAACTTGTGCTGTCAGATGATTCCATCAAAACCATATCTAATGCAGAAAATTGGGACGAGGAAATTCTCTCTACAAGATATGATCAGGTCTATGATGAAATACTGCAAAAGTGCAAACAGTTTTTACCTATTTTTCAACATAGACATTTTCAAGAAAGATTAGAAGCTGGGCAGCCGCAATTTAGCCAACTGTCAGTTCGTGATCTGTACAAAGGGGCGAAAATGGTTCGATCTGGTAAGAAAAGCATAATCAACTCTATACTACGGGGAATCCATGCGAATGCGGATAGACCTGACCTTGACTTATTTGGAATTAAAAACCTTGGGCAGTTTAGTTCAACAAGTGGCATCAATCTTTCTCCTAATACAATAATTTGTTATCAATCTCCAACAGGATTATTTGAACGACGAGTTACTTTGAAAGATCTATAACCAAAAAAGGAACCATTTTCCAAATCGAATAATGGTTCCTTTCGCTTATGTAATGCCCATATAATGGGTCGAAAGTTGAAGCTCCGCGCAAAGCGCATTGCTTGATTTTAACACAGGATGTTAAATCAATAAGGTCAAACATGTTGGGAGCTACCCAACACAAATAATAATACCCCAATTCACTAATTGGGGCAAGGGAGATTTTATTATGGGATGGCGATCAGTCGTCGTATCGCAACACGCAAAAATGTCTTATTCATCAAGAAATATGATTGTTCAGACAATGGATGGGATTAATCAAGTGCCAATTGAGGATATTGATTTACTTTTGGTTTCGACCACACAAGCAGTCATTACAACTACTTTAATTAGCGAATTAGTAAAAGGCCAAGTCAAAATTATCTTCACGGATAATGCCAGTGAGCCAGTCTGTGAGACGGTTGGTTATTACCCCAATAATCGAAATGTCGATCTGATTAAGAAACAGTTTAAGTGGGATTCAAAACGACAACAATTACTTTGGACAAAGATTGTTGCCAGCAAAATCGTGAATCAAATTAATGTTTTGTCGATTTATGGGGTTGAGAATGTTGACTTGATTACTGAACTGGATAAATTAGAAGTGGATGATATTACCAACCGGGAAGCGGTCGTTGCACGTAAATACTTCCCCCTATTATTTGATAATAAATTTAGTCGACGCGACTTTTCTCCGGTGAATGCTGCCCTTAATTATGGATATTCAATTCTATTGTCCAATGTTAATCGTGAGATTGTCTCCAATGGGTATCTCACATATTTAGGTATTCATCACCACAGCAACGATAATCAATTTAATTTGGGCTCGGACTTGATGGAGTCTTTCCGCCCGGTGATTGATTATTGGTTGGCGAATCAGAACTTCAAGGAATTGACGCCAGATGTGAAATTTGGCTTGGTAGATTTATTGAACCTTGAAATGTCGTTCAATGGTAAAAAAATGCTATTCCGGAACATTATTTCAGAACACGTTCACAACTGTTTGAAGTATTTAAGTGGTGAAACGGATGAAATCCAAATCGAGGTGGAATTAAAAAATGAGGTACCGAATAATGCGATTAATGGTAATGTTTGATTTGCCAGTTGAAACCAGTGAGAATCGACGGAACTATCGGAAATTTCGGAAAGCCTTGATTAATGAAGGATTTTTGATGATCCAGTTTTCAGTCTACGTAAGAGTATGTGTGAATAAGAGATCGGCAGACTTCATGGAGAAGCGGATTGCCGCGATGGCACCTCCTGAAGGACTGATTCAATCCTTGATAATGACTGAAAAGCAATATAATGACATGCACTTCCTTGCTGGCAAGCCAAAAGAAGATGTCCGAAATTCTTCGGAGAGGACTGTTATCCTATGAAAATTTCATATGCTGCCCACAAGGGAATTGAACTAAGTTCTAAAAAACCGACGGTGATCGCAACGAACAATCCAACGGTCTATCATGACTTTGTTGTGGGACTGAGTTCGTTCAACGACAAAGTTAAGTTGTTTGATGATACCTTTGAGTCAGTTGAAGTCAAAGACGCCATTGATTGGCAAGGGGATGTGGGGCTTAGTGATGGGGTGAGTGAAAAGCATAGTTCCGGGATTTACAAGCAACTTGAAGCTGTATTGACTGATGATCAGCGTAAATCCATAACTGACATGAACAGTCAGTTATATACCCTTGTTCAGCAATGCTTATTCATGATTGATCTACCCTTGGAAGTCACTTATGATTGGGATTTAAAGAAGTTGTTCAAGTACTGCAAAATTCATTTTAATGCTGATACCATGCAGAACCCATATGCTATAATTGAATCAATTATTAAAATCCATTTAGAGTGTGGACTCAAGTCTGCGGTTGGATTAACTAATGTCGCTCATTATCTTAATCAGCAGCAAATAGCTGACTTATCCAAGCTCACAATTTCCACGGGGATCTCGACATTATTAGTAGAATTCACAGATATGAAGTCACAGGAGCTTTATACTAATTGCGACTTCTACTACATTGACGAGGACTTTGTTGATTGGCATTCATAGCACATTAAAATCCGGTTATAAAAAATCGGTTTTAGAAGGATGTTAAATCAATAAGGTTAAACCCCGGAGTGGCCTTTTTATTTATTTGATTGCAGTTTTAGAAGGATGTTAAATCAATAAGGTTAAACCCTGATGTTTTAGGCGACTTTACCGTGTATAAGTTTTAGAAGGATGTTAAATCAATAAGGTTAAACCCAAGGGCTTGTTTTCCAAGACGTCAGGCTTGTTTTAGAAGGATGTTAAATCAATAAGGTTAAACCCCAGTCATTTTCGTTTGAGCAACGCGAATTCGTTTTAGAAGGATGTTAAATCAATAAGGTTAAACCCCAGTCATTTTCGTTTGAGCAACGCGAATTCGTTTTAGAAGGATGTTAAATCAATAAGGTTAAACCCTAAATAAGTGTTGACAAAGGATATCAGAAAGTTTTAGAAGGATGTTAAATCAATAAGGTTAAACCCGTCGGAGGCGTACAAGAAGCGTGTGGCTGGGTTTTAGAAGAATGTTAAATCAATAAGGTTAAACCCTGGTGTTGAATTACAAGGTGCTGGTAAGTAGTTTTAGAAGGATGTTAAATCAATAAGGTTAAACCCCAAGTTTAACCATGAAAGTATTTCTGATGAGTTTTAGAAGGATGTTAAATGGCCAATAGGGTATACTCTAGTGGCCGTTTTTAATTTCGTGATGTAACTAGATTTATAGATGTTCATTAGGAGTTTCCAAATTAGACCCTGTAACAGGAATAATAGAAAATGGCAGTGACACAACTTAACGGTAACGCCGAAAGCAGGTAAGGAAAATGAGTTTAAGAGCCAGCAAACGAAAGTCCGGTTTGCGGCTAGTTTGTCAAAGGATAAGACCGATAGTGAGTTAACTAAGAAAGATAACGATTATACCTGGTCAAATAAGATGACTAAGGGCGATAAACCATCAAATGATGTGGCTTATCATTCAGAAAAGGACCCGGACTTGATTGTGAAAAAGGTTGAAACACAAGATGGTAAGTTAGCTGACAACGTGGCCAATGCTAATATTATCAACGCCAAAACCGTTCCTTTCAACATCTTTAATCAGTATAACAATTTAGGTGAAACCCAATATATGACTGATACCGACGGATAAGGCCGATAGTGAGTTAACTAAGCAAGGTCAGACTTATACTTGGAATAATCAGGCCGCTAACGGTAAGGATAAGACTAATACGGTCAACTATCATACCGACAAACCAGCGACACCAGCTAAACCTAAAAACCCGGATACACCTACGCCTAAGACCACAGTGACGAAAGTGGTTAAAATGGCCCAGACTGGTCACCAACAGACGTGGTTTGATAAGTTGGTCGCTTGGTTCAAATAATTGCTAGTCTGAGGGTTCAGCACGTATACTAAAGACATTAAGGAATGATCGATGGCTAAAATAGGGGGAATTAAACATGGCTGATAATGTGTTAATGGCTTATCATATTGTGCATGATCCCGATGATCGGGCGAAACATGTGTTAAATACGAAAAAGTTGTATAAGTGGCGGATCACTGAACAGACGAAAGGGACGCCAGTGATTGGTAATGTGGCGTTAGTGCAAACCCAGTTTGCGAAGCGCACCCCAGTTATGATTTATGCGACCAAAGAAGTTGCCAATGATTTGAGTGACTTACAACCAGTTAAAGAATTTACGAACAATCGTGATCAAGAAGCAGTGAATGCAACCTTTGATGAACTGTTGAAATAGCGTAGCGGCCCATAACAATGTGGAATCAGTAACATTGTTATGGGCCGTCTTTTTAATTTGATGAGGGAAAAGAAATTTTGCTGGTTTGGGGTTTAATATAAGGTATATGGTAAATAGAGACAATAGGGTGTACCCTATTTATACACATTAAAAAGCGTGGTATGATAGTCAAAACGGGTGTACCGTTTAAGTGTCCCATTTGGCGTTCTGAGATGAAGTTAGACTGTGGAGCTGATGAAGTGGCTGAGTAGCGTTCTCAGTGGCCAGGGGAAAAACGTCTTAGTATAGAAGAAACACGTTTTTAATTGGAGGATTTGTGATGAAAGTCGGCTACGCGCGTGTCAGCAGCACGGATCAGAACCTTGCTCGGCAGCTTGAGCATTTGCAGCAGGCGGGGGCAGAGAAGATTTTCCAGGAGAAAGTGTCAGGGAAGGATGTGGAGCATCGCCCAGAATTGCTGAAGGCACTTGATTACGTGCGTCAGGGCGATGTTCTAGTGGTGGATTCACTTGATCGGTTAAGTCGTGACTACGATGACGCCGGTAACCTAATTCGCCGGCTGCGTGGTGAAGGGGTAAAGCTGGACGTGCTTGATGCCCCGTTTCTGTCTTCGAAAACGGGCAACGCGGATCTCGATAAGATGATGTCGGATTTGTTCGTCACCATCCTGTCATACATCGCGCAAAACGAGCGCAAGGAAATCAAGGCACGGCAACGAGCAGGTATCGAGCTCGCAAAAAAACGCGGTGCCTATAAAGGCAAGCCGCGTTTGTATGCGCCGGATTCACCGGATCGTAAGAAACGGTTCATTTACCAGCAGGTCGTGAAGCTGCTGCAGGAGGGTACTCCTATCGCCCAGATTGCCAGAACCGCTGGCCTGAGTAGGTCACAGGTTTATCGGATTCGTGACTATTCTGAAGTCTAATTCTGGACGTCGTTACCGGTCCCAGAAATTACGGACGAGAAAGTTCTTAATCAACTCACGGATTGGGGCAGTGTCGTGGGCACGGTCTGAATTGTACTCATCTGAAAACCTCCAGTTTCAATTCATGATACAGGATGCACTCTCCCTGAGTAAACTTTGCACCAGAACCATTTAAAGCTTTGGAGGAAGGCGCTACGCCGATCAGTTCTGTACAGTTTCGCTTCGACATTGTGCGCGCTGGGCAGCCTCGACCCGGAGAACGTGACTCCGTGAGCAAAGCCGGCCCGCAAAAAGTGAAGATAAATTTGCGCTTGTGGTACGCGGCAACACGGCACGATCCGCTGGCCTGTTTTGTTTCGTTTTGCTTGCTTTTCGCGCGAATAAAAGTGCTATAATGGTCGTGTATTCAAGAAACAATAGGAGGGTGAGCCAGTGAAACTTTTAGCGATCGTTGGCCAAAATGCCAGCGTTTCTTACAATCGAAAGCTCCTCTTGTACATGAAACGGCACTTCCAAAAGCGCACCGATATCCAGATCCAGGAGATCGGCGACCTGCCCATGTTCAATGAGGATCAATTGAAGCACTTTCCACCCAAGGTGAAGGCCCTGATCGATCGTGTGGGCGACGCCGACGGGGTGATCATCGCCACGCCGGAGTACGACCACAGCATGACCGCCAGTCTCAAAAGCGTGCTGGAGTGGCTGTCGGCCAGCTACCACACCCTGGCGGACAAGCCGGTGATGATCGTCGGTGCCAGCTTTGGGGCGCAGGGCACGGTGCGCGCGCAGATGGATCTGCGCCACGTGCTGGACGCGCCTGGCGTCGATGCGGATGTGCTGCCGGGCCACGAGTTCATGTTGCCCAATTGTCAAACCGCGTTCGATCAGGCTGGTAACCTGAAGGACGCCAAAACCGTCAAGTTTCTAGAGGAATGTTTCGCGGCTTTTCAGGACTACGTTGGAAAGCTTGCCAAGCCTAAGGAGGCAGAGGCCATGACCAAAGTTCAATTGCTTCACTATGATGCCACATATGATGTTGTCGTGCTGGGATTCGGCGGTGCCGGTGCCACGGCGGCGCGCTTTGCCGCAGACGCCGGGGCCAAGGTGCTGCTGGTGGATTCGGCACCGGAGGGCCACGAAGGCGGCAACACCCGCTACGCCGGCCAGCTGGTCGGCGCCGGGGAGGATTTTGACCAGCTCAAGGCTTACTACAAGGCGATGTCCGCGCCGATGCAGCTGGATGAGGACATGATCGACACGTACGTCGAAGGCATGGTCAACATGCGCGACTACATGCAAAAGTACCTCGGCGTCAAGCCGTTTTCGGTTGCCCACGACATGGGCAAGGACACCCCGGGGCTGGATCTGGACGCGATGGTCCACGAGTTCCCGGAGTACCCAGGGGCCAGCTCCTACGACATGCTGCTGGTGCACAACGGTTTTCTGGACGCACAGCTTTGGAAGGCGCTGCGCGCAGAAGTCCTCAAACGCGCCGACAAGATCACGGTGTGGTACAGCTCCCCGGCCAAGCACCTGCTGCAGCAGCCGGACGGCACGGTGGTCGGCGCGCAGATCGAGCACGACCACGTGCTGGTGAACATTCGCGCCACCCGCGGGGTGGTGATGGCGGTCGGCGGTTTTGAAAACGATCCGGCCATGATCCAGCACTTCCTGGGCCAATCCAAGCTCGCGCCGGTCGGCTCGATGTACAACAAGGGCGACGGTATTCGCATGGGCGAGGAGGCCGGCGCGCAAATGTGGCACATGGCCAACTACGAGTCGCTGGGCATCCTGCATGGCCTGACGGTGCGGCCGGCACCGGGAGAGCGTGGCCGCCTGCTGCTCGGCTGGCCGCACGTCTCGGAGGGTTCCGTGTTCGTCGCCGGCGACGACGGCAGCCGCTACTTCAACGAGGCGGAGGCCAACCGCCACGGTCACCTGTTCTACCACGGCGACTGGAAGGTGCCTGTGGCTAACGACCACCCGTACCTGATCTTTGACCAGACGCAGTTTGCGGAATTCGAGGCGGCCAAGCTGCCGATCGACAACTTCAACGACCTGACCATCAAGGCCCAGACCCTGGGCGACCTGGCCAAGCTAATCAAGGCGGACCCGGCCACCCTGGTCAAGACCCGCGAGAACTTCGACCGCTTCATCGAGCTGGGCGAAGACTACGCCTACGGTCGCGACGTCGACACGATGCGTGCTTTTGACGACGGCCCGTACTACGCGCTGCCGCTTCAGCAGGTCATGCTGAACACCCAAGGTGGCCCGCGCCGCAACACCCGCGCGGAGGTGCTCGATGCCTTTGACAAGCCGATTCCGCAGCTGTACTCGGCCGGTGAGCTCGGCGGCATCAATGTCAACAACTACCAAGGCGGCAACAACCTGGCCGAATGCCTGATCTGGGGCAAGATCGCCGGTGAAAACGCGGCGCGGCCAAAGGGGACAACCACGGTTGCCACCGAAGAAAAAGTCACCACGGATGCCGACACCGGTGCCTCGGCTCACAGCGATGCGGACACCGGTGCTTCCGAGCACGCCTCAAGTGCCACGTCCTACAGCGCACCGGCGCAGGATTTTCCCACCGGCGAGCACCAGTACATCGGCCGCTCCGATAACGGCATGGGTGATGGCATCGTCGTGCGCGTGACGTACGCCGATGACACGCTCCAAAACGTCGAGGTGCTTCAGCAAAGCGAAAGCGGCGATGTCGGCCTCAAAGCCATTCACCAGCTGCCGGCGGAAATGATCGCCAAGAACTCCCCGGATGTCGACGCGGTGTCCGGCGCCAGCGTCACCAGCAACGCGCTGAAAGAAGCCGTTGAAGACGCGATCAGCAAAGCCAAATAGCCACTTCGAACCAGGACCACTAATCGCGGTCCTGGTTTTTCGTTGTCTGGCATCGTAAGGGTTCTCGGGCCGCGGCTTGGCGGACTGGTCTACCTGTTCGCCGCCCCTTACGCTGCCAGACATCGTTTGCGGGGAATAGTTTCCACCGTAGACGTCACTAGACTGGATGGATACCACTAGGGCATTTTCCCAGGCGCGCTGCAGTCGCTCGTTGATCACGGCAAAGGGTTGTTCAGTCAGTGGCTGTACAGGTGCTTCAGCAGCGTTTTCGTTCTCCATGTACTGCGAGTGATCGCTAAGAACCTGTTTAAAATCTGGACAATTGATATGATAGTTCAAAAAAGGATGATAACTTATGAACTACCCCAGCAATCCCTCACGGTACCAATTTGAACTAATTCGGCCCGATTTAGAAGCAGCTCGGCAATCCACTAGGCCTCGCAAATATGACCTTTATGATTTATTTTGTGCTGTCGCGTACGTTTTAAAAACCGGTTGTCAATGGCGACAGTTACCGGCTGATTTTCCTAACTGGCAATCAGTCTATTACTACTATCGCGTATGGTCAGAGGAACAAATTATTGATGAACCTTCTATTTTGGATAAATGTTTAAAAAAATTATCTTTACCCTACGGGAAAAACAATCACGCTCGGCTAAAACATCTTTCATAATTATTGATGCCCAAAGCGTTAAAAATACCGATACGGCGGAGCATCACGGTTATGACGGTGGCAAACGTATATCTGGCATCAAACGGCACTTAGCTGTTGATATTAACGGCTTACCTCAAGCAATTCATATAACGACAGCTAATGTTTCGGATCGTGATGGGGCCAGTGCTATGTTAGCCCTCAACTATGATCATTTAAGACAAGTTAAGTCAGTTTTGGTAGATGGCGGCTACACAGGTTCCAATTTTGCAGCTGACGTTTACACTAATTTAAAAGCCACCGTGCAGGTGGCTAAACGCAATGAGCTTCATAAATTTGAAGTATTACCGCAACGCTGGATTATTGAACGATCTTTCAGTTGGTTAGATAAATGTCGCCGTCTCTGGAAAAATTGTGAACGTCAACTTAACACTAGTCGTCAAATGGTCATTTTAGCTTTTTTAGTATTGTTGCTCAAGAGATTTTAAACAGGTTCTAAGGTCATCGTATGAGAAGGCTGACTGACCACTAGCTTTACGAGCATTCGACCTATCAGCGTGTTGTTCGTGATGATACCATCTTGATAGTCCTAATAATTGTAATAAACTTCCGAACATTTTTCATTATCTCTTCTCTTTATCGGCCTCATTAGGGACCATTGCACTGGCAACATTATCTAGCCAGTCCTCATTAGAAGGCTCCTTGTTAGTATCGTAAATTCCTTGGATGAAGTCTTCAAACTTTTTATCGGCCAACCTTTGTTGTTCTTCTTTCTTTTTATCTTCTTCATTCATGCGTTAGCCTCCTATTTATTTCTCTACTATTAATAGTATAACGATTCCATCTAAATTGTGATTATTGCTAGTTATTTTGATCGTCTGCTAGTATATATCTTCTTCACCGTTCGATATTCAGCACGTTCCTCATTTGTTAAACCTTCTAGTGTGCTATTAATTGTGTGTTCAAGCATCTCATCCACACTTTTAAAATTAAGCACTGCGGATAATGCATTTACCATATCGGCTGTCTCAACTGAGCATCTAATTGTAGTAGTTTTAGGCTTAGACTTTTTAGTGTTTGCTTTCACTTTCATGTCCCGCGAAAATATATTGCTAGGTTTCGGAACTTGAGTAACATCTGAGTTAAGGCTTTTCTTGAGCAGGTCTTTACTCATCTTTACCAACCCTTTCAACAAATTCATTTGTAATTTTCTTATATAGCGCATCTACTCGCATATCATGCATATCATGTTTTTGTGTTTTTAAATCTGGATCAACAATGCCAATAATGTCATAACGTTTTAGCCGTTCCATATTTTTAACAACATTTTTAAAAATATTATCCTTGTCAAACTCAGCCTCGGCTTGTTCTAGTATCGACTGATCAACCTGGCTGTTGTTCTTTAGCAGAACCGGTAGTATTCCTGCAATATTGAAATCTGCGTCATAATTAGAGACAAGCTCTTGCAGGTAAGATATAAAGGCCTCAGCACCTACATACGACCGTTCTTGAGTTTGAAGCACAATTATAACGCTGTCTGAGGCCATTAACGCTGAGTCAGTGTATACACTAACAGTCGGTGGCGTATCAATGATAATGTAATCGTAGTCATCTTTAATTTTATCTAGCAAATTTGAAAAGTGTTTAGCTCGCTTATATTGGTCATCTGTGTTCGGGTACTTCTTTTCTAAGAAAATTGGATATGATGTAAAGTCTGCAAAACTGGGCAACAAATAAAGATTGTCACGAATCTTAGTAACAATAGTACTTATATCATCATTGCTGATTGCATTCATTAAAGTATTATCAAATTTAACAACCTCATTATTTTGAACTTGTTTAGTCTTTAGATATAATGCGGTTGCATTAGCCTGCGGGTCTAAATCTGCTAGTAGTACCTTGTATCCTTGTTTAGCTAGTCTGTATGAAATCAAGCAGCTGTTAGTTGTTTTTCCAGTTCCACCTTTGAAATTTCCAAACGTAATAACTTTTACCATTCTGCTAGCCCCCTTAATCTCACTATTATAATTCATATAGCACAGATTATCAAATGTCTACATGTAGATAAATATACAAATATACAAAAATATATGTAGACTAAAATACAAGAGCACATGTAGATATGTAGATATGTAGATAGTTTAGCTAACATAAAAGCTTGTTTAAACAGCAATAAATACATTCTATTTCCTATTATCTATTTGTATGCAAGTATACATAAATACATGTAGATAAATAGATATGTAGATTTGTAGACTAAATTAAAAAAGCGTTGACACTCGCCTAATAAGGAGCTACAATATCCTTGTATTAAAAAAGGCCTAGCAGTTAAGCCAGACCTAAAATAACTGAATATACAAAAGAAGTCCCGCGACCTTCTACTTCGCGGGAAACACAAATAACCATGTATTAATTGTACGGTCTAGACTCTAAAATTGCAAGTCTTGACATTCAATTGCTTCTCGCGGACCATTCTAGGGGACAAGCTAGAGTATAAATATTAAGGGGACACGTTTACCGGTGCGACTTCAATAACAACCGGTTATATCACATAAGGCCTTAGACAGTCAGGCTGGTGATGAATGGTGAGGGCGACCATTAACGGCCCGGGTGGTAAAACGATGCTTAGGCATGGTGACCACTAGTAGCTGGTAACCGAACAAAACTAAATACGTGCTATCAGCGTCCATTAGGGCGTTTTTTAATGGGTTTAACCGAGAATGTAGGTTGATACTAGTGGTTGGTAGCAATACCGCAACTGATTGTCCAAGCGATGCCCGAACGACCGAGCGTTACAACAGGTGAGTTGCACTCTAGCTAGATAGTCATTTTAATTTTGATCGTCTGACTAGGGTACAATTCTGCACTCAACCACTTCACTCCCTCACATTACAGCAGGGGTAAACGAATAAGTCAACTAAATTGAACAAATAAATAATAATCACAAGCCAGCTAACTAGGACAGTTT
>NZ_JAGYGU010000030.1:0-36432 GCF_018991255.1 Lactiplantibacillus sp. 30.2.29 | reverse complement strand
TAGGCAGTAGGGAAGACAATCTTGAACAAATAATTTCGGGAATAGGTTCGTCCATGTTATAGTAGTGGACGTAGAAGACAGTGCCTAAGCTGGTTTTAGCTTGGCTTTTCTGTTATGATTAATCCATGTAAATACATCGATGAGGTGAGAATGAATGTTTGAAAATACCGAGACAAACGGCCCTGTGAACTGCTCGTTTTGTGGTAAATCACAAGATCAAGTTAAAAAGATCGTGGCTGGCCCCGGCGTTTATATCTGTAATGAATGTATCGATTTATGTAAAGAAATTATCGATGAAGAGTTTAGTGAAGAACAAACCCATGAATTAACAGATATTCCAACGCCAAAACAAATCGTTGACGAGTTGGACCAATATGTGATCGGTCAGAATGAAGCGAAGCGGACACTTTCCGTTGCGGTTTACAATCATTACAAGCGTGTGAAAGCCATGGCTGATAGTGATGATGAAGAGACCGAGGATGGTCCTGAATTACAAAAGAGTAATATTAGTTTGGTTGGTCCGACTGGTTCTGGGAAGACCTTCTTAGCCCAAAGTTTAGCCCGTATCTTGGATGTCCCATTTGCAATTGCAGATGCCACGACCTTGACGGAAGCCGGCTATGTTGGTGAAGACGTCGAAAACATTTTACTGAAGCTATTGCAAAATGCTGACTACGACGTTGAACGCGCGGAAAAAGGTATTATCTATATCGATGAAATCGATAAGATTGCCAAGAAGAGCGAAAATGTTTCCATCACTCGGGACGTTTCCGGTGAAGGGGTTCAACAAGCGTTGCTGAAGATTTTGGAAGGCACGATTGCCAATGTGCCGCCGCAGGGTGGTCGTAAGCATCCACAACAAGAATTTATTCAAATCGACACCACCAATATTCTCTTTATCGTCGGGGGCGCGTTTGATGGCATCGAAGATATCGTTAAGCGGCGTTTAGGCGATAAGACGATTGGCTTTGGTACTGACACTGATGGTAAGAATGCCGTCTTGGATGATTCTAAGAGCTTGATGCAACAAGTTGTCCCTGAAGACTTATTACAATTTGGGTTGATTCCTGAATTTATCGGCCGGTTACCAATCTTAACGGCGCTTGAACGGTTGACGGAAGATGACTTAGTTCGTATCTTGACGGAACCGAAGAACGCACTAGTTAAGCAGTACCAACGCTTGATCGCGCTTGATGGTGCTGAACTGGACTTCAATGATGATGCGCTCCGAGCAATTGCACAAGAGGCCCTGGCTCGTAATACGGGTGCACGTGGCCTTCGTTCGATTATTGAAGATACGATGCGGGATATTATGTACGATATTCCTAGTTGTGAAGATGTTAAGAAAGTGATCATTACCCGCGAAACGGTTGCTGATCATGCAGAACCAGAATTAGTATTGGCAGACCAAAAAGCGTCCTAGACGTGTTTGAGAGCCACAACGCTAATAAGTAACGCTCAGGACCGCGGTGAGTCTTTATCGGCGGTCCTGAGTGCTGTTTTCGGCGATGTGAGCGTAGTAGTCTGCTGATAATCGTATTTATGGTAAAATGGGTGCAATAACGAGTTGCAGAAGGAGTTAATTCGATGGAAGTGCATAACGTTGAACTTGTCATGAGCGCGGTGGCGCCTAGTCAATATCCCACTACGGGTTTCCCCGAGATCGGCCTAGCTGGACGATCAAATGTTGGGAAGTCCTCTCTAATTAATGTATTGATCAATCGCAATAGCTATGCGCGGACGTCTAGTCAACCTGGTAAAACACAGACGTTGAATTTTTATAAGGTTGAGGATCAGCTCTATTTTGTCGATGTTCCTGGTTACGGCTATGCAAAGGTGTCTAAGAAGGAACGTGAAAAATGGGGCCAAATGATTGAGACCTATTTGACGACCCGTGATACGCTTCGTGGCGTGGTTATTTTGGTTGATGCTCGGCATGCGCCAACCAAGGATGACGTGGCCATGTATGAGTGGATGCGTTACTATGAGATCCCATTATTGGTGGTTGCCACCAAAAGCGATAAAATTCCACGTGGCAAGTGGAACAAGCAAGAGAGTTTAATTAAAAAAACGCTCAATTTTCAACCGGAAGATGAGTTTATTGCCTTTTCAGCGAAGACTAAAGAAGGCAAGGACGCGGTCTGGCAATGGATTGAAGCACATACTGTAGGAGGCAACTAACTTGGAATTTAATGACTATCAAGCGTTGGCAAACCGGACGCTGTATGGGAATGAACAGGTTTTGACGAATTTATCATTGGGCTTGGCTTCTGAGACCGGCCAAGTGGTGGATCTCGTCAAAAAATATACGTTTCACGGTGAATCCTTGAGTAAGGACCAACTAACCAAGCAAATGGGCGACGTGTTATGGTACTTATCACAAGTTGCTGAATGGGCTGATATTCCATTTGAAGAAGTTGCTCAGCAAAACATTCAAAAATTAAACGACAAGTATCCTAGTGGTAAGCCGGTTAAATAAGTAAAATACAATCAAAATAGTGTCGTTAACCTAATATGTTAGGCTAACAGCAAGAATAGTCGTTGTCGATAATCTGCAAATGCAGGTTACCCGCAACGACTATTTTTGAATTTTGAGAGTCTATTAATTGCAATTGCCGTGGAAATGCGGTAAATTAATAATTGTAAAAAGAGTTGTGCACAACTTAATTGCTTTTTCAGGAAAGGATGCTTAACATGAAAATCAATATCAAAGACGATGCTCAAGCCTATTTAGCTGATAAGATCCCAGCAGGGAGTCAAGTTATTCTAACAACTGATGACGGTTCAAATAAATATTCCAGTCTAGGTGGCAGCTGTGCCATTGGTAATAAATTTCAATTAGTCATTCTTAAGGATGCTGATCCAGATTACACCACACCGCTCGAAAATAATGCGGGTTACGTGATGCACGTTGCGCCAGCCGATGAAGCCTATCTCGGTAATGGGTTGAATATTTCTCGCTGGCACAATGCGCTGGCATTGAAAGACGACAGTGGGATGTTAGACGGTGCCTTGGCCGTTGTTGATTGGCGCGATGTTTCACCAGAAACCGAAGCGGAACGGCGTGAAAAGATGCAAACAATCGGTACTAAAATTTGCTAAAGCGATAATGATGCAAACAAAAAAGCGATGGACAGGTGTCCATCGCTTTTTTGGTGCGTCATTATTTGTCGGCATCCTTTTTGTCAGTTGCCTTTGATTGTTTTCGTTTGGCATGTTCGTCGATTGTATCCTGAACGGCCTTCGTGGTGAGTTTATCCTTATCGTCAGGCCCAATGGCAAACTTGTCAAATAGTTTATCAAGGTTATCTTGACGTTGTACTTTTAAACCCATAAAATCATTCCTTTCGATTACCGCCTATCATAGCAAATTTCCGACCATTTGTCAGTTATTCGTCGTTTATGCATTTTAACGGGGCTGAAACGTGTATAAATGGCCCTTTTATGCATAAAATAAAGAAATTTTCAAAAATACTTGCATAAATAATCATATGCGGTTATACTTTATTCTTGTAAATTACAAAACGAGGAGAATACCTATGAAAAAAAGATTTGGGTTATTTTTAGCCATCATTGTGGCCCTGATCATGACGGTGGTCCCAATCGGACAGACCCAACATGCTCAAGCGGCCGATAATTCATTAGAACAAATTCAAAAAAAGGGTGTCCTAGTGATGGGGACGTCACCAGACTATCCGCCATATGAATTTCAGGCGACAGTCAATGGCAAGAGCAAGATTGTCGGGATGGATGTTCAGATTGGGAAGCAAGTTGCCAAGGACTTGGGCGTCAAGCTGAAGATCAAATCGATGTCATTTGACTCGTTACTAGTCGCACTCCAGACTGGGAAAATCGATATGATTATTTCTGGGATGAACCCAACCCCTTCACGGCGGAAGAACGTTGACTTCACGCATGTCTACTATCAGGGTGGTTATGATATTGTCATCAACAAGACTGATAAGGGCAAGTACAAGAACAAAGATTCTTTCAAGAATGGGACACTGGGTGCCCAAACTGGGACGACGCAATACAACGCCGTTAAGAAGCAGACCACTGCCAAAGCTAAAGGGATGACCTCTCAATCTGATTTGATCTTAGCCCTCCAAAGCCATAAAGTTGACGGGGTTGCCATGGAAAAGCCATCTGCTGAAGCTTATGTGGCAAACAACAAGAATTTAGTGGCCATTCCAAGTGGCTTCAACATGAGTTCCAGTGCCACCAGTTCCGCAATCGCGTTTCGGAAAGGGTCGACTAGCTTAGTTAACAAGGTTAATAAGACGGTTGATCGGATCAAGAAGCAAAATTTAGTTAAGAAGCAATATTTACCAGCTGCCGGCAAGTATTTAAAGACCAACACGGTCAATACCTCGATGGGCCACTACTGGAAAGCCTTTGCGACTGGGATTGAATATACCTTAATCATCACGGTTTGCTCAGTCTTCTTCGGGTTTATCATCGGGATTTTACTCGCCTTAGCTCGGATGGCAAAGGGCAATCCGCTCAAGACGGCCATTCGGTGGTTAGCGACGGCCTACGTTGAATTTATTCGTGGGACGCCAATGATGGTCCAAGTGATGTTCGTTTACTTTGGTCTCGGTCTATTCGTCAATCTACCAGCCTTGACTTCTGGGATTATTGCGATTTCCTTGAACTCCGGTGCGTACGTCGCTGAATATATTCGTGGTGGGATCAACTCAGTGGATGTCGGTCAGACCGAAGCTGCACGGAGTCTTGGGATGTCTAACGGTGAAACGATGCGCTACGTCGTCTTGCCACAAGCGTTGAAGAATATTTGGCCATCGCTTGGTAACGAATTTATTACCTTGATCAAGGATAGTTCGATCGTCTCAATTATTGGGGTTACTGAATTGATCTATCAAAGCAACATTGTTCGTTCTGATACCTACCGGGGCGTTGCACCAATCGTGGTCATCATGGTGCTCTACTTCATCTTGACCTTTACCGCCTCACGGATTTTGAACTACTTCGAAAGGAGAATGCAACATGACTAAACCAGTAATTGAAGTTAAAGACCTTGCGAAGAGCTTCGGTGAAAACGACGTGTTGAAGGATATTACCGAAAAAGTTGAACCAGGCCAGGTGATCGTTGTGATTGGCCCTTCTGGTGGTGGGAAGAGTACCTTTTTACGGTGCTTAAACCTACTAGAAACGCCTACTAGCGGCCAAGTTGCCTTTGAAGGCCAAGACTTAACCACCCTGGATACCAAGAGCGTTAACGCTTTGCGGGAAAAAATGGGAATGGTGTTCCAAGGCTTTAACTTGTTCCCAAATATGACGGTGTTGGAAAACATCAAACTGGCACCCATGAAGGTCAAGCACGTGGATGATGCCGCTGCAACTAAAACGGCTCATGAATTGCTGCAACGAGTTGGACTGGATGACCACGCGGATGCCTTTCCAAGCAGTTTATCTGGGGGCCAAGCACAACGGGTCGCGATTGCGCGGGCGTTGGCAATGAACCCCGAGGTGATGCTGTTTGACGAACCAACGTCAGCGCTTGACCCCGAAATGGTCGGCGAAGTGCTGAATGTAATGCAAGAACTAGCCAAAGACGGCATGACGATGGTGGTCGTGACGCACGAAATGGGCTTTGCGAAGTCAGTGGCTGACCGGATCTGGTTCATGGCTGACGGCTATATTCAGGAAAATAATACGCCTGATGAATTTTTTGCCAATCCACAAACGGAACGGGCTCAAGACTTTCTCTCTAAAATTTTAATGTAAGTTAGTGGCGGCAACCGGGATGCTCTCGGTTGCCGTTTTTTTAGGTTGAAGTGTGGAGGGTGACGTGCTTGAGTAATTAAAGTCAGGTATTGTGTGGACGGTGGCGACTGGCCGGTAGTTGTGCGGTATTGCAAGTTGCGTGGATGGCCCAAAATTTGATTGAAGGTTATCTGTCAACGGTTGTTGGTAATCTGATTAATTTAAGTTTAGAACACGAACTGGTGTCAGATTGGTCTCATGCTTGGCGGTTGATCCGGTGAGATGGCTAGGTATCTGGTTACCATAATTAAAATCATATTTGCGGGCTGTTTGGTTGAGCCCCATGCTAGCAGGCGGTATACTAATAATGCTAATCTAAACGAAGGGAAGGTGTCACATGGCATCCGCGCATATTGAACATAAATTAGCCTTATTACCAGATTTACCTGGTTGCTATCTGATGAAAAACTTAAATAGCCAGATTATCTATGTGGGTAAGGCCAAAAATTTGAAGAATCGGGTGCGTTCCTACTTCAAGAGTAGCCATACCGGTAAGACGGCGCGGTTGGTCTCGGAAATTGCGGATTTTGAATTCATCGTGACTTCGACGGACAAGGAAGCCTTTCTGCTTGAAATTACACTGATTCAAAAACACCAGCCGTACTTTAATATTAAGTTAAAAAAGGGCACGGGCTACCCGTATATCAAAATCACGAACGAGCGCGATCCGCAGATTTTGATTGTCAGTGATGTCCGTAAAGATGGCGGTTATTATTTTGGGCCGTATCCCAACGTCTATGCGGCGCAAGAAACGGTCAACTTCATTCAAAAAGTGTATCCGCTCCGACGCTGTCATGGCTTTCAAAATCGGCCGTGCCTGTACTACCATATGGGTCAGTGTTTGGGGGCCTGCTTCAAGACGGTACCAACGTCGGAATATGACGCACAAATTAAGCGGATTAAGTCATTCTTGAATGGTCACGTTGAGACGGTCAAGAAGCAACTGACGAAACGGATGACGAAAGCTTCCGCAGAATTGGAATTTGAACGAGCGGCAGAATTGCGCGATCAGCTGAACTATATTGAAATGACGGTCGAGAAGCAGAAAATCATCTCGAACGATAATACACCGCGGGACTTGTTCAACTTTTACTTGGATAAAGGTTGGCTCTCGATTCAAGTTTTCTTTATCCGGCAAGCGCGCCTGATGAAACGTGAGAAGCGGCTATTCCCAGTGGTGTCGACGGCACCCGAGGAAATGACCAGTTTTATTTTGCAATTTTATAATCGCAAGAATAACGTGCTGCCACGCGAAGTCCTAGTGCCGAGTGGGTTGGACAAACAAGTGTTGAGTGATATCTTAGGGATTCCCGTGCGCACGCCGCAACGAGGCCAGAAAAAAGATTTGTTAGATATGGCGCACAAAAACGCGCGCATCGTCTTAGAAGAGAAGTTCCGCTTGTTGGAATTGGATGAACGCAAGACCACCGGTGCGATGAAAGAAATCACGGACGCGCTAGGAATCCCAGCCGGTCATAAGATTGAAGCGTTTGACCACTCGCATATCCAGGGGGCTGATTTGGTCTCAGCGATGGTCGTCTTTACGGATGGTCAGCCTAATAAAAAGTTGTATCGAAAATACAAGTTGCGGACGGTCGACCATGCTGATGAAGCGGCGTCAACTCGTGAAGTGATTCGGCGGCGTTATACTCGGCTGCTAAAAGAGCATGCAGCACTGCCTGATTTGATTTTAATGGATGGCGGTGAGATTCAGCTGGAAGCGGCTAAGGACGTCTTAGAAAACGAGTTAGGCCTGGATACGCCCGTTGCTGCGATGGTCAAGAACGAACATCATAAGACGGCGGACTTGTTAGCGTCAGCTGGGGATCAACATTTACATCTTGATCCGAAGAGCCAAGGCTTTTATTTGTTACAACGCATCCAAGATGAGGTGCACCGTTTTGCCATTACGTTCCATCGGCAGGTCCACACCAAGCATTCGTTGAGTTCACGGCTGGACGAAATTCCGGGCGTTGGGCACAAGACACGCAATAAGCTATTGCGGAAGTTCGGCTCGATGAGCAAGATTGCGGCCGCCTCCGTTGAGGATATTCAAGCGTTAGGCATTGCCAAAAATGTCGCACAAACGGTCAAGTTTTCATTGGCCGGTGGCGGCGTGACACCGAAACATTATCAAAAAGGGGCCACTTAGGCGCTAAAAAGGACCACCAATCAGTTTTTGGACTGACTCGGTGGTCTTTTTTTTGTGATAGTGAAGGACCTGTGCATGATGCATTAGTCCATAGCTTAATTAGTTGAAAAATGAATTGGTTAGGGACGTTGGCTGATATTTAATCGAAATGTTTGTAAGTGAATACTAGCAGGAGGAAAGCAAAACTATTATACATTTTATATTATTTTGAGTAGTAACTATCAATAAATATAACACTATTGACTAATATGTCAATTTAAAACTGGCGATTCTCGAATATTTGCTTGCATTTATATGAGTTTAATGAAAAAAGTTGAAAACTATTGCGTTGTTTGCAATTAGTTTTCTACAATGAATGACATTCCTAAAGTAAAAGTCAATTAAGAGATATTGGAGCGTGTTAAATGGAGCAAATAATAACGTTTGATTTTATGGTCAAACTCGTCCGGCACTATTGGAAAGTTTTGTTGAGTTTGACATTGCTGGGCGGCCTGATTGCGACTGTCGTAACGCTGTGGATCGTAAAGCCGCAGTATCAAGCGAATGTCCAAATTCTGGTCAATCGCAAACACAGCAGTGCGGGAACCGATTTAACGGGCCAACAAGCCGATGTTCAGATGATCACCACCTATAAAGAGTTGATCACTAATTCGGTCGTCTTAAAGCCGGCTCGTCAAGATTTAATGGATGAGCATGGACTGCGCCGGTCAGTCAATACACTTAAGCAAGCGGTGAGTGTCACGAGCACGGCTAATTCACAGGTGTTTTCAATCGTCGTCCGTGATCATAACGCGTCGGCCAGTGCGGTAATTGCCAATCAAATTGCCACGACGTTTAAATCGCAGGTCAAACAGATTATCAAGGTGAATAATGTGACGATCGTCGCGCCAGCTGAGACGCCTGATGCACCGGTTTCACCGAAGAAAATGATTAATATTCTGCTGGGATTGGTGATGGGACTGCTACTGGGCCTGGTCTATGCCAGTGTTCGAATCCTGACGAATCGACGGGTACAGACCTTGGAATTTTTAACTGATGACTTACAACTTACGAGTTTAGGATTAGTCAATCATCAGCCGGTAGTGGCCACGAAGGCAGATAACTTAGCCGCCAAGCAGCGACCACAGACTGCGGCCAAACCTGCCATCAAACGCGTTTAGACATGGGGGACTAAGATGCAATTAAAGCGATTAAAGCGAAAAACCACCGCCGCGACGACGGGCGTGCAATTGACGACGATCACGGCACCGATGTCAGTGGTGACGGAACAGATTAAAACGATTCGGACCAATTTGAATTACGCGATGGTTGGAAAACCATTGAAAACGTTGATGGTTACATCAGCCATTCAGGGGGAAGGCAAGTCTACGGTGGCCGGTAACTTGGCGATCGAATATGCCAAAAAAGGGTTACAGGTCTTATTGGTTGATGCGGATTTGCGGCGACCGACCGTCCATCAGACCTTTGGAGTGCCAAATCAACGCGGGCTAAGTTCATGGTTGAGTGGACAACTTGAGGATGTCAATGATGCCATTCATCCCGCACGAGCGCATTTGTTCGTGATGCCTAGTGGCCCCAAACCGCCTAATCCGGCTGAATTACTAGCGAGTGACAAGATGACTGAGTTTTTGACAGTCGCGACTCGTAAGTTAGACCTGGTGATCGTGGATGCACCACCGGTACTGCCTGTGACAGATGCTCGGATTTTAGCTGGGCAGGTCGACGGCACGATGCTAGTCGTTCGCCAAAACGGGGTGGAAAAGACGGCAGTCCGTCAAGCGGTCGGGGCATTGAAGAAAGCTCATACACAACTGTTAGGGGCGGTGTTAAATGACGGCGACGTCAAAACTCACGGATATGGGTATGGCTATTATGGCAACGACGCGAACTGATTACGTTGATCTGCATTGCCATTTGTTGCCGGGGCTGGATGACGGGCCACAGACATTGGCGCAATCGGTCACGATGGCGCGTCAGGCGGTGGCCGATGGTATTCGTTACGTGCTTGCTACGCCGCACCATTTGGATCGGCATTATCAGAATCCAGGTCCGGTGGTCACTGCCGCAGTTGCAACTTTGCAAGCTGAACTCGAGCGACAACAAGTGCCGTTAACGGTGTTTGCCGGTCAAGAGATTCATCTGAGTGATGATTTAGTGACCAGTCCGCAGCAGCTGTTGGGGATTGATGCGAGTCAGCGTTATGTGTTGTTGGAACTGCCACATGAGCACGTTCCCAATTATTTGTCCCAAGTCGTGTTCGAATTATTGCAACGAGGGACGGTTCCGGTAATCGCACATCCGGAACGCAATACGGAAATGATTGCGCACCCTGAGCGACTTTATGACTTAGTACAGCAGGGGTGTTTAGCACAAGCAACGGCGGGCAGTTTAGTGGGGGATTTAGGTTATCAGGTTAAATGTACAACGCTGGAATTAATTAAATGCGGGTTGGTGCAAGTGATTGCGTCGGATGCGCATCTGATGCCTCAGCGAAGCTTCAGATTGCGAGCGGGCTATCAAGCACTCGCACATTTGGATGAAAGTTATGTAGAACGGTTTGAAGCAAACGCACGGCACTTATTGAACGGGGAAAAAGTCATGGCGACTGCAATCGTGCAGCCGCGTCGACAACGAAAATTTTGGCTATTTTGAGAGGGGTAATTAATCATGAAAGCATTAGTAACGGGGGGCGCGGGCTTCATTGGGTCGCACTTGGTCGATCATTTGGTAGAAGCTGGCTTTGACGTAGTGGTCGTTGATGATTTATCGATGGGAGCCATCAGCAACATCAAGCATTGGGAGGACGTCACGATTTATGTCGCTGATGTTTGTAATGATGAATTTATGCAACAACTACTTGCAGACGAACGACCAGATTACATTTATTTCTTGGCCGCTATCGCAAGTGTTGCGGATTCAATTGAACGACCAGCAGAAACGCATGCCGTCAATCATACGGCCGTATTTAATTTATTAGAGTACATTCGCAAGATTCAATTGCCAATCAAACAATTTCTGTTTACCTCATCCGCGGCTGTCTATGGCAATTTGCCAGAGTTACCTAAGCGTGAGGACTCCCGGGTCGCACCAGTTTCACCTTATGCGATTGATAAATATGCGACGGAACGGTTTGTGCTGGCATACGGTGAGTTATACGACTTACCGACCGTCTGTGTCCGGTTCTTCAACGTGTATGGGCCACGCCAAAATCCGAGTTCACCATATTCAGGTGTCTTATCAATTTTAACGGATTGCTTGAAATATCAACGACCATTTACCTTATTTGGCGATGGTAGCCAGACCCGTGACTTCGTCTATATTCAAGACGTCATCCAGGCACTTTGGCTAATTACGGAAAAGCAGGTCCAACACGAGGTCATCAATATCGCCAACGGTTCTGAAACGAGTTTGAACGGCATTATTAAGATGTATCAGGAGATTGCGGGCCAGTCATTGGAAATCAAGCAAGCGGAACAACGCGGTGGAGAAGTCGCACATTCCGTGGCAAGCATTGGCAAGTTGGCGCGGCTGAACTATTCGACTGAGTGGCCGTTAAGAAAAGGATTGACTAAATATTGGGAAGGGGAACGGGCGGATGCATGAAGTCGAAGTGAATGAGGCAGCTGCGGATGACGAATTCCAATACAAATTTATGACCCAGATTGGTGATCCGATAACGGGCTGGCGACTAGGGTTAAAGCGTTGTTTTGATTTGAGTGTTGGCTTAGTGGGAACCGTGTTGAGTGCACCAATTATTTTAATGTTCGCGATTATTATCAAACTCACGTCGGATGGCCCGATCTTCTACAAGCAGGAACGCGTTGGCTGGATGGGCACGAGCTTTGAACTGATCAAGCTTCGATCGATGTATCTTGATGCGGAAGCAAAAACGGGTGCGGTCTGGGCCCAGAAAAACGATCCGCGGATCACACCGATTGGCCGTTTCATGCGCAAGACCCGCATTGATGAATTACCGCAGTTTTGGCATGTTTTAAAGGGCGACATGAGCTTAGTTGGCCCGCGCCCGGAACGACCGGTATTAACGGAAAAATTTAGCCAACAGCATCCTGATTTTCCTAAGCGATTGCGCATTATTCCAGGCATTACGGGCTATGCCCAAATCAATGGGGGCTATGACATTACGCCAGGAGAAAAGTGCCAGTTGGATAATTACTATATTGAGCACTTCTCAGTCTGGTTTGATATTCGGATGTTGTTGGGGACAGTCAAGGTGATTTTCACTGGGGATGGTGCACGGTAGATGAAAATTGTTTATGTCATCACGCAGGCCACCTGGGGCGGTGCGCAAGCCCATTTATATAGCTTGATCCAACAACAGGTGCGACTGGGCAATACCGTCACCCTAGTTTGTGGCAAGACGGGTTGGCTAAGTACGAGAATCGGTGCCGATTTTCCATCGGTGGACGTTGTGCCAATTTCCAGCTTAGTACGTCAAATTGCGCCCATGCGCGATTTAAGTGCCATTCATGCCTTAAGAACGTTACTGCGAAGTAAGCGTCCGGATGTTGTCCATCTACATTCCTCAAAGGCCGGAATGATTGGGCGGTTAGCGACAGCCAGGTTGGGCTTTAACGTCATATTCACAGTCCATGGATGGGGGTTCACACCGGGAGTCGGGAAGAAGCGGCAACTGTTAATGAAAAGTATTGAGAAGCTATTGCGCCATTTAACGACCTATTACATCTGCGTCTCGCAGTTTGATTATGAGCTGGGGGTGCAAAACGGTGTGATTACTAAGAGACGTCCGGGGTGTGTGATTCATAATGGCGTTACGGCGTTGGATACACCGGTAAAACCTGAACGTCGAGAAAGGTTTGTTTTGTCCATGGCGGCACGTTTTGATGCGCCCAAGCGACAAGATATCCTAATCCGGGCGTTGTCGGAGCTACCTGAAGAAGTCCCAATTGTCTGTAACTTACTGGGCGATGGGCCCATGCTTCAAGAATGCAAAAATTTAGCAGCGCGTTTGAATGTGAGTTCGAAGGTGCAATTTCGGGGTGTCGTGGATAGTGTTCAGCAATATTATCGTCAGTCCGATGTTGCCGTCTTAATCTCAGATTACGAGGCACTTCCCATCAGTTTGGTAGAAGCGTTGGCACAGCGCCTACCAATAATTGCGTCTCACGTTGGTGGTATTGACGAATTAATCCATGAAAATGGCTTTTTAGTCGATAATGATCCCAAGCAAATTGCTGAAAAAATCATTTTACTCTACCAATCAAATCAAATGGCGCAGCTAAAACGTAATTCGTATCGAATTTACGAGCATCAATATACCGAACAGGCGATGCTAGAACAAACTCAAGCTTGCTATTTGCAATGCTTGGCTTAAATGAAGGGACCTTGTGATGACTAAAGTAGTTCATGTCTTATTTTCTTCCAAACTAGGTGGTGCTGAACAAGTTGCCATTAATATCAGTGAAAATTTAAAAACGGCTTATGACTTCACGTACTTTTCGCCAGCTGGGCCGATTCAAGAATGCCTGGCGGATGCAGAGATTGACTATCGAACTTTTAATCCAAAGCGAATTTTTGAGTTTGTGCGGACCATGAAGGCTATTGATCCTGATATTATTCACGCTCATGATTTTAAAGCCAGCTTCCTGGTTAATCTGTTGTTTCACCACATCCCAATCGTGACCCACATCCACCAAGCACCACGGTGGCAAACGGGTCGCAACTGGAAGAGTATTGCTTTCAAGTACGTTGGGCGAAAAAGTGCGCAAGTGCTCTATGTTTCGGATTATGCGAAAGAATCCTATCGGTACCAGCATCAATTATCAAATGTCACCATTGTCCCAAATGGAATTGATATGGCTCGAATCGTCAAGATGGCAAGCCCAAAGCCTGCACAGACGTTTGATTTATTATTTGTTGGTCGTTTAGCAGAAGTGAAAGATCCGGAAAAATTCGTGGAAATTGCACAACAATTGCTAGTGACCAATCCTGAATTGACAATTGGCATTATCGGCGATGGCGTTCTTAAGGAACGAATTAGCCACTTAATCCAGGCGACGCCACAAATTAAGTTATTAGGTTTTCAGAGCAATCCGTATCAATACATGGCGGCTGCCAAGGTCGTGCTGTCGACTTCAAAATCAGATGGGTTTGGCCTGACGATGGTCGAGGCGTCGCTGCTGGGGGCGATTCCGATTGCACCTCCTGTAGGTGGCATCTCGCAGACTGCCGTGAAAGTGAATGGCTTTATCTATATGCAAGAAGACGCACTCATCGAATTCTTAACCCGTCTTTTTTCAGATGCGGAATTCTATTGCGAAAACAAATTAAGACTAGCGAACGCTGATCTACATTATTACGACAAATCCCGGTTTATCGACCAAATCCAGCGAGTTTATCAAGAGGTTCTGAGCGATGATCGAAGTCGGTAGTCAAGCGAAAAATAAGTGTTGGAAACCGCTATCATTTCTGGTCGGATTTTATTTAATTTATCAACCAAACTTTTGGGCTAACACTTATCTTCCAATGATTGTGACGCTTGGAATAATGGTGAGTTGCGTACTGGTCCTATCGCCTAAAGAAATCGGACTGACGCTTAATCGACTGAAAATTTTTGTGATTGGTGTTGCATTATCAATGGTGTATTTTGCGTTTAGAGCGTTACTAGCTGACAATGATCCCCGCATTATCCAAAATACGGCAATTATCATCAACGTTATTGCTCTGGTGTTATGGTTGGAAGTGTTGCGAAAATATTTTCAGATGAGTGCCGAGCAAGTTCTGGGTTGGTTGCTGTGGCTAGTTGTGATTCAATGCTTCTTTGCGTTGATCATGCTAGTTAGTTCAGGGCTGAGAGCAGCCATTTTAGCAAGAACGGCAGCGGGCATCATTGAAAATCAGTTTGTTTACGGTGAACGCTTATATGGGATTAGCAGTGATTATACTTTCTTTACTCCCATCTATCACAGTATCATCGGCTTGATGGCGATTTATTTGGGCATGAATGTTAATAAAAAATATTATTGGTTTCTACCATTTTGTGTGTTCATTATTGTGCTGAATGGCCGTACTGGTTTGGTGACGTTAGTATTTGGTTTTGCCTTGATGTTAGCAAAGCGAATGGCAGCTAGCTTTCAAGGATTCGTACAAGGCAGTGTGTTAGTTGCCACGAGTATCGGATTTGCCATCTTAGGACTGTCTTTTTTACAAGCCATCCAGCCAGACACCTATACTTGGATCGTTAGCGGCTTCGAGGATACATTGGCACTTGTATTTGAGGGCAATAAGCAGGGGAATTATGAACAGTTGACCGACTCGTTTTTGCTATTTCCGACCGGCGTGTGGTCCTGGCTATTTGGATATGGTGTGCGTGTTTATGGCGGAAATGCCAGTAATATTTGGTTTGGCACTTCTGATATTGGTTACATCAACGACCTGTTTATGGGTGGCCTAGTTTACATGGGCATTCTATATAGCACGATTATTGCCCACTTAATCACTTGTCATAAAAAAGCTGAAGTCAAAGTTCGCGGGTCCATGCTGTTTCTAGCATTTTTTATCGTTCTGATAATTGCAAACTATAAGGGTGAAGTCGCTCGGAGCGGTGTTGTTTTGACATCAATTATATTTATGTGTTACTTATTTTCAACCGAACCACAGAATGAGGAGAGAACATGGAAATCAGCGTAGTTATGAGCGTTTACAACGAGCGGCCTGAACAGGTCCAGCAAGCGATTAGCTCTATTTTGAGACAAACCTATTTACCAACTGAGTTCATCATTGTACTCGACGATCCCAATCAAAGTGATTTGAAAGCATTACTGCAGGATTACGATCGCCAGACGGATATCATCAAGCTAGTGTTGAACCGAGAAAATATCGGTTTAGCGGCGAGTCTTAATAAGGCAATCGAGTTAGCCAGTAATGAACTGATTGCTCGCATGGACGCAGATGACATTTCAGAACCGAGGAGACTAGAGCTGGAGTTGGACGAGCTCAAACGACGGCACCTTGATTTGGTCTCCGGAAACATTGCTTACATGGATGAAAATGGCATTGTGACTGGCGGAAAGTCGATAATCCCGGAAGATGAACGACTGATTGCGAAATTGTTGCCGTATGGGTCGACCATTATTCACCCAACTGTGTTGATGCGTAAGTCAGCTATTGAACAGATTGGTGGATATCGACTGTTACCAACTGCCGAGGACTATGATCTTTGGCTGCGGATGATTGCTAGTGGGTTGGAAATTGGGTCGATCAATGCGCAAGTTTTGAAGTATCGCTTGCGTGACAATAGCATGACGAGTAATGCTTGGAAGACCTACATTGTGTCGCGATATATTCAGAAATTATATGTGCAACGAAAACGTACCGGCCACGACACCTTTAAATCTGACGACTATGATTTATTCGCCAAAATAAATGATGAGCCGATGCGCCAAAAGTTCAATCGTGGCCAGTATCATTTTGAATTGGCAATGTACGCGTTGAGAAACCGGAAAATTGGCCATGCTTGTTATCGAATTATCAAAGCGATGTTTACGACTAAAAACAATTTTCGGTTTGTCATCAATTATCTCAGCTTCAGGGTCATTTGGTTTGCAAGTGAGCGCGCACGGTAAAATGCAGCTGCGAGCATACGCGATGTTAGTTTTGTGAGCAGCAGATTGAAACTTGTTTGTTCGCACAATATTAGTTGGTTCGATTGGAATGCCAGATCACATTCGAATGATTGTGGTTAGTCAGGATGATCAAAAGGGGTGGCTGTCCGGACGAACTGCAGTATGTTCGCCGAAGATCCGTTCAAGGACAGTGGCAGGTCAGTTAGCCCGTCAGAGAAGGTCATAACGCAGTGACCTAATGAGAGAGGAGAAGTTATGTTAGTCAGTATCAAAAATAAATATCGATCTTTTCCTGTTCAAATTAAGGTTTCAATTTGGTTTCTGATCTGTGCCTTCTTAGAGAAAGGAATTTCCATCATTGCAACCCCCATCTTCACACGGTTGCTGTCTGCTTCAGAATATGGTCAATTTAACGTGTTATCTTCCTGGCTAACGATCGTGACCATCATTGTGTCATTGAATCTGTGTTACGGTGCTTATACACAAGGTTTGGTAAAATTTGATCAAAATCGCAGTGAGTATTCATCAGCGTTGCAGGGGCTGACAATTTTGTTGGTCTTGGTCTGGACGATTATCTATCTGATTTTTCATCAGTTCTGGAATGCCATTTTCTCGTTAACGACTACTCAGATGTTAGCGATGTTGCTGATGGTCTGGACCTCATCGGTATTTAACTTTTGGGCTGGTGAGCAAAGAGTCGCTGTCAAATATAAGTCCTTAGTCCTAGTCACACTGTTGGTTTCGTTTGCAAAACCAATTGTGGGTGTGCTGCTTGTCGTTCATGCCCAAGACAAAGTTACCGCCCGTTTTGTCGGGCTCGCGTTGGTTGAACTACTGGGTTATTCTGGTTTGTTTTTGATACAAATGGCGCGTGGCAGAAGATTTTTCTCAAAACGGTTTTGGCGCCATGCTTTACTGTTTAATCTACCCTTAGTACCACATTATTTATCACAAATTGTGCTCAGTAGTGCCGATCGCATCATGATTGCCAACATGGTAGATTCTAAAAGTGCAGGTATCTATAGCTTAGCTTATTCGATTTCACAGATTATGATATTGTTTAATGTTGCCTTGTCACAAACACTGAGTCCGTGGATCTACCAAAAAATTAAGGATAAGCGGATTGCCGAGATTGCAGGCGTCGCGTATGGGGCACTCATACTAATTGCGACGGTAAACATCTGTTTAATTGCATTTGCACCGGAAGTTGTTGCAATCTTTGCACCGAGCACCTATTACAGTGCCACCTGGATTATACCGCCAGTGGCAATGAGTGTCTTTTTCATATTTGCATTTGATTTATTTGCAAAATTTGAATTTTATTACGAACGGACCACTTTAATTATGGTTGCTAGTATCTTCGGTGCGGTGTTGAACCTGGTGCTCAATTGGTTATTGATACCACTTTTTGGGTACTATGCGGCAGGCTATACAACGTTGGCTTGTTACATGTTGTATGCAGTCTTTCATTATATTTTCATGAATCGAATTTGTCGAAAAGAAATTGGTAGCGTCCCATACAGCGCTAAGCTCTTACTGTTAATTACTGTGATCTTTCTAACACTGGGATTCATCTTGTTAAGTGCGTATTGGAATTTTTGGCTGAGGTATTTCATGATTCTGATGATCTTTCTTGGTGTATTTTTCAAACGTGATTATTTATGGGCGTTTATTGAACGAATGATACGAATGAGAAGCTAGCAGAGGATGATTGGGCATGTCTGCGAGCTTTCCAGTCCGACAAAAAAGCGACCGCAACCTCAAAGTTGCTGTCGCTTTTCCTGTCCTATCGAACTTTACCAGACCAATCCACATTGCCATGCAGCGTCCGCGTTGCGAGCACGAACCCGCGGAGACTGGTGTCTTTTGGCATCTTCTGCCAGGCCTGAATTGCGGCACTATCCTGAACAGCGGTGCCGCGGAAGAGGGCGATGTTGGCTGCGGCCATGCCACGTGCCAGCTGATTGACTTTCGTGGTCGACAGATTGGTTTCATCACGATCCTCGTATAACTGACTGAGGGCGGCGTTGTACCCGGCTGCGTAGAGCACGTCATGATCATACTTCTGATAGGCGCGCATGGCTTTGGTGCCATCATGCCGTTTAATATAAGCGCTGACGTTCAGCGGCGTGGCGTGGTAAGTGGCAGTACCAGTGTCCTGATTGATTTTTAATGTTCCATAGTAATGTGAGCCAAGTATCAAGGCACCACTAGCGATATCAGTCAGTGAATGGCCGTTGACGTTGGTCGATTTAATATTTTGAGCATGAATATGACCGGTCAGTGAGAGCTTGATTCCCGCGGAAGTGAAGGTTTTGCGCACATCCTCAGCATAACCGATCGTGTAGTCTTGATGAATCACGGTATGGTCCATCGTATTATGATGGAGGACTGGAATCAGCGTCGCGTGCGCTTTTTTTGCTTGACGGCCCACTTTGGCGATCCACTGGAGGGTGCCATCCGTCAAACCGCCGCCAACGGTCGAGTTGCCTTGTTGATAATTACTTTTATAAATAGCGGAGTTGAGCATCAGAAACCAAGTCCGTTTGCTAGGTTTGACCAAGTAGCTCAGCGAATTTGGGTCCTGTTCACTGGCTTGACCGTAGCCGGCTTGGTGATAAATCTTTTTAAACTGAGTCGGACTGGTTGCCTCAGCGGTGTATTGATGCTGGCCTTTGAAGCCACGGGCAATCGGATTATTTAAGTCGTGATTACCGGGAACCACGTAAACGCGGATGCCGTGGTTGGTCAATCGCCTGAGCTGTTTGGCCACGTATTTATGACTCGCTTGCTCGCCGTTATTGGTGATGTCACCACTAATGAGCACGACATCGGGCTTCGTTTTTAACGCTTGAGCAATCCACGCTTTAAATATCGTTGCACTGTACTTTAAATCCGCACCCGCGTCATTGCCCGCATACTGATTGAAAGCCTTACCATTATCATGCAGGCTAGGCGCAATCACGTGATCATCACTAATGACCATTGCCGTTAAAGTTTTGTGGGTGACGGCGGGGATGGTGGTAGCTTGCTGTGAGTGACAGCCCGTGAGCACCAGGCTGATACCGCTAATGGTCAGCAGGGCGAGTAATGGTTTCCATATTTTCATCTTAATCGTCTCGATTCTAGAAGTCCTATTAAATTTATTATACCCGTTTATTTGCAGGGTTAGCTGAGTAAGTTATGGAAACCAACAAAAAAAGACGATCATTACGATCGTCTTTTTGTAACTATGCATAATTAAGCTTTTTTAGCAGGCTTCCAAACCCCGAGAATCACCCCGGCAATGACAGCACCAATAATGGTTGCGCCAATGAAACCCCAAATGTTTGTGGCGAGCAATGAAACCCACAGGCCACCATGAGGAGCAGGGACTGCAACGCCCCAGAGTTGCGTCAAACCACCAGCAATGGCGGCACCAACAACACTAGAACCAATGACGTGCAATGGGTCAGCAGTGGCGAATGGAATGGCACCTTCAGTAATGAAGGAAATCCCAAGTAACCAGTTTGAAATCCCAGCTTTACGTTCGTCATCCGTGAACTTCTTTGGCCAGAATGCCGTTGCAATCGCCGTTGCCAATGGTGGCACCATCCCACCGGCCATAACAGCGGCCATCAAGTTACCATCTTGGGTGGCAGTAAAGGCACCCGTTGCGAAGACATAAGCGGCCTTGTTGAAAGGACCACCCATATCGATCGACATCATTCCACCGAGCACTAAACCAAGTAGGACGGCGTTCCCAGTACCCATTGAGTTCAAGAAGTGGGTAATCCAGGCATTGATAACAGAGAAGATTGGGTTAACAACGAAGAACATCAGCGCAGCAATAATTAATAAGCCGAGAATTGGGAAAATCAACATTGGCTTCATACCGTCTAAGGATTGTGGCATGTTCTTAGTCCACTTCTTCATCCAAACGGTAATGTAACCGGCTAAGAAACCAGCGGCTAAACCACCTAAGAAACCAGCAGGACTTTTGGCATTAGCGGTGATCGAAGCGGTGTAAACACCACCGTAAGCACCGGTGTAGACCGTCGCCATGAAACCACCAACGAACCCAGGCAACAACGCAGGACGATCACCGATCGATTCGGCAATGTAACCAGCTAAGACGGGTACCATGAAAGCAAAGGCCATGTTACCAGCTTGGTTGAAGAAGGTGAAGGCCAGACTCTTGCTACCAGCAAACTGTTCGATGATGAAGGAGAGGGCCATTAAGATCCCACCACCAACAACGAATGGCAGCATGTGGGAAATCCCGTTCATTAAGTCTTTGTAAACTTCGCCCCAAACGCTACCGTTTGCACTGCCAGCTTCGTCATCATCAGCATCGCCGCCATCAGCATCGTGATAAACGGGCGCTTTGCCACTTAAGGCTTCTTGAACGAGTTGGTCAGCTTTGTTGATCCCGTCCGTTACGGGGCGGTTAACTAAGTGCTTACCATCAAAACGAGCCATTTTGACTTTCTTATCAGCGGCAATCACGACCCCATCGGCCCGAGCGATTTCATCGGCAGTCAATAAATGCTTGACCCCTTCAGAACCGTTCGTTTCGATTTTAATGTCGACGCCAGCTGCTTCGCCGGCCTTGATCAATGCGGCTTCAGCCATGTAAGTGTGGGCGATACCGTTTGGACAAGCGGTAACCCCAACGAGATATGGCCGTTTCTGATCAGTAGGGGTGCTGGCTGCTGCAGCTTCTTTTTCAGCTTTCGCAGCGGCATCCTTCGCTTCTTTTTCTTCCTTGGCAGCTTGCGCATCACCGAATAATTGTTGTACTTCTTCGGGTGACTGTGCATTCTTAAGTTTGGCCACTAAGTCAGGGTCGATCAGCAAGCTTGAGAGGGCGGCCAGTGCAGCCAAGTGGGTGTTGTTGGCGCCTTCTGGAGCAGCAATCATAAAGAAGAGGTGAACGGGTTGACCATCCAACGCGTTGAAGTCAACACCGTCTTTACTTTTGGCAAAGAGCACGGTAGCCCGGTTAACGGCCTTATCTTTGGCGTGGGGCATTGCGATCCCATCACCGATCCCGGTCGTTGATTCGGCTTCCCGTTTGATGATGTCTTGTTTGTAGAGTGCTTCGTCATTGATGACGCCTTGTTCGGCATATTTATGAACTAATTCATCAATGGCTTCATCCTTGGTCGTGGCTTGCATGTCCATGATCATGACATCTTTTAGTAATAAATCGCGGATATCCATGTTAAGGTAACAGTCCTTTCATTAGTTAGCGAGTTGTTCGATGTGAATGAGTGGTAAAATTTCATCGATTTTGGCCCGGGTCGCAATGTCTTCTGAGAAGGCCGTTGCGGAACCACATGCGAGGCCGTAACGGAAACTTTCGACCGCATCGTGGGTTTTGGCAAACATTCCGACGAAACCACCAATCATTGAATCACCAGCACCCACCGAGTTGATCACGTGGCCCTTAGGTGCGGGGCTAAAGTAGACCGCATCTTTTGTGATCAGGAGACCACCATCACCAGCCATTGAAATCAGTACGTGTTGCGCGCCTTCCGCCAGCATCCGTTGGCCAGCCGCAATAATATCAGCTTGGCTGTTAAACGTCGTGTGGTAATAATCAGCGAGTTCATGATTATTTGGTTTAACGACGAGTGGGTGACTTGGTAAGGTCTTCTTCAAGGCTTCCCCAGTGGTGTCAATGACAAAGTTCGCACCAGCTGCTTCAACTTTTTGAATAATGTCATAGTAGAAGCTATCTGGTAAGCTCGGTGCCAAACTACCGGACATCACAACCACGTCATCTGGCGTTAAATGTGCTAATTCGGTATAGAAGGCATCGATTTCAGCGGCAGTAATGTCAGGACCAGCACCGTTTAATTCGGTTTCTTCTTCAGCGTGAATCTTGACATTGATTCTAGTGTCATCAGCAATCGGGGTAAAATGACAATCCAGCCCCTTGGCCTTCAGCGCGTCACTGATAAAGGTTCCAGTAAAGCCACCGATAAAGCCGAGTGCTTTGTTAGGCTGGTCTAAGTCATTTAAAATCTGTGAAACATTGATTCCTTTACCACCAGGCAACTTGGCGGTGTGCGCTAAGCGATTAACGCTTCCGAGTGCCATGTGGGGCAGTTGAACCACGTAGTCAATCGATGGATTGACGGTAATGGTGTAAATCATGATTGAACCTCCTGAATCGTAGTTAATGGTTGGTACTGTTCGGCAACGCTCGGTGTCAGCTGGTCGGTGATGATCGTCGCACTGGACAAATCACCGACGCGCGCAAACGAGACGTGATCGAACTTAGTGTTGTCAGCTAAAATAAAGCTTTCTTCACTTTGCAAGATTGCGGTTTTTTTGACGACCGCTTCATCAGGGTCGGGCGTGGTGAGCCCGAACTTTGGGTGGACACCGTTGATTCCAAGGAAAACTTTGTTGAATCGGTATTCCTCCAACGATTTGACCGCTTCGGGACCAATCACGGCTTTGGTGGTGCCTTTCAAATTGCCACCAAGCAAGTAGGTCTGAATGCCCATGTCCGCTAAGGCGGAAGCGTGGACGACCCCGTTAGTCACAACACGCAGGTTATAACTTGGATTTAAATGGTGGATCATCGCCAGTGTTGATGTCCCGGCGTCCAAATAAATCACGTCATCAATCTGAATGTTGGCGACTGCTTGCTGCGCGATATGGTCCTTCGCGTTCACGTTGCGGGAGACCTTATCATTCATCGCGGGTTCCTCTTGGAGTGAGTTCATATACTTCGCACCCCCATGGACGCGGAGCAATTCGCCCTGTTCCTCTAATTGTTGCAGATCTCGACGAGCGGTCGATTCCGAACAATTGGTTTCAGAACAGATGTCCTTGATTTTAATAATGCCCTTGAAGCGGATCGTATTTAAAATGTACTGTTGTCGTTCTTCTGTAAGCACTTTCAAATCCCTCCGCATAATAATATACCTGTTTAAGCATCAAAATGCAACAAAAACCTTCAAAAACTGTCAAAAAAATTCAAAAGCCGTCATCAAACCGTCATTTCGTCGTAAATTGGCGTCAACTGCCACCTTTAGGCGTGGAACTTTTGACGAAGCCGCCGAAGATTTGTATACTAGGTCAGGTATCTAATTTCGCACGATCAGATTTCGTAGATAATAATATAGAAGAAACGGGAGAAAAGAACATGTTTGTTGATCAAGTAAAAGTAGATGTAAAGGCCGGTAACGGTGGTAACGGCATGGTTGCTTTCCGCCGTGAAAAATTTGTGCCAAACGGGGGACCAGCTGGTGGTGACGGCGGCCGTGGTGGTAGCGTCATCTTGCAAGCTGACGAAGGGCTACGGACGTTGATGGATTTCCGTTATACGCGCAAGTTCAAGGCTGCCGCTGGTGGTAATGGGATGATTAAGCAAATGACGGGGCGTTCTGCCAAGGACACCATCATCAAAGTGCCACTCGGAACCACGGTGACGGATGCGGAGACCGGCGAGTTGATCGGTGATATCGTCGACAAAGACCAGAAATTAGTGGTCGCAAAAGGTGGCCGTGGTGGTCGGGGCAATATTCATTTTGCCAGTGCTAAGAACCCAGCGCCAGAAATCGCTGAAAATGGTGAACCAGGCGACGAATTAACCATTCGAATGGAATTGAAAGTATTGGCAGATGTTGGTCTCGTTGGGTTCCCATCAGTCGGAAAGTCCACGTTACTTTCAGTCGTAACGAGTGCGAAGCCTAAGATTGCCGCTTACCACTTCACGACGTTGGTGCCTAACCTCGGCATGGTTCGTTTGGATGATGGACGTGACTTTGTCATGGCGGACTTGCCAGGACTGATCGAAGGCGCTGCTAACGGGGTCGGCTTAGGAATACAGTTCCTGCGCCATATTGAACGGACCCGCGTTATTTTGCATTTGATTGATATGAGTGGGGTCGAGGAAAATGACCCGTTTGAAGATTATCACAAAATCAATCATGAGCTGACGAGTTATGATCCGGACTTACTCAAACGGCCACAAATCGTTGTCGCCACTAAGATGGATATGCCAGATGCCGCGGAAAACTTGGAAACCTTCAAGGCCAAGCTTGCGACTGATGACACGTTGCCAACAACACCCGCGATTTATCCGGTATCCGCGATTACACAACAGGGGTTGAAGGCGTTGCTCGCCAAAACGGCGGACTTATTAGACACGACGCCACAGTTCCCAATCAAGGGTGTCGATGACCTTAAACACCGCGATTACACGACAGAAACGGATGCTGACTTTACGGTTGATAATCCAGAACCAGGTCTGTTCGTGCTCTCAGGTGAAAAGCTCGAACGACTCTTCAAGATGACTAACTTAGATCACGAAGAAAGCTTGATGCGGTTTGCACGACAACTGCGTGGGATGGGCGTGGACGATGCGCTCCGAGCTGCCGGTGCTAAGAACGACGATACGATTCAAATTCTCGACTACTCATTCCAGTTTATGGATTAACATAGCAGAGATCAGGATTCGGTGGTATGCCTAATTACTGCAGTGCCATAATCTAGGCATACGCCAGCTGTGAGGGGTTGGAGAGCAATGCTTCTAGCCGGTTAATTCACATCAAAAAAGACACGATTATAGCATTCGGCTATAGTCGTGTCTTTTTGGTCTCAATTCGGTCATCCAAATAATAATCGTTGTTCACTCAAGCGGTAACCAAATAATCGTAACGGCTGTGGTTCCGTCTGAATATAAAGCTGGGCCTGACCATTGATTTGGCGAGTCCGCATATTGAACTGGTCCAACGTCAGCGGATGACCACTACTAGCCGCTACTAGGACTAATTGCTGGTGAACCAGACTGACGCTTTGAATTGGCTGGAGTTCATTTCGATTGACCTCCCAATAGAGGGGTAATGTTTGTTGTAAGTCGGCGGTCGACAGATTAAAATCGATCAGTCGCATGGTGATCACCTCACGTTTTGTGCATTCAATAGCAGTATACGATAGCACCGAGGGTTAATCAATCTCGACTGAGCGGTGTACTTAAATGCGGATGACGGAAACTGTGAAAACGGTCACATTTGGTCATGTTCGGCTGAAAACGGTCATGTGGCCAGATTGGTGTAGATATTTGGTCGCTATCTGATGACGCGTGGGATTGATCGTGATTCAGCATTAAGAATGACTGAAACGTGCCGGATCAAAAGCTGCCAGCTGAGCCCCGCTGGAAATGGTACGAGTTAGCGTAAACTTGCTGTTGTAGGTTCGTCCTAGTCCGGCTTCCAGGCATTCTGGGCAATGGCCGGAACGTGGTGGACACAGATTTAAGCCGACAACCCACGTCTTAAATACTGGTCTTTCACTAACCAAGCACAAGACGCTTGCTAAGTGAAATTTCACCACTGGGCCTTGCCCAGAATACCTGGAAGCCGGGATGGTATTCGAAAGGCGGACATGTGCGGACTCAACCTTTGATGAAAGGTTCGTTGGTTCGCAGTACACAGTCATTTTGGCATTGAACTGTACGGCTTGTCTCTAATGATAGCAGAACTTTTTTCATGCTTTAAGGGTTCTAACAAGCAGTTTTATCGAAATTGTCAGATTTTCTTTGGTCGGCTAAAAGAGTAAAATCCGGACTTCACGACAAATGCAATGCTAGCATCAATTGGAGACTAGTACCATTGAAAAAGGCCATAATCTTCAATTATCTTTTTCAGTGATTAGATTCGACAAGTCATCAACGATACCGATTCAAAAGTTTGCCTGAAGGACCTGTCTCCTAATATTCAGTAGTCAATTGTACCGAGATAGGCGGCCGTTCATCCGCCATTCGAACGGCTTCCCGACTGGAGGGGCCGGCTGACAATGCTCAGTAGCCAAATTATTCTTAGTCGGAAGTGCTTTTCTTCCGGCTTAGAATAAGGCTCGTATTTGAAATTACACAGTGGGTTTCTGCGTGAGTTCAAATCGATGTCGGCTACGCTCCAGCAATTGTCAGCCAGCCCCGGAAGTCGGACTAGAACGATCACTGGCTGACGAACGATAAACCAACTAATTGGCACGTTTCAGTCATAATTCATGACAGATCGACGGTTACAATGTATCTGCTTCTCCGAATACTAATCAAAAGGCGGCAGTTGTGGACGGATGACCCTAAAACCACAATCATTTAAGGTGAAAGGTCGAAACCGAGTGCGATAATTTTGGTCTGTCATGTTAAAATAAACTGAACCCATTTTTAATGGCGGTTGGTGACGATTAACTTCAGTGACCAGCCGAGACTTTGCAGTGCTAACAATTGTTAATTGCCGTTAGATTCGGTAAAATAGTTAGCAGACTGTATAGATAGGACGAACAAAAATATGCAATTAGAATTTTTAGGTACCAGTGCCGGCTCACCGGGGAAATTCCGCAATGTGACCAGTACGGCGCTCCGGCTGTTGGATGAGCGCAATGAAGTCTGGTTATTCGATGTTGGTGAAGGCACTCAACATCAAATTTTACGGACGACGCTAAAACCCCGTAAAATTGCCAAAATCTTTATTACCCATTTACACGGTGACCACATCTTTGGATTGCCGGGACTATTGAGCTCGCGGTCGTTTCAAGGTGGCGATGAACCGCTGACGGTTTACGGCCCAGTCGGTGTCCGGGACTTTGTTCAAACGGCGCTCCGGGTCTCCGGAACCCATTTGTCATACCCACTTAAGTTTCACGAAATCACGAAGGCCGGGACCGTGTTTGAAGACGCGACGTTTAAGGTCAGCTGCGAACCGCTAGACCACCGAATTGCTTGTTTTGGTTATCGGGTGGAAGAAGCCGACCATCCGGGTGAACTGCAAGCGGACCGCTTAAAAGCACTCAATATTCCGAGTGGCCCCGTTTATGGTCAATTGAAAGCCGGTCAAACGGTAACTTTGCCTGATGGACGGACGATCAACGGGCAAGACTATATTGCGGCGCCACAAAAAGGGCGCATTGTCACCATTTTGGGCGATACGCGGCGAACACCACATGCCCTGAGTTTGGCACAAGATGCGGATGCATTAGTGCATGAAAGTACGTTTGGCAAGGACGAGGGCAAGTTAGCCCACAATTACTACCATTCGACCAGCACGCAAGCTGCCCAAGTTGCCAAACAAGCAGGCGTCAAACAATTGTTATTGACGCATATTTCAGCGCGGTATACTGGCAAATTGAGCAAAGAATTACAAAATCAAGCCCAGAAAGTTTTTAAGGCGTCGAAAGTAGTCCGTGACTTTGACGTGATCGAAATTCCACTTCCTAAGAAAGGTTAGGTGCGGATATGGCAGATTTAGCAGGTAAAACGGTGTTAGTAACGGGTGCTTCCAGCGGTCTCGGTGAACAATTAGCGTTGGCGGTTGCCGCTCAGGGCGCGAATGTCGTGCTCGCCGCGCGTCGTCGTGAACGGTTGACGCAAGTGGCTGACCAGTGTCGAATCTTGTCACAGCAACAAGCAATTGCGATCACCTGTGATGTCAGTCGCGTGACAGCCGTCGACCAAGTTTTTGCGACTATCGATGATTTGTTTGGTCGTCTTGATGTGGTCATTAATGCGGCTGGCTTTGGGGACATGACCAATGTGGTTGATATGGAAGCGGCCACCATGGAACGGATGTTGCGGGTCAATACCTTGGGGACGATGTACGTGAGTCAACTCGCTGCGAAGCGGATGGTTCAGCAACACGCCGGAGAAATCGTGAACGTGGCTTCGATGGCCGGTAAGATTGCGACGCCCAAGTCAGCGGTATACGCTGCTAGTAAGGCCGCAATTATCGCGTATGACAATGCTTTGCGATTGGAATTGAAAGCGGACCACGTGAACGTGTTGACGGTCAATCCGGGTCCCATCAAAACCGACTTTTTCAAAATTGCCGATCCAGATGGGGATTATATCGAACGTATGGACCGTTTAGCGCTTAATCCGGTCAAGTTTGCGGCATTGATCGTCAGTCGCATTGGCCGCGGACAGCGCGAGCTCAATCGGCCGTGGCTCATGTCGGTCGCTAATTTAGGTTATCAGTTCGCGCCTCAGCTGGGGGACTGGCTGACTGGCACGGTATTTAATTTTAAATAGGGGATGAGTGGAATGAAAAATCAATGGCGGTTAGTGAGTGCGCTGGTGATCGCGTTAGTCGTGATTATCTTTGCCATTTTAAATGTGGAACCAGTTCGGATCAATTTTGGGGTGACAGCCGTTCACTGGCCATTAATTCTGGTCATTGTGATTACGCTGATTTTGGGAGTTGTTACGGCAGTTTTGATGGCGACGGTCAATGAATCAAAGGAACGGTCGGCACATGCCGAAGAACTTGCAGCAGCTCAAGCAAAGATTGAAAAGTTGACGGCAGAAAATAAACAATTGACGTTACGGCTCAATAATAAAGGAAAACAAAAACGGTCGGTGCCAGAACAACCAACCACGACAACCGACAAGTAAGCTTTTGAAAGGAAGGATGCCATGTTAGCGGCAAAGAAAAAATGGGTATCACGCGAGACGACGGCCGTTTCTGAAACGGCCGTCAATGCGTTATCGCAGGCTGCGGAGGTGTCACCATTAGTTGCACGTTTGTTGATCACGCGCGGCATTGACACACCCGAAGCGGCGGAACCATTTTTACATGCAGATCAGCAGCCCTTATTGGACCCGACGACGATGCATGATATGGAAAAGGCGGTCGAACGGATTCAAGCAGCGGTGATTGCCGGTGATCAAATTACGATCTATGGTGATTACGATGCGGATGGGTTGACCAGCACGGCCATCATGTATGAAACGTTGGACCAAATTGGCGCCAATGTGAACTACTACATTCCGGACCGCTTTAAAGATGGTTACGGGCCGAACCAGGCGGCGTTTGACCGTTTGATTGCAAAGGGCACCCAACTGTTTGTGACGGTTGATAACGGCGTCGCTGGCAACGCGGTCATTGATCAGGTTCAAGCGCAGGGCGTGGACGTCGTCGTGACTGATCATCATGAACTGCCCGCTGAATTGCCGCATGCCTATGCAATCGTGCATCCTCGTCATCCAGAAGGTCATTATCCGTTTGGCGGACTTTCCGGTGCCGGGGTTGCTTTTAAAGTCGCCACGGCCTTGATTGAAGAGGTGCCCGAAGAACTCTTGGACCTCGCTGCGATTGGAACCGTCGCTGATTTGGTTAGCCTGACTGGCGAAAATCGGACCATCGTGACGCTGGGCCTTAAGGTGCTCCAACAGACGACGCGCCCCGGGTTGGCCGCTTTGATTCAAGAAGCCGGTTTACAACCTAACAAGTTAACTGAAACGAGTATTGGCTTTGGCATCGCACCACGGTTGAATGCGCTCGGACGGTTGCAATCTGCACAGAGTGGCGTCGAATTATTGACCACGCTAGATGAAGAGCGGGCGACCGCACTGGCTAAGCAGGTCAATCAATTGAATGAAAAACGGCAAGGGTTGGTCAAAACGATCAGTGCCAGCGCCATTGAACAAGCACAATCAGCTGAGAATCAGGGCCGGCAGACACTGGTGATTACCGGTAAAGGCTGGCATGAGGGTGTGTTAGGAATCGTTGCTAGTCACGTCGTTGAAACGACTGGCAAACCAACCCTCGTTTTGAATGAAGACGCGGATGGCCGCTTGAAAGGCAGTGGCCGTAGTGTCGAAGCCTATAACTTGTTTGCGGCGATCGACCCAGTTCGTGATGCGCTGGTTGCCTTTGGTGGTCATCACATGGCGGTCGGGCTGACGGTCATGGCAGACCAGTTGGAAAGGCTGAAGACTGCCATGGAAGACGCCGCGATCCAGCAACAATTAGCGGATAATGCGCAGGTCAAGTTAGCGATTGACGGAACCTTGTCAGTGGCGGATGCGACGCTAGACACGTTGGCGGACATTCAATCCTTGGCCCCGTTTGGCACTGATAATCCGGCTCCCTTGTTCAAACTAGCGCCGACCACGATTCCACAAGCGCGGGCGATTGGCAGTGACCAGCAGCACTTGAAGCTGCAACTGGGTGATGGTGACACTACCGTGGATGCGATTGGCTTTTCGATGGGTGACGCTTTACCCGCGATTCAGGCGAGTCCCACGGATGTCACGTTAGTCGGTGCACTCAGCGAAAATACGTGGAATGGGCAGACCAAGCCGCAGATTATGATTAAAGACGTTGCTGTGACGGGAACGCAAGTCATTGATGCGCGTACCCAACATTTATCGGCGCATTTATTCCAGGCACCGGGAACCTACTTATTCTTCCATCGGCGCATTATGAAGCAGGTCGAACAATACATGGGGGCGCAAGCCAAGGCCGTCTGGGTCGGGGAAGAAGACGTGGACCTCGCTACGGTAACGGCCGGGCAAGCGGTCTTCATCGTTGATTGCCCCGATACATTGCCTGATATGACGCAGGTCTTGTCGTCGATTGCCCTTGATCAAGTGACGCTGTACTTATATCGGCGTGATTCGGTCTACATGAGTGGGATGCCGAATCGTGAGCAGTTTGCGAAGTTGTTCCAGTTCACCGCGGCGCACCACGATGTCGACATTCATCATCAATTGACGCAGGTCGCTAAACATTTACACCTTGAGCGAAATTTGCTTATTTTTATGATACAGGTGTTTTTTGAGGTCGGATTTGTTAAAATAAATGATGGTGTCATGAATGGCGTTTCGAATCCGTCCAAAGCGGATTTACATCACGCCCCTAGTTATCAGCTACGCGAGCAGCAAATCGTTGCTGAAGAAACGCTTTTATATAGTAAATCCGCAGCGCTCCAAGTATGGGTGAAGAACCAGGCTGCGGTTAAGAATTGAAGGAGCTGTTAAGAACAAATGGCATTAGATTTAACAAAGTATGTGGCTAGTATTCCGGATTATCCAGAACCTGGCATTATCTTTCGGGATATTTCACCATTGATGGCTGACGGCGCGGCTTACCGGGAAGCGACTGACCAAATCGTTCAGTTTGCACGTGACAAGCACGTTGATATGATCGTCGGTCCCGAAGCACGGGGCTTTATTGTTGGCTGTCCAGTCGCTTATGAGCTAGGGGTCGGATTTGCGCCAGCCCGTAAGAAGGGTAAGTTGCCACGCGCAACGGTCAAGGCAACCTACGATTTGGAATATGGGCAATCAGCATTGTACCTGCATAAAGATGCAATCAAGCCTGGTCAAAACGTGCTGGTCACGGATGACTTGTTGGCTACGGGTGGTACGATTTCTGCCACGATTCAAATGGTTGAAGAATTAGGTGGCAATGTGGTCGGAACGGCCTTTTTGGTTGAACTGAAAGATTTGCATGGCCGCGATAAAATTAAAGATTATGACATGTTGAGCTTGATGCAATTTTAAAGCCAAGATGTAAAAAGCTCCGGATGACGATTTATTAGTCATCCGGGGCTTTTTGTTGTGCGCTTAGTTGAATTATTGATATTTCGTGAACTTTACCAACTGATCAAAACAACGTAATCGTACAGTGCACACGCTATTCCCACTTTTCAATTAATATTTTCGCCTGATGCTTGTCCTTGGAGTTGGGATCCGGGTCATTCTTTTCAGCATTACCAAGCAATTTAATAATATCTAACCGTAATTGGTGTTCACCAGCAGCGGACAAGTTTAAGGTCGCGTTGCTGAAGAAAACGGATGCTTCGTCAGGTTGCTTATCAGCCATCTCTTCTCTGAAAGTTTCACTAAAGTCATGGTTGAGTAGCATAATCCATTGTAAAACCTCCTGGATGTGAGTATGCGTCCAAGTGCCAGAAATGTTAGTCATATCTGTGTCGAGCGCATCCAGATCCGTTTGAAACCGCGGCGTTTCATTGGAAAGGTGGGCGCTAGAATAATAGTTTTCGGTCAGATTTTTGACTTGAACCTGATTAACGATGGTTAATAAGTCGGCATCCTGCATCTTGTTGATGGTGTAGTACAACTGGTTATTAGGAATTTTAGTTTGGGCTGAAATTTGCTTGGTTGTTAAGCCATCCTCTGATTTCGTGGCCTTCAAAATCGCGGAAACTTTTGGATCTGCCATCAACTTTGCAAACTGTGCCAGTGTGTTTTTGGGCATGTTTTTCACCTCAATCCTAGCTTAACCATTTGAAAAATAGAAATCAAACGATTAAAGTTTATTTATCATTTAAAATAATTTAAACGATAAATAATATTAGATTGGGGAGTGGCATTATGAAAAATCTAGCTCGTAACCGCGCGTTCGTCACACTTACAGCAGCCGATTTGTTTGAAACTATTGGGACTAGTTTATTCAACATTATTTTATTAACGTACGCGCGCACCTTTGCGCAAGCCAGTTTGATGGTTTCAATCGTTTCGGTGGCTACCGTCCTGCCCGGAATCTTTAGTATCATGACCGGCCGCTTGGCAGATTCGCAGCCCAATAAACGAGGCTGGCTAGCGGGATTGAAATTTGTTCAGGCAGGCCTATATCTCGTATTGGCGCAACTCATTACCGGTAAACAGGTTGGGCTCCTACTGATTATTATTGTGATTAATTTGTGTTCAGACGTGTTTGGCATGTTTAGTGGTAGCTTACGAATGCCGTTACTACAATCCAAAGTCGCATCTGAGCAACAAGAGGAAGCCATCGGAATCAACCAAGGTATCGGCGTCCTAATGCAGACGATGGGGCAGGCACTGGGGGTCAGCATCTTGGCTGCGACGGGGAATTATCAGGTCGCTGGATATTTGAACGCGCTCACGTTCTTGATTGCGGGCATCGTGCTACTGTCCGGCTATGGGACGCTAAAACTGCCGACAATTGCGGAAGCCGCAACCCCGTCATTTCGCCAACTGCTCCAACAAGTACGACGGGTAATGGAATCGGGGACACACATGAACGTGTTGGCGTTATTGGGGAGCCTCTCGTTATTGAATGCGGTCGGCGCAAGTGTAGACGCCTTGTTGAATTTGTACTTGATCCACCGCGCGGACTATTTACCACTTTCGTTTGGAGTGGCGGTCTTAGTGATGAATACCGCAACTGTGATAGGCAATATTGTTGGGAACTTGTTACATACAGGTTGGTTTCAGAAATGGTCGTTTCGCAGTGTCATGTTAACAACTATGATCATGTTTGCGGGCTTGTTTATCAATTTGCTCAGTTGGCAGAATTATTGGTTGGTAGTGGCAATTATGACGATTGGTGGATTTTGCATGGGACAAGCAAATCCTAAATTGATGGCAAGTTTGCTAAAAGTTGCTGATGGAAGTATCGTGGGTAGTTTGAGCGGCATCATCAATTCTTTGGTCACCATTTCGATGCCAATTGGTAGCGTTGGCCTAGTGCTGCTGGATAATGTTGTCAGCCCAGCAGCGGCGTATGTCACTGGCATAGACATGCTGCTGGTTAGTGGTGGGTGCTTGTTTATCCGACGTTGATAATGGAAAAGTGCCGTAATTGTATGACGCAAATAATTGATGTGAGAAGAAAACGGTTTGCAAGAATAAATCTGCAAGCCGTTTCTGTCGTTTTAAATGAGATTATGCATTGGTGTCGGTTGAGTCCGTATTAATAAAACGGACCGCAGTACCATACGCGGCGACCGATTGCATGTCCTGACTAATGGAGCCAGTATCAAAGCGCATCATCACCACGGCGTCAGCGCCCATCGCACTGGCATTATCGCGCAACCGATTTACTGCCACGTCGCGTGATTCTTCGAGCATCTTGGTGTAATCCTTGATTTCGCCACCAACGAGTCCTTTTAAGCCCGCCCCGATGTTACGCACCAAGTTTTTAGATTGAGTGGTTAAGCCAAATACTTCCCCCAAAACTTCGTAGGGGTGCCCCGGAATGTTTTCCGTTGTCGTCACTAATAGTTGTGTCATTGACGGAACCTCCTTTTTGAATTGTTTTCATCATAGCATAGCGCGGTTGCCAAAAGCGAGTGTTTTGGATGGGTGAGCGGTTAGATGTGATCGAAACCAAGCGAGAAATTTTCGGTCTGAAGTTTGTAAGTCGATTGATTAAGACGGTTCAGTCGCGGGTTCCGCCCGTCACCGGCATGACTTTTCAGCATCGAGAGAAACTATCGCTACTTAACAAACACAACAGTGTATTTTTCGCCTGCAATATACAGCAACATAGCGTTAATTCACTTGTGTTGTCATGAGGCCTGCCTATAATTAGCGTTATTCAAGCGAGCTTTAGTTTGAATCATAACTGATACGGAGACGAGGGGGAGAGCATCATGAAGTTACGTCGACCAGTTCGGTTCTATCGCTCATTTTGGTTTTGGCTAAGTGCAGTTTTTCTGTGGGTGTCGGTGGCGGGATTTCCTAAGACGCTAGTCACAGTTGGGGATGTGTTATGCTACGGTATTTTGTTCGTGTTATCCTGTGCCGGCTTAGTGTTGTCGTTCTTTGTGTTTGGGAAGGCGGCGCTGGAGCAGAAGGATTGATTAGCGGGAGTCGGCTATTAGTGAGTTTGGGGAATGTTTACAGTACTTGGAATTGAGATGTTGAAGGTTTTCATAGTTGCCCTAAAATGCATCATTGGGATATACAAAAATAAATCCTCGCACTAATTCGTTCTAACAAGTGCGAGGATTTTTGAATTTTTGAGGTGTGTATGAGCATTTATCCATGAGCTTTTGAGGATTTATAACTTACCGAAGAGGTGGCTATCGGCATCTTGACGTAATTGTTTGCCACTGTTATCCTCGTCCGCTAGATCCTCTTGTTGGTCACAGGACATGCGACATTCATAGATCAACAGCGGACGTTATTTGAAAAATCTTATTAGTGCTTCTGCGGTTGTGACGATTTCGTATGCTAGAAGCAACAGCATTACTACGACAACCGATTTTTGCCAGATATTACATTTACTCCAATTTTTCATGATTGTCCCCCCATTTGTATTGACTTTTGCCTAATTCCAGGTGTTTTCCAGAAACGTGTCACCTTCGTTAAATTATACCGATATGTTGCGAGGCGTGCCATTAAAAGATGAGTTCAATTTTGGTGTCTTTCGGTGATAAAGCAGGAAGAAGGAATTAATTTTGGATTAAACATATGGGGGCGAATATGAAAGGCCGACTTCCAAAAATTATATTTGTAGATGACAATATGTTTGAAGTGAGAGAACCAAACTTCGATTTTATGATAACGGAAAGGTAATGCTGGGGAAGCCATGAAATTTATGCTGTGCTCAGTGTACCGCGCAAAATGTCCTTCTCTTCTTGCGACAGTTCTCGGTACTTTTAATATGTGAGCCGGACAATTGTGCAAGGGCCATCTGAGGAGTTTTGTACAATCAGCAGCAGCGGGGACGATTAATTAGCACGAAAGCTAATTACCATTACAATCAAACAAAGTTTAATGAGTAAAACTGCGCTATACTAAGAAATACCAACTTATTGTCGCGTTGGATAAGCGAGCTTTTAAGATTTATCGAATCATTGATGAATGAGTATTGAGCATATCTGCAACGGATTAAGCCGTAAAACACCCCCTCAATACTCAAGAGTAATCTAGGACACGGTAAGCGTTATCAACAAAACATTATTGTTTATGATAAGGATATTCGATCAACCCACCAACATGTTATTTGCGTGGACTGATAATCATGGCTCAACGCGGATGACCACTATATTTGTTGAGGAGGCTAAGCATGGAGATTAAAGAATTTGATGATGTTGTATTAAAGGATGGTCGTACGGCTGGAATTGTTGAAGTTCTCGATAGTACACATTTTTTAGCCGATGTTGGAGATGGACCAAGTAATTGGGAAAATATTGCGATTGAATTGAAAGATATTGCATGGGTTTATAATCGTCCAAACGATTCTAAATAGACTATCGGTGAATGTGTACTGATAGTCTTTTATTATGCTATTGTTTCAGGCATCTAACTTTCCTTCGTTCTAATGAGCGAATAATGTATAATTTAATTAACCCAATACAATCGAGGTGAAAAATTATGAGTACTCAACA
>NZ_JAGYGU010000003.1:0-165241 GCF_018991255.1 Lactiplantibacillus sp. 30.2.29 | reverse complement strand
TCGTATCGAAGAAAAATTCAGTCGATTCCAAATAGGCCTGCAGAAATCATGATTGACTCAGCATTCAGTGCAAATCTGACTTAACGTTTGCCATTGAATTAATCACCAAATAGACAAAGCACAATAACTTATTGCCTAACTTCCTAATGACTTTAGTGTTATTCATCTGGAAAATGCTGCTATTGCGCCACGATATTGATTTAGGCATCATTTATCGATACTAACCAGCATACTCAATTATCTCAGTTCCCCGTGTTGGTACATCGTCTACTACTATCCGATTGATATACTTTCAACGTACGTATACGCCATAATAATTTGCGTCTGAGCTAGAATTTTACCAAAGCCGTGTCTAAATTTCAAATCCGGTTGGAAACCAGTAATCGTTTAAAAAATTGGCAATCACACCACTCCAGCTTCCATACACTGACAGGCTTGCGACATCAACGTACTAGCCCATGATGTCTCCAAGTTTTAAATAACTAGCTTTCTACCGACACTTCCATCCCAAATAATTCAACCTAACCCCAAAAATGCAAAAAAAGAGCAAATCCGCAGATTTACTCTTTCCTGAATCGCTTAATGTTGATTACTTATCAAAGACGTTCTTTTCAACTAATTCTTTGACTTCTTCGTTGGTAACACACTCGTTAAGCGCCTTATCAGCTAATTTAGCCATTTCCTTAGTATCAAGCTTCTTCATCAATGAACGCGTCTTAAGCACGGAAGTTGAACTCATTGAGAATTCATCCAAGCCTAAGCCCATCAGTAATGGTACCGCGATTTGGTCCCCAGCAACTTCACCACACATCCCTGTGAAGCGACCGTTAGCGTGAGCAGCGTCAATCACATGCTTGATCAAACGTAACAACGATGGGTTGTATGGTTGATACAAGTATGAAACTTGTTCGTTACCACGGTCAGCAGCAAAGGAATATTGGATCAAGTCGTTGGTCCCAATACTAAAGAAGTCAACTTCCTTAGCAAATTGGTCAGCCAAAATTGCGGCAGCAGGGATTTCGATCATAATCCCAAGTTTGATGTCATCTGCAACTGGTGTCCCAGCAGCGACCAACTTAGCCTTTTCTTCTTCGAAGATGGCCTTGGCCTTGCGGAATTCATCAAGAGTGGCAATCATTGGGAACATAATCCGTAATTGACCATAGTGGGACGCCCGTAATAACGCGCGTAACTGGGTCCGGAAAATGTCATCACGATCAAGCGAAATCCGAATCGCCCGGTAACCCAAGAATGGGTTCATTTCATCAGGTAATGGCAAGTAAGGTAATTCCTTATCGCCACCGATATCCATGGTCCGGACAATCACGGGTTTGCCGTTCATGCCTTCGACAACCTTCTTGTAAGCTTGGAATTGCGTCTCTTCGTCAGGTAATTCTGAACTATTCATGTACAAGAATTCTGACCGGAATAACCCAATGGCTTCTGAGCCAGCATCCAAAACCCCATCCATATCGTCTGGAGTCCCGATGTTTGAAGCTAATTCGAAGTGCTTACCGTCTTTAGAAACAGTAGCTTCATTCTTCAACTTAGCCCATTCAGCTTTTTGCGCCACGAAGTCCTTCGCCTTTTGTTCGTAATCCGTTACTTCGGCGTCGGTTGGTTCAACCAAAGCATCACCGTTGATACCATCTAAGACGACCGTGTCGCCCGCCTTGATATCAGCTGTGGCTGATTCGGAACCAACGACCGCTGGAATTTCGAGCGTCCGTGACATGATAGCGGAGTGACTCGTCCGACCACCAATATCAGTAATGAAGCCCTTAACATACTTACGATCAAGTTGAGCAGTATCACTAGGTGTTAAATCGTGGGCAACCACGATAACTTCGGAGTCAATCAAAGCTGGACTTGGTAAGGTAACCCCTAACAAGTGACTTAAGACCCGCTTCGTCACGTCGCGAATATCACCGGCTCGTTCTTGCATATATGCATTATCCGTCATTGCTTCGAACATTGAAATGAAAGTATCCGTAACTTCCTTCAAGGCTTCTTCTGCATTGACTTTATCATCCTTGATTTTACCTTCAATTTGTCCAAGCATTTCTGGGTCAGACAAAATGGTGATATGAGCTTCAAAAACTTCTGCTTCTTCTTCACCCAAGTTTTCAACCGCTTTGTCTTTAATGACCTTTAGTTCTGCCTTGGAAGCATCAAAAGCATCATGTAACCGTGCAACTTCAGCATCCGTATCGGAGACCGTTGTTTTTTCGAATGATAAATCTGGATCAACTAGCATATAGGCCTTAGCAATTGCGATACCATCACTGGCCGCAATTCCTTTTAGTACCTTTTCAGCCATTATTCAGATAATCCTTCTTTCTTCATCGTTTCAGTTAAAGCTGCAATAGCGTCGGCTTCGTCGGCACCTTCTGCAGAAATGGTAACGTCAGCATCTTTACCAACACCGAGTGACATAACACCCATGATGGACTTCAAGTTAACTGACTTGTCTTGGTATTGCAACGTAATTTCTGAGTTGAACTTACTTGCTGATTGTACCAATAAAGTAGCTGGACGTGCGTGGATACCAGTGTCTGCGATTACGTGAAATTCTTTCTTTTTCATAACTATTCGATCTCCTTCAAGATAGATAAATTTAAAATTGGTTCCGAGTGAATTCGAGTTGCCGCCAACACGTCTACTCAGGAGCCCTTAATAATGATGATAGCAATTATCCAATTAAAATACAAGCCCTTTCATTCAAGCTAGGCCTATTAATTGGTTGCTGTACCATCCTTCTCAAAATGGTAAACAATGCGGCCATCGAGGTCCGCCGTTCCAATCACTCTCTTCCGATACTCATATTTCATATACGCATCGTGAAAAGCCATGAATTCTTCCGGCGTCACAGTGAACGTTTCCTGTTCGCCCGTGCGTAACGCTTCCATTAATTGGGTATAATCCGTTGCCAATTCATTGCCACCTCCTCAAAGTCTGGTTGAGCCATCGCTGCACCATCCTTTTGACGTTTCAGGCCCGACCTTCCGCCGCTCACTAACAGCTGACGGCTGCTAATGAAAAGCCGTGCTCAAAACATCAAAACTGGTCAGGCGCAATCCATGCAAAAAAACCGCTTTGTACTATAATATAGACAGACGGTTGCATCCGGACTGTTACTAGCCAGATAATTAATATACAACGAATCCGGTTACAAGACAAGCCATGAGTTGCAACTATCCAGACTATTCGGAAATAACTAAATTAATACAACCTGCTGCAAGTTGGTCAGACAATTTCCAGTTTTGATTTTGAGACTTTTCGCTTGCAACGGTCCGTAAATTCGCTATACTAATAGTCAAAGGTCAACAAAGGTCAAACAAATCCTTGAACCTTTAACTATAGCCCTAGTGGTTTAGTTATATTTCTGATGCGAAAGGTGTGTGACAGCATAATGCTTTGTGACAATTGCCATAAGAACGAAGCGACGATCCATTTATATACGAGCGTCAACGGTCAGCGGCGACAAATCAATCTTTGTCAAAATTGCTATCAACTGCTAAAGAATCAGGAACAGCAACCAAATAACGGAGTTGGAGGTGCTGATATGGCACAAGATCCATTCGGTTTTGGTGGTCTTGACGACATTTTCCGTGCAATGCAGGGCGGCGTTGATTCCAATAACGCTTACCGGCAGCAACAGACCCCACCGACCCAGCCAGCTGGTCCTAATGGTGGCGGCAATCGTCGTGGCAACAATAACGGCGGTGGTCTCCTTGGCCAATATGGCTTCAACTTAACGGCGCAAGCCAAGCAGGGTAAAATCGACCCGGTCATCGGTCGCGATAACGAAATCAACCGTGTTATCGAGATCTTGAACCGCCGGACGAAGAACAATCCTGTTTTGATTGGTGAAGCCGGGGTTGGTAAGACGGCGGTCGTGGAAGGCTTAGCACAGAAAATCGTTGCTGGTCAAGTTCCACAAAAACTGTTAGATAAAGAAATCATTCGTTTGGACGTGGCTTCCCTTGTTCAAGGAACCGGGATTCGCGGCCAGTTCGAACAACGGATGCAACAATTAATGAAAGAAGTTCAGAGCAATCCGAACATCGTCCTCTTCATTGACGAAATCCATGAAATCATGGGTGCCGGCAATGCTGAAGGCGGGATGGACGCTGGCAACGTTTTGAAGCCGGCCCTTGCCCGTGGTGATTTCCAATTAGTTGGGGCAACCACCTTAAATGAATACCGGGACATCGAAAAGGATGCCGCCCTCGCCCGTCGGTTCCAACCAGTGACGGTCAACGAACCAAGCGTCGAAGAATCCATTAAGATTCTCAAGGGTATTCAAAAGAAGTACGAAGATTACCATCACGTGAAGTACGACGAAGATGCAATCGTCGCTGCGGTCAAGTTATCGAACCGTTACATTCAAGACCGGTTCTTACCTGACAAGGCCATCGACTTACTCGATGAAGCTGGTTCACGTAAGAACTTGACTTTGAAGACGGTCGATCCTAAGACGATTCAGGAAAAGATCGACGAAGCGGAGAAGCAAAAGCAGGATGCCTTGAAGAAGGAAGACTACGAAAAAGCTGCTTACTATCGTGATCAAGTCGCTAAGTTGGAAAAGGCTAAGCCTGATGAAAATGCAGATCAGCCTAACAACGACACGGCCACTGTGACCGTCAAAGATATGGAACAAATCGTCGAAGAAAAGACGAGTATTCCAGTCGGTGACTTACAAGCTAAGGAACAGGCTCAAATGAAGACCTTGGCCCCTGACTTGAAGAGTAACGTCATTGGTCAAGACCAAGCAGTTGACGCCGTTGCCCGCGCGATTCGTCGTAACCGGATCGGTTTGAACGGCACTGGTCGGCCAATCGGTTCGTTTATGTTCGTCGGCCCTACTGGGGTTGGTAAGACGGAACTTGCTAAGCAATTAGCGAAGGAACTATTTGGTTCAGAGGATGCCATGATTCGCTTTGACATGAGTGAATACATGGAACCACATTCAGTGGCTAAGTTGATTGGTTCACCGCCTGGCTATGTTGGGTATGAAGAAGCCGGTCAGCTTACTGAACAAGTTCGGCGTCACCCATACAGCTTGGTCTTACTAGACGAAGTTGAAAAGGCTCATCCTGACGTCATGCACATGTTCCTGCAAATTCTTGACGATGGTCGTTTGACCGATTCTCAAGGTCGGACCGTCAGCTTCAAGGATACCATCATCATCATGACGTCTAACGCCGGTACTGGTGACAGCGAAGCTAACGTCGGGTTCGGTGCTGCGGCTGAGGGTAAGACGCACGACATTACTAGTCGGTTAACGGATTACTTCAAGCCTGAATTCCTGAACCGCTTCGACGACATCATTCAATTCAACGCCCTTTCCAAGGAAAACTTGATGAAGATCGTTGGCTTGATGATTGAAGATGTCAACGGCATGCTCGCTAACCAAGGGCTGCACGTTCATGTTACTGAACCAGTTGAAGAAAAACTCGTTGAATTGGGCTACAACCCACAAATGGGTGCTCGTCCACTTCGGCGTGTCATTCAAGAACAGATTGAAGACCGAATCGCTGACTTCTATTTGGATCACGGCGATGTTAAGAACATGGTCGCTAAGGTTGAAGACGGCAAGATCGTCTTAGCTGCGGAGACTAAGGCTGAATAATTGAGGCTTTAAAAAGGTAGGTTAATGCCCGGATTTACGTCCGGCATTGACCTACCTTTTTTATTCTGCAAACACGTTGTGCGTGTAAATGCTGTAAAATATCATCATATTGGTTAAAAAATTGCCTGAAGGACAGAAATCTAATATTCAATACGCGTTGTGCTAGTTATTCTTTAGCCTTAAAGATGGTTAAATCATGCCATTTTATAAGTTCAAGAACTGCCAGCTGAGACCCGCTGGAAACAGTGCGAGTTAGCGTAAACCTGCTGTGATAGGGTCGTCCTATGTCGGCTTCCAGGTATTTCTGACAACGCTGGAACGCGATGGACACAGATTTAAGCCGAAAGCCCACGTCTTAAATACTGGTCTTCCACTAACCAAGCACACAACGCTTGCTAAGTGGAATTTCATCGCTGAGCATTGTCAGAAACACCTTCCAGCCTGAATTGTATTCGAAAGACAGACATGTGCGGACTCAACTTTTTGTGGGATTAGTCGTTGGTTTCCGGGGACACGGTCATTTTGATATTTAACTGTGAGACTAGTTCTAACAATAACCAAGCTTTCTGACCCATGATCTAATGCTTCAAACATGTGTCCTCACTGAAAATGTGAGATTTTCTCTCTAATCGCCTGAGATAGCAAAGTTTCAAATTGTCAGTACAGGTGAGTTTATTGACTAAATTCGGGGACTAAATTCAAGACTAGTGTCCGCTGGAAGTATTGAAAAATATTCAGGTAATCCTCTCAGTACTTAAATGCCATAAAGCATCATCGATACCGATTAAAATTTGCCTAAAGGACCAGCTGCTAAACGTTCAGCGGTTAATTGTACCAAGATAGGTGGCCGTTCATCTGCCATTCGAGCGGCTTCCCGACTGGAGGGGCCGGCTGACGAACAGCAATCCAAAACAGTACGATTTAATCATGATCCATGACAATTAACTAATACAATGTGTATTCCAAGTATTCATTCGACATTATTCTATTTCAGCCCTTTTCCTAAGCAAGATAGCAATGGATATAGACCGTAATCGGCAATTCTCCTAAATACTTCTCCATCAGTGGCTTAACTTCTCGCTCCCAGTCAAGACCACCATTGCCGGCACCCAACTGTGGAAATGAAATAGATTCGATGCCCTTTTCCTGATAAGTCGCGACAAACTTCTGTAGCCCGACCTCGATATAGGCTAATTGCGATTTATTTCGCCAATTCTTTTTCGTTGGAAAATTTAAAACCCACTTTCCTGGTGTTTTGTATAGATAAAGTTTTCCGACTGTCAGCGCCCCACTGTCGCAAAAGTGTGGATAATTGGTAAACATTTCCGGATATCGTTGCTTGAATTGAAGTGCCAGCCCCTTTCCCATCACCCCAACGGTATTGACAGGATTCACTAGCACTTGAGCAGGACTGTCAAAAAGACTTGATTCAACGTACATGATCATTATTCGGCCCCCGTATTCATCTTTTTCGAAACAACCCATCCGACAAGCCTTTAGCCAATACTACCTACACCCCCAACCGAAAGTCCCACAACTGTTGTTCCATATTATCACGTTCGATACCAATATAGGGCTTGGTGACCTGCTCACTGGAATGGTTAAAAATCATCATCAAGCTGGCAATGTCATGAGTTTGTTGATAATAATGATAACCAAACGTCTTACGTAATGTGTGGGTGCCGATGTCATCTCGTTCGAGAAAATCACTGGCGGTCTGAAAGATGCGGTAGACGCCGTTGACAGTTAGCGCCCCACCTCGACCACTACAGAACAGTGGCTCACTGGGAGCTCGGTACTGGGTGAAATGTAATAATTCTGACTTGAGATTCTTCAAAAATAACCAGCGTTTCTTGCCAGTTTTCTGTTCAATGATCATGACTCGTTCTTTGCCCCGAACTTGGCCGACTGTTAACCTCAAAATATCACTCATCCGCAGACCGGTATTGATGCCGACTAGCACGATCATCCGATTGCGTTCCCCATAACGCGCTTGCGAGACGGCCCATAAAAAATCATCGATTTCCTGGGACGTCCGCAGTGGTTCTACATTATAATGCATACGCTCGCTTACACCTCAATTAATTTTTATTCAGTTCAAATTGCTTAACCTAGCTTAAACTAACCCACGCTATTTTTAATGAATTATGCTCATCCCCAGGTCAATATTGCTCAACGTAAAAACGCGGGCCAAAGAGAATCAACCCTTTGTCCCGCACTTTATTTTCATATTCGCTTAATTAGCCGCATTGGCCCCCGCCTTAGGGCTGCAGCGTTGATAATTGACTCGCTAATTGAGTTGCTGGTGCTGAATCCAGTGACTGGGTCAACTGTTCATCAACTGCCTTCATCCGCTCCTGACCAGTCTTCGTCAACGTTAAAACACGTAGCCGCCGATCTTGCTTGATGGGCTGACTCTTCAACCAACCTTGGGTAATCAACGTCCCAATATTTTGAGCTAATGACGCTTTGGCGACATTCAAAGCAGTGGCGACATCGCCGATTTGGATTCCTGGGCGCTGTTCGACGTAAACTAAGATTCGCAATTCGTTTAAGCTCAATCCCGTCATCGACGACCAATTAGACGTGAGCCGCTTAAGGTCACGTTCCAGGTGCATAATATTCATAATATAGTTAATTGGTTGTTGCATACTAACAGCATCCTTCCTGAATTTCACTCTTTCTCATCAACTATCCAAAGAAATCAAAACCTACTCGCATGATTTTTAAAAAAAATGGTGCGAATCAATTATTAAGATGAATAGTTCGTTAACAAGCTTTATTAACGTTATTATTATTACATAATTACAAGTTTTACACAAATAACTTTTACTGCAGGTAATCGTTGAATCTGGCAAGGAACCCTGCTATCCCTTGTCAGTACAAGCATCACACGCCGTTCAGTATTAATATCTAAAAAATGTTAAATTTATATTTCAAGTTAACATGAGTTAATTATAATGGTTGTTAATTAATCAGCTTATCAGATGACAATCAAAACGGACGGCGAAGCATCCTTGCTCGCCGTCCGTTTCAATGTGTTTATTCAGAGAATTCCGTAATCAAGCCAGCGTCAATTGCTCGCTTGGTGTAAATAGGCACCTCATCTTCAGTTGCCCGGACAAAGTGTCCTGGGGCAATTTCAACCATCCGGCGCTTCTTGCCATCATGTTCAGTCGTTTCATCGTAAGGCACTTGCTTACGGTTACGTTCGAACTCAGGGTCTGGCACGGGTACCGCTGAAATCAGACTTTCAGTGTACTTGTGTAGCGGATGATTATAAACTTCATCAGCTGGACCAATTTCTAGAATCTTACCGTAGTGCATGACGCCGATGCGGTCACTGATGTACTTGACCATTGACAAGTCATGGGCGATGAACAGATACGTCAAGTTCTGCTTAACTTGGAGTTCCTTCATCAAGTTAACCACTTGGGCTTGAATCGAAACGTCCAGTGCTGAGATTGGTTCGTCAGCAATGATGAATTTAGGTTCAACGGCTAGCGCCCGGGCAATCCCGATCCGTTGCCGTTGCCCACCAGAGAATTCATGTGGATACCGGCTGGAATGGTCCTTGTTCAGACCAACCGTTTCCAGCAAGTCTTCCACCTGCTTGGTCCGGTCGTCGTCATCCTTGGCTAAGCCGTGAATATCGATCCCTTCAGCGACAATATCCTTGACCTTCATCCGTGGATTCAGTGACGCGTATGGATCTTGGAAAATCATCTGAATCTCACGCCGAAATTCATGCCGTTCTTTTTTCGTGCGTAATTTAGAGACGTCTTTCCCATTAAAAATGATTTCACCATCAGTCGGTTCATATAGATGAATGATTGAGCGGCCGGTCGTGGTCTTCCCTGAACCGGATTCACCAACTAGACCGAACGTTTCACCTTCATAAATGTCAAAGGAGACGTCGTCAACGGCCCGGACTTCATCTTTTTTGCCGACATTAAAGTATTGCTTTAAATGGCGAACTTCTAGAATTTTCTTACGTTCTTCAGGCATGTCTACTTACTCCTTTGCTGCAGGATCTGGAATTGGTGGTTGTGGCTTTTGCATCGCCGCAAACTTTTGTTGCCGCCGGACGATTTCGGCCGGTGGTGTGACTTTAGGTGCGTCTGGATGAAGCAACCAGGTCGCCGCATAGTGCGTATCTGATACTTTGAAGAACGGTGGTTCCTTTTCAGTATCGATCTTCATGGCGTAGTCACTCCGCGCTGCAAAGGCGTCCCCGACTGGTGGTTCCAGTAAATCAGGTGGCGTCCCTGGAATAGCAGACAACGAGCCACTTTCCGTATCCAACGTCGGCATTGAGTTCAATAAGCCCCACGTATATGGATGTTGGGGATTGAAGAAGATTTCATCGACCGTGCCGTATTCCACGATTTTACCCGCGTACATAACGGCCACTCGGTCAGCCATCCCAGCCACGACGCCCAAATCATGAGTGATGAAAATGATGGAAGTATCGATACGATTCTGTAAGTCCTTCATCAAATCCAGAATCTGTGCTTGAATCGTCACGTCCAACGCAGTGGTTGGTTCGTCGGCAATCAGCACTTCTGGGTAGCAGACCAACGCGATCGCAATCACGATTCGTTGCCGCATCCCACCAGAGAATTGGTAAGGATAATCATTGATTCGGCCTTCAGGATTAGTGATCCCAACCAGCTTTAACATTTCCAAAGCTTGCGCAATGGCTTCTTTTTTCTTCAACCCTTTATGTTTCATCAACGGTTCGGCGATTTGCATCCCGATCCGCATCGTCGGGTCTAATGAAGTCATCGGATCTTGGAAGATCATGGCAATATCCTTACCACGAATATTCTGCATTTCCTTTTCAGACTTCTTAATAATATCTTCGCCGTGGAACATGATCGATCCACGTTTAATTTCAGCATTCGGTGCCAGCAAGCCCATCAGTGAACGGGTCGTCACTGACTTACCAGACCCTGATTCACCAACGATGGCCAAGGTTTCACCCTTACGTAAATCAAAGCTAACGTCACGGATGGCTTTAACTTCGCCCGCATAAGTGTGGAAATTGATTTCCAAGTTACGGACTTCAATGACATTTTCCGGTTTATCCATAGTTCTGCCGTCCTCCTAACGTTTCGACTTTGGATCAAACGCATCGCGCATCCCGTCACCTAACAAGTTGAAGGCGAGCATCAGGATAATCAGCACGATGGCTGGGTACCACATCTGGTATGGCAAGAATTGGAAGTTCTTCTGTCCATCGGAAATCAACGTCCCCAATGAAGCTTGTGGTGAACTGATCCCAATCCCGATATAACTCAAGAACGCTTCGAAGAAGATCGCACTTGGAATCGTGAACATCGTTTGAATGATGATGACACTTGAAAGGTTAGGTAACAAGTGTTTCCAAGCAATTTTGACTGGCGATTCACCTAAGGTCCGAGCCGCCAAAATAAAGTCTTGGTTCTTCAGTTGCAACGTCTGGGCACGGGTCAAACGGGCCATCGTGGTCCACCCGGTAATCGCAATCGCTGCGATGATAGATGCCATCCCGGTCTTCGTGAAGGCCGTTGCCATTAACACCATGATAACTAATTGAGGGATGGACGAGAGGATTTCAATCACACGTTGCATGAACAAATCGACTCGCCCACCTTTCCAACCGGAGAGTATCCCGAACCCGACACCAATCGTCAAGTCAATCAAGGTGGCAATCAACGCAATTTCAAGGGAAATCCGAGTCCCATACATAATCCGCGCAAGCAAGTCCCGACCTAGATAGTCAGTCCCTAAAATGTAGTGCACATCAGACTTAGCACCCGCTGCGGCATAGGCATCGACATCCTTACCAGATTGCGTCAAGTGACCATTCAACCCATGAATGTTCACACCCGGAATCTTCGGTGGTAAGTTAGCGTACTTGGGTGCTTGGGCGTTCGGGTCAACGTGATACACTGCTCGACCACCGAAAGCCACTAAGAACAAGAACACTAACACGATAAAACTGACAAAGGCGGTCTTATTCGACTTCAGCCGCCGCCAAACGTCTTGGCCGAAAGTCAGTGAAGGCGCTGCGATCCGTTCATTATCAGGACCCGCTTGCTTGTCTAACGGCTCGAAGTCGCCGGGCTTAATTTCAATACTACTTGGATTTTCTGCCATTAACTAGTCCCCATTTCCACTTAAACGAATCCGCGGATCAATAATTCCGTAGACGATATCGGTCAACAATAATAGTAAGCAAAGCAGTGCTGAGTAGAAAATCGTCACACCCATGATGGTTGGGTAATCGTTAACCAAAATCGACTTAACGAATTGTTCCCCAATCCCGGGTACTGAGAAGATATTTTCAACAACCATGGAACCGGTCATCAACGCCGCAGCCAGTGGTCCAATCAAGGTGACCATTGGAATCAAACTATTTCGCAAGGCATGGTGATAAACGATGCCAAACTTCGATAGCCCTTTCGCCTTCGCAAGTTCAATATAATCTGAACTCAGTACATCGACCATGTCGGTCCGGATAAACCGCGCCGTTTCGGCCAACGGGCTTGCGGCCAGCGCCAGTGTTGGCAAGATCGTGTAAGCAAATCCTTCCCAACCAGCAACTGGGAACCAACCGACTTTTAAGCCCAGGTAATACTGTAGCAAGATGGCTAAGACGAAACTTGGTACCGCGATGCCTAAAATCGATAAAATCGTTGCTAAGCGGTCAGCCCAAGTATCTTTCTTGATGGCTCCCACGGCACCCAGGATAATCCCTAAGATAATCCCAACGACCAGTGCTTGGCCACCTAACTGCATTGACGGGCCCATCCGACTACCAATCAGATAGCTGACAGCTTGGTCAGAGAACTGGAAGGATAACCCCAGGCTCCCTTTGAAGATGCCGCCAATGTAGATGAAGTACTGCAACCAAACGGGTTTGTCCAACCCATATTGGGCTAAAATCGACGCTTTTTCACTCGGCGTCAATTTAGCTTCATTTTGAAGCGGAGTCCCAGGCATTAACTTCATTAAGAAGAACGTGGCGGTTGCCACAATGAATAATGTCAGGAACAAGTAAAATATCCGCTTTAAAAGATACTTTCTCATGAGAATTCCTCGCATTCTATTAAAATCGACTTAAAAAATAATGACATCCCTCATTATAAAACAAAATGGTAAGGATTAACAATGTGTCAATCCTTACCCCTTTGTTTCACATTCGTTCAGTTAAAGCACACACATTTTATTACTGTAGATTTACATCATTATTTAACAGACATGTACTTCAAGTTATATTGAGAACCGGCCGTGTTGTAAATGATGCCCTTGAGATTACTCCGTGTCAACGTTGCTGAAGCTTGTTGATAAATTGGGATGACCCCTTGATCATTCATCAATTGCTTTTCAGCCGCAACCATATCAGCCCAACGTGCACTCTTGTTGTTGGAGTCTGCGCCTTCAGCCTTCTTCACAGCTGAGTCGTATGCAGCACTGTCATACTTCCCGTTGTTGTATGAGTTGTCTGACGTAAAGAGTGATAAGAAGGAAATTGGGTCAGTGAAGTCAGCGTTCCATGCAGAGATAACCGTGTCAAAGTTCCCACTTTGTGACCGTTGCAGACGCGTCTTGAACGGTACATTTTGGTTAGAAACAGTTAAACCAGGTAATTTCTCCCAAGCCCCTTGAATGAATTCAGTTGACTTCTTGGCGCCATCGGTATCATCAGAAAGCAACTTGATGCTCAACTTACTTTCGCCGATTTCCTTCATACCTTCTTTCCAAAGCTTCTTGGCCTTGGTTAAGTTGTATTCAACGGCAGATGGAACGGCGGCATCACTCGTGAAGTCTTTACCCGTCTTCGGATTCTCGGCTAAGTCTTCAGAAACATAACCTTTAGAAACGGTTGAACCGTTACCTAACGTATTGTTAACGTAAGACTTCCGGTTGATAGCGAGTGACAAGGCTTGACGAATCTTCTTATTCTTGAAGGCCTTTGCCAAGGTTGCGTTACTATCATCACGATTGAATTCAACGTAGAACGTTGAAGCGGTCTTCCGAACTAAGTAGTTCTTGTCATTCTTGTAGTTCTTAACTTGTTCGTTGGAAAGTGTCGTAAAGTCGACCTTGTTAGAGTTGAACAAGTTCAAACCAGTTGAAGCGTCCTTGACAACTTGGTACTTGATAGAATCCATCTTGACGTTCTTCTTGTCCCAATAATCGTTATTCTTCTTCAAGGTCCAAGAAAGGTTTGTCCCAGTCCAACCAGTCATCTTGTAAGGTCCGTTATAAACCATTGCCTTACTGCTTGTCCCATACTTAGAACCATACTTCTTGACCACTTTTTCATTTTGTGGGAAGAAGTTAACAAAGCCCATTAACTTGTCGAAATAAGCAATTGGTTTATCCAAGGTAACGGTCAACTTGTAGTCGCCATCAGCCTTGATCCCTAAGCTTGAAACTGGCTTCTTGCCGTTGACAATGGCGTCAGCATTTTTGATACCTGAATATAAGTATGCGTATTGTGACGCAGTCTTAGGATTAACGGTTCGTTGCCAACCATAAACAAAGTCTTTGGCAGTAACTTTATCACCGTTACTCCATTTTGCGTTCTTCCGTAAAGTGAACGTATATGTCTTCCCACCATTAGTAACTTTAGTGGATTTTGCAATTCCGGGAGTGACTTTACCGTTCTTCCCTAAACGATACAACCCTTCGTTGGTGTTATTCAGTGCATTAGAACTAACGACATCGGTAGATTTAGAAATATCCATCGTTGGTAATTCTGCTGATTCGGTCCAATTGGCCGTTTGCTTCGACGAACTTGATGAGCTCTTGCTTGAGCCACAAGCCGCTAAGAATAAGACGGATGCGCCAGCAACGACGGTTACTTTTGCAGCTGTTTTAAAATTCATAAAACCCAACCCCTAACCTTAAAATGATTTGTGTGTGCTTTTCCCTCGAAAAGTTAAAGTAATTGTATATTATAAATAAATTAAAATCAATCCTAAACTCTAATTTTTATCATTATTTCGTCATAATTATCTTAACTGTTCTGTTTTTTGACTATTATCCCCATTGATAAAGACGCTTTAAAACGCCGTCTTATCAGGATTTATCATCGCACAGGGGCGTTGAATTAGCAAGCGAATACAATCAGCAAATTTTCTTAATAAATAATTCCAATTTGGCAATTATTGCCCTCAAATTGACTTTTTTTGCGTTAGTCAAAACAGCTAAAACCCCTGAATCAAAAAAAGAATGCTGATTTTTATCAGCATTCTCTTAATAATTATAATTGCACACATTGTGCTAGTTAATTGGGCATAAATCATGATTAAATCGTGCCGGTTTGGATTACTGTTCGTCAGCTAGTGAGCTCCTAGTCCGACTTCCGGGGCTGGATGACAATTGTCGGAACACAACTTTCACATGTCCACCATTAAGCTTAGTATGTTTCAGGCCATTGCCCAGGATGCCTGGAAGCCGGCGTAGGACGCCGCCACCACAGAAAGTTTACAGTAACTCGCAGTGTTTCCAGCGAATCTCAGCTGGCCGCTTTTGACTTTCGAAGTTAATTTCCCAAATAACCAATAATCGACGCAACGATCAGAATCACCAATACAACGGTCGTGATCCAGACATAGAGGCGGTCACGTTCAACGGCAAACGCGTAAATTGAGACAGCGACCCGCAATGTCGGCGTTAAAATCAATAGGAAGAGACCTAACATGATGACGGCATATGGTTTCAAGGCCACTACGCCAGCTAAAATAGCCGCAACGGTGTGGGGCTCCATGCCATTTGCATAGCCGCCATTACCCGTCATCAACATTAGTAGCATGCCGATAATAATCACAATCGCTGAAACGATGACCCCAATTCGTAAAATGTAGCCAATCATCATTTCAACAGCGTGCATTTCCTGTTCTTTCGTTGGTTTTTGCTTATCCATTAGATGGTCACCCCGAATCCTTTAGCAATCATTTGAATGCCCAGATAGAGCATCACTGGCACAAAAATCATTCGGATCAGGCGTGGCTTCAGTCGCGTCATGATACGCGACCCAATCAAGGCCCCGACGATGATGCCAATAGCTAACGGCGCCGCAATCCCTGGTTTGATGGAACCATTAAAAAAGTAGACCATCGCGCTGGCAGCCGCCGTGACCCCCATCATTAGGTTAGAGGTCGCAGAAGACGGCTTGAGTGGCATGTGCATGATGGTATCCATGGCGAGGACTTTAAACGCCCCACTCCCGATACCGAGCAAGCCACTGGCAAACCCAGCACCGAACATCATCGTAAAACCACCAGGCACATTTTCGACCTGATAGTCGACTTGTTGTTTGAGCGCCTTATCATAGTAGGTGCCATTTAAATTCAACTTAGTTGCCAAGGCATCATCCTTGACTGTCGGTAACTCCCCCGTCTTACTCATCAACTTGCGAATCATGTTGTAGGTCGTAAAGACCAGTAACGCGCCAAATAAGAAGTACAGGAAGGTCGCATGCAGCACCCCGGTCAACACGGCCCCAAGGACGGCACCGACCGTGGTCGCAATTTCCAAAAACATCGCGACCCGTAAGTTCAACATTTCATCCCGCAAATAAGCGATGGTTGAACCCGAACTGGTCGCAATCACGGCAATGATACTTGCGCCAATGGCATATTTAATATCTAATCCCAGGCCTAACGTCAGAATCGGCGTGACGATCATGCCACCACCAATCCCTAAGACGGCCCCAAAAATACCGGCAATCACCCCGACGCCGAGCATTAATGCCAACGAATAAATCATCCTACTCACCTTCACCCTTTAAATTTCAATAGTAAGTGTACCATTTAATTAAGGGCATATCTAATTTTTAAATATCCAGGCTTGAAACACCGACATGACAGCATTTAACAACATTTTCATTAAAATCAATCATTTCACTGATGACTGGGCTGTAACCGTCATCAAGTGCGTCAGTCTGGCAATCTCTGTTTTAAATGCGATTAAATTTTTAGATAGCTAATTAATGAAAGTTGTCTAACGGTCGTGCTTGCTCAAATTGGGCCATAAAGCCGGCCACTAACGGCGTTTCCAAAGCTTCGTTGGTCGTCACTAAGGCTAAATGCGTTTCGAACCGGTGATCAGCCAACGACCGAATCAGCACGTCCCCGCCGTCATAAGTTTCTGCTAGTGAACGTGGTACCAGGGCAACACCTAACTGGCGGCTGGCCCAATGCATCGCGGTCCGCGCGTCGTCACAGGTCATCAAGTAGTGCGGCGTTAGGCCCGCTTCCAAAAAAGCGACGTGAAAGAGCTCGTTAAAACGACGATACTTGATCAATGGTAACGGTGCTAAGTCACTCAAGCGTAACTGGCGTCGATGGGCAAATTGGGTGTACTGCTTGGGCAACACTGCCGCCATGCGCTCCGCCGGAAAGTAGCGACACACCAGATGCTGCCCGTTGAATGGCGTGCGTAACACGGCCACGTCCAGTAGGCGTTTGTGCAAATCATCCAGTAGCTCGTAAGTATTGCCCTCTGTCACGGACAACTGGACGTCCGCATGCTGCTGTAACCACTTGCGCAGCGCCAGATTCGGGATCACTCCCGCCGAAGAAGACACGGTTCCGAGATTGATAGTCCCAGTAATCCCGTGTGCCAAAGCGCGGACTTTATTTTCGGCCGTCGCTGACAATTGCGTCAGTTGTTGGGCATAGCCAACCAATAGTTTGCCAGCAGCCGTCACCGTCACGCCCTGAGGTAGCCGGTTGAATAGCGTCACCCCGAGTTCTTGCTCCAGTTGTTTGATTTGATAACTCAATGGTGGTTGAGCGACGTGTAACCGTTTGGCCGCTGCCGTCATCTGCCCCTCTTCAGCCACCGCCAAGAAATAGCGTAATTGTTTCAAATTCATTTTTCAGGCCCCCTCGTCATACAATCTTAGTATACACGACTCTGAAAAATGGAAGTTTACAATTTATTTAAGGCGTGTCAGAAGCCTGGTGAATGCGTTATACTAGTGATAATTAATTTATTAATGAAAGGAGTGGTCACGTGTCGTTTCTTGACCGGCTAAAAGGGATGCTACACGCATTAAATAGTACCGAAGCTAGCACCGAAACTACCGCGGCGTCCACGGAAGAAGCTGCGCCCCGGGCCATCACCGCACAGCGCGCAGACACTCCGGCGACCAACCAAACCGAAGCACTGATCTTGGTCCACCATTTAGACCAAGCCGGTAATACGCTACAACCAGCCGACATGATTGCGGGAACTATTGGTGAAGAAATCCACTTGCCCGCTGTCAGTATTGCTGGTTACCACCTCGTTAACATCGACGGCCTCACGCGCTGGTTCACCAAACCACAGGCCAGCATCACACTCACTTACGAGCGCCAAGCTGGTCAACCCGTCTGGATGTACGCCTACGATATTGACCGCCGCGAGCTGATTGGTCGGCCGACCATGTACCGGGGGAAACTAGGAACCCCTTACGAAGTCAGCGCACCGACCGTCGCCGGGTTTAAACTACTCCGCTCCGTGGGTGACGTGACTGGAGAGTACACGACGACTTCGAAGACCGTCCTGTTCTTCTATCGTAATGAGAACTGGCAACAGACCGACCTCAGCACTGGTTTTATCCAGATCAATCACGAGACCGCGGTCTATCCCTATCCAGGCGCAACGATCACCAACTATCTGACTAAATTACAGCCAGGTAGCACTTATAAAACGTACATGCGCGTGCGCTTAGTGACGCATGAGACCTGGTACGCGATTGGCGACGACCAGTGGATTCCAGAGACCCATCTGCAACTGACCACCGGCGACCAACTCTTACTCAAGCTCCCGGCTGGCTACCGCGTGCAGAATCAACGTCCGGTCCGGCAAACTGGGATCGTGAGCTTTGTTCCTGGTAAACAAGTGCATACGTACATTGAACCGTATGGCCGCTACTTAGCGACTGTTACCCACGGCGATCAAGTCAACTTAATCGAACGGTTAGCGGACGATAACGGTGTCGTCTGGTATCGCCTGCAAGACCAAGGTTACTTGCCCGGGCGTTACTTGACGCAATTGGACCCACCGTTTGCTTAACATACGAACTGAAGACAACGTCAAAAGGCATCGGTGATGCTCCCCAAACTTGGGGGTGTACCACTGATGCCTTTTTAACTTCCGAAATTAGGCGGGTTTGTCGACAACCATCCGCATCAATTCCGTCCCGCGATTAGTCAACAAGAAGCCCTGATCAACACCATGCATGAATACTAGCCCTTCAAATTCACGTTGGCCGGCAAAATTAGCCTCGCCGACTTGGTGCGCTGTCCAACGACCCCACTTCACGACAGGCAGTGAGGTGATACTTTCATCTGCCACCAAGTATAGCTTGCCGGTCGCTTCGTCATACCCCGTCGATTGGGCAAAAAAGCCGGGATTATTGGCGAGTCCTTCTGTGGCCGCCTCGAAGTGTACACCCGTCGTCGCAATCGACCCGCGATACAAGTCGACTTTGCTGGTCCGCAACTGGCTAGCATGCGTCCAGTAATACGCGGTGCCGTTTTCATCAAACGCCAACTCATCGCCCAGATGTCCGCGGCCAGTCGTAAAGATTACGCGCGCATCGGGGGTGAGCGACTGCGTATTTAAACGAGTGATGGTGTCATTTTGGTTACGCGCGGCGTTTGAAATGAACCATAGCTCGTTCGTCTGCGGATTAAGTGCTAATGACTGGGCATGTCCGGCAGTAAACTCGGGCCCGACCTCAATCGCCGCTAACACTTGGCGGTCAAACGCCGTCATTTTGCCATCAAACTGGTGCGCAGCGGCAACCCGTAACATCGCCATTTTACCAGGTCGGCCAGCACCCAGCGCCATCAGCCGTTGCCAATCGTAGCGCACGACCCAGCCGGCTTGTGATGCTTGCCCCGGTTGCTGGTCATCAACATACATGACGTATAAATAGCGATTATTCAGTGAAAAAGCGGCACTCTGCGGATCACCCAAGTTACGAGTCCCCAGTTGTTGCGGTAAATACAACGCCGTTTTGAAGTGGTAGTGGTCGCGATAACCGGCTTGCTGCAGCAAGGTATCCGGCTTATTTTGCACGCCCATCGTGGCTAAATAGGCCGCCGTCGGATGAAAAATCACTCGCGGTTGCGTATATCGACCGGCACCCACTAGTGAGAGATAGTGGGATGTCCCCGCAGTAGTAATGGCAACTCGCCGTTGGTACGTCGTCTTGACCGGCATCGGCGTTCGTTTCGGGGTGACGATGTCCTTTGATGAAGTGCCAGGCACATGAACGGCATCGGCTAAGACCCAGCCAGCGCGATGCAAACGTGGATTGCGCACTTGCCAGTATGTGACTAAGCGACCATTCTGTGTCACCATCACTTGGCCGACGCGCACCCACCCGGTCGTCAGCTTAGCGGTCCCGGCGGCCGTCAGATGCATCGTGGCATGATTCAACTGATATAATTTCGTCTGCTTCTCCTGCAACGTGCAAGTACGAGCCGTCAACGGTTGCACCGCGGGCCACCGTACCAGATTCGGTGCCGCATGCGCTGTCGTGGTTCCCCATAACCCCAATCCAACAACTAACCCCAATAAGCCCCGCATACTTCGCTTCATCTCAATCGCCCCCATTATCCATTGTCACTGATTGTAGCGTAAGTCCAGTGTGGCCGCTGATTGCAATGGTTGGTTCACATGGTAACTTTACGTGATCATTGTGAGGCTGTACCTAACAGTAAAACGTAATCTGCGCTAGTTATTCCTTGGCATTAAAGATGATTAAAGCATGCCAGTTTAGATTGTTGTTCGTCAGCCGATGATCTCCTTATTCCGACTTCCGGGGTCGGCTGACAACGCTGGAACAGGGCGGACATCGATTTGAACTCACGCAGAAACCCACTGCGCAATTTCAAATACGAGTCTTCTTCTAGCCCGGGAAGCCCACCCGGACAAGAAGAACTTCGCCCTTGAGCATTGTCCGGCGGGCCGGCCAGTCGGGAAACCGCTCGAATGGCGGATGAACGACCACCTATCTGGGTACAATTGGCCACTGAATATGAGGTGGCTGGTCCTTCAAGAAAAGGCTTAAACAGTATCGATGATGGCTTATGGTATTTAATTACTAAGAAGATTACCTGAATATTATTCACTCATCTTAATGCCACTAGATTCAGTAGCAACTGGTCTTGGATTTAGTTGATAACTTCGTTTAGAATTCAAGATTTTGCTATCTCAGGCAACTAGAGAAAGTTCTGACAAGTTCCGTAAAGTCGCTGATTTGAAAAGCTAAAACCTGGGTAAGAAAGTTTAGCGATTGTTAAAAAACAATCTGAAAGTTCAATATCAAAATTCCCGTGTACCAAGGAATCAAAGACTAATCCAACAAAAAGTTGGGTTCACACATGTCTGCCTTTCGAATACAATCCCCGGCTGGAAGGTGTTTCTGACAATGCTCAGCGATGAAATTCCACTTAGCAAGCGTTGTGTGCTTGGTTAGTGGAAGACCAGTATTTAAGACGTGGGCTGTCGGCTTAAATCTGTGTCCATCGCGTTCCAGCGTTGTCAGAAATTCCTGGAGGCCGGCGTAGGACGTCACCACAACTGTAAGTTTACGCTAACTCGCACTGTTTCCAGCGTTTTTCAGCTGGCGGTACTTGAACTTATGCTTTAATGATGATTCATGACAACTCAACGAGTACAATGCAGTCAGTTTCAAATGAATTCACTGCTCACTTCACCTTCGATAATAAAAAAGTGGTATAGAAGCTCCGATTGGATAACTTCTATACCACTACTTTTGTATTATTAGAATTTACAAACACGGTACCCCGCGCGAAAACGGTCAAACAGTCAAAATGGTCTACCACGCCCTACTGTCAGCTAACAAATAATAACAGTGCAATCAACATCAAACCAACGACCTGTGATTAAAGCTTGGACGTCAATTTAACATCTGGATACTTGTCCGCAAACCAGCGTTCGGCAAAGGCGTTTTCGAATAGGAATAGCGGTGCGCCTGAGCGGTCTTTGACCAGTAAGTTCCGCGAACTGGACATCTTTTCATCCAGCTGGTCAGGGTCGATCCAGCGTGCGGTCTTACTACCCATTGGTTCCATGACGACTTCAGAATTGTATTCATTTTGCATCCGGAACTTGAACACTTCAAACTGCAGTTGACCAACGGCACCCAAGATGTAGTCGCCAGTCGAGTATGAGGTGTACAGCTGAACGGCCCCTTCTTGAACCAGTTGTTCGATCCCTTTGTGGAAGGACTTCTGCTTCATCACGTTTTTGGCAGTGACGCGCATGAAGAGCTCCGGTGTGAATTGCGGCAACTTTTCAAACTGAACGGCGTGCTTGCCGGCATAAATCGTATCACCAATTTGGAAGTTCCCCGTATCGTAGAGGCCGACGATATCGCCAGCAACCGCCGTTTCCACCGTTTCACGTGTGTCTGCCATGAATTGCGTCGAGTTGTTCAGGCGCATCTTCTTGCCAGTTCGTTGTAAGACGACGTCCATCCCACGGTCAAATTCGCCTGAGCAGATCCGGACAAAGGCGATACGGTCCCGGTGGTTGGGGTTCATGTTAGCTTGAATCTTGAAGACAAAGCCCGCAAATTCATCATCGGTTGGTTCAACGACTTCATCGTCACGGGTCTTGTGCGCCGCTGGTTTAGGCGCGTACTGTAAATAAGTCTTCAGGAACGTTTCGACCCCGAAATTGGTCAACGCGGAACCGAAGAAGACCGGTGTCATATCACCAGCCATGACTTTAGCTTCGTCAAAATCATTGCCGGCTTCATTGATGAGTTCCACTTCGTCCAAGGTATCGCGGTAAATGCTGTCCTTGGTCAGTTCGTTGCTAGGGTCGAGTTCGCCGTTATCGTTCAACGGTAAGAACGTTTCTCCCTTCGCTTCGTTATGATACAGTTCGACGCGGTGATTGTACCGGTCATACAAGCCTTTAAGACCCTTACCCATCCCCATTGGCCAGTTCATTGGGTACGTTTCGATACCCAAAACTTCTTCGACTTCGTTCAACAGGTCGAGTGGTTCGCGGCCATCACGGTCCAATTTATTCATAAACGTGAAGATCGGAATCCCACGCATTTTACAAATTTGGAACAGCTTCTTGGTTTGCGGTTCGATCCCCTTAGCCGAGTCGATCACCATGACAGCGGAGTCCACCGCCATCAAGGTCCGGTACGTATCTTCAGAGAAATCCTCATGCCCTGGTGTATCCAGGATATTGATCCGTTTGCCATCGTAATCGAATTGCATCACGGAACTAGTGACTGAGATGCCCCGCTTCTTTTCGATTTCCATCCAGTCAGACTTAGCGAAATTACCACTCTTCCGCGCTTTAACGGTCCCAGCTTGACGAACGACGCCCCCGAACAACAACATTTGTTCCGTAATCGTCGTTTTCCCGGCATCCGGGTGAGAAATAATCGCAAAGGTGCGCCGGGTGTTGACCGCGGCGGTTAATTCTGTCTTATTCATTAAAAATTCCTTTCATCTTACCTTTATATTCAACGTCCACGGTGCAACCGTTCCACCGTAAAAAAACATAGCCTTACATATTTTACTGATATTTGACCAAAAAATCCAGTACCACCCCTGTGCCAGGCTGGATTTATCGCAAATTCACTTTACAAAGGCGTTTTATTCGGATATTAATCGGTTTCAGTCCGCCAAATAAAAAAATAATATGGCCTTTTGTTTGGTTTCACGAATTAAGTTGTGTACAATGTAATTGTTTTAAACGTTCAATTTTGCAGTCTATCAGTCTATTAATGAGGAGGATGTTTTGTATGGCAGAACAATTTGATGTGTTATATCTCGGTAGTGGACATGGGACCTTTGATGGTGCGATTCCGCTCGCTGCCCGTGGCAAAAAAGTCGGTGTGATCGAAACTGATTTGATTGGTGGGACCTGCCCGAACCGGGGCTGCAACGCCAAAATCACTTTGGACCAACCAGTGGCAATCAAAAACCAAGTCGCGAATTTTCAAGGCTACGGCCTAACTGGTGGTCCTGAAATCGACTGGAATGCCAATTTCAAGCACGAACGGGCCGTCATCGAGGGCTTGCCAGACATGATTGCCGGTCTGATGCAACAAGCAGGTGTGACGTTGATTCATGGTCGCGGCGAATTTGTGGACGCCCACACGTTACAAGTCGGCAATCAAACTTACAGCGCAGACAAGATCGTGATTGCGACCGGTCAACATCCGCACCGTTTGGACATTCCTGGCACCGAACTCGCTCATGACAGCAACGACTTTCTAAACCTGACTGACCTGCCACAACGGATTACAGTCATTGGGGCCGGCTACATCGGCTTGGAATTTGCTAACATGGCACTGACAGCTGGTAGCCAGGTCACCCTCCTCATGCGCGGCGACCAAGCGCTGCGGCAATTCCACCAACCATTCGTTGAACGTTTATTGGCCGAATTGCAAGACCAAGGCTTAGCTATTCGGCGTGACTGGGTGCCAACCGCCATCGAGCAAACGGGCGACCAGCTGACCGTCACGAGTGCAGACGACCAAGTGACGACTGACTGGGTCCTTGATGCGACTGGCCGGCAACCCAACACCGCTAACCTCGGACTCGAAAAAATCGGCGTGACCTATACCAAGGCCGGTATCACCGTCGACGATCACTTACAAACCAGTGTCGCTGGTGTGTATGCCTCCGGTGATGTGATTGCCAAGTCTCAGCCCAAGTTGACGCCAACTGCGATTTTTGAATCCCAGTACCTGACCCACTTATTCACGGGTGACACCAACGCGGCGATTCAATACCCAGCTATTCCATCGGTCGTCTTCACCTCACCACGGCTCGCCCAAGTTGGGACGATTCCAAGTGCCGATGCGAGTGACGTCAACGTGACCGTCAGCGATTTGAAAGATGACTGGTTCCGCCAGACGACGCGGGACATCCAAGGACATAACCTGGTCGTGACTGATGACCAGCAGCGCTTAATTGCAGCGGCTGAATTGGGTGAACAAGCCGATAACACCATCAACACGTTACTACCGGCCATTCAATATCAACTGACACCCGCCCAACGCGAACAACTCGTCACCCTCTTCCCAAGTATCGGGTCGACAGCTTGGTCCGCCATTTAACAAAAATTTTATTGTGGCAACCAGCCCCGTCAAATTAGGGCTGGTTGCCTTTATTTACATTTGGTTGAAAACTTTTTACATAAATATGGTTGAAATTTGTAAATAGTTTTATTACAATGAAAGCGAATACAAAAAGTGATTAACAATTTTCATATAAAAGAGGGTTTTAATGATGAAATTAGGATTGATTGGTTTAGGTAAAATGGGCATGAACTTGGCACTCAACATGCAAGACAATGGGCACACGGCAGTCGGGATGGACCTTAACCCCGACAACTTACAACTGGCAGCCCAACAAGGCATCGCGACGGCGACGGACTTAGCTGATTTAGTCGCACAACTGCCATCTCCTCGCGTGATCTGGATCATGGTACCAGCTGGCAAGGCTACGGATAGTGTCATCAGCCAGCTCGCCGATAGCCTGAGTGCCGGTGATATCGTCTTAGACGGTGGCAATTCCCACTACCAAGATAGCATCCGCCACGGCGAACAACTCGGCGCACAACACATCAACTTTTTAGATGTCGGGACTTCCGGTGGTCAAGCTGGTGCTCGCCACAACGGTAACTTTATGATTGGTGGCGATCCCGCGACATTTAAAGTCGTCGAACCGCTATTTCAAGCAATCGCAGCACCCGATGGTTACTTGTACACCGGCCCAGTTGGTAGCGGTCACTACTTGAAGATGGTTCACAATGGGATTGAATATGGTATGATGGCAGCAATAGGTGAAGGCTTTGATGTTTTACAGCATAGTCAATTCACTTATGACAACGCTGCTGTCGCCAAGATGTGGAACAACGGCTCCGTCATCCGCAGTTGGCTCATGGAACTCGCCCAAGACGCTTTCAGTAAAGACGGTAACTTGGACGACATCAAAGGGGTCATGCATTCATCCGGCGAAGGTCGCTGGACGCTAGACACCGCCCTCGACCAACAAGTGGCCACGCCGGTGATTGCCATGGCACTGATGATGCGCTACCGGTCTACCACGGATGATACCTTTACGGGTAAAGTTGTTGCCGCATTACGCAACGAATTTGGCGGCCACGCTGTCGACCACGAATAGGAGGAACCTGCACCATGACTTACCTAATCGGAACTGATTTAGGAACTACAAGTACCAAGTCGGTCTTATATGACCATCAAGGCCACGTCATTGCCAGCGCAAACGTCGGCTACCCACTCTATCACGATACCGTGACAACTGCGGAAGAAGACCCGCAAGAAATCTGGCAGGCCGTTCAAGCCACGATTCACCAAGTAAGTGCTGGGATTGCCACCGATGAGATCGAAGGGGTGGCCTTCTCCTCAGCAATGCACAGCCTGATTTTATTAGACGCCAATAAGCAACCGCTTACGCGTGTGATTACCTGGGCGGACAATCGCGCAGCCGCAGATGCCGCTGCCTTAAAGGCTCGACCACTCGGCCAGCAACTCTATGAGATGACTGGGACCCCGATTCATCCGATGAGTCCACTAGTCAAGTTACACTGGTTTGCCAACCAGCAACCAGACTTATTGAACCAAGCCCGCTACGTGGTCGGTATCAAAGAATACATCATCTACTTAATGACGGGACAGTTACAGATGGATTATTCGATGGCCAACGCGACCGGCCTCTTCAACCTGTATAACTTTGACTGGGAACCTGCCGCACTCGACTACGCCCAAGTGACGCGGGCCCAACTCCCACCGTTAGTTGATACGGATGCGGTGATCAACGGCTTGACGCCAACTGCTGCTGGTGAGCTAGGGTTACGTTTGGCCACCAAAGTCATCATGGGGGCTAGCGATGGCGCACTCTCTAACTTGGGTGTTGGTGCCGATGAACCCGGCGTGGCCGCGATCACGATTGGGACATCCGGCGCCGTACGGGTCATGACGAAACAACCTTACTTAGACCCTGAAGGCCGGCTCTTCTGTTACTATGTGGCGCCACACCATTGGATTGTCGGGGGTCCCATCAACAACGGCGGTCAAGTCTTCCGTTGGGTCCGCGATGAATTATTTGCGACGGAATCGCAAGTTGCACGCGACCACCAACAAGACCCGTACGACCAGTTGACAGCGCTTGCGGCCACCGTTCCCGTTGGTGCGCACGGCCTGTTATTCCACCCCTATTTGAGTGGCGAACGGGCCCCACTGTGGAACGCGGATGCGCGCGGTTCACTACTCGGTGTGACGACGACCACGACAAAGGCCGACATTGCACGTGCCGTGCTGGAAGGTATCGTCATGAATTTAAACACCGTGCTCCAACTGACGGCCGCTGCCGAACCAGTGCATGCGATTCGCGCCACGGGTGGCTTTGCCCGCTCGAGTCTCTGGCGTCAAATTTTGACCGATGTCCTCGGCCAACCCATCACGATTCCAAGCAGCTTTGAAAGTTCATGTCTGGCCGCTGCCGTGATTGGACTGAAAGCCCTAGGACACATTGATGATTTAAACGCGATCCACGCGATGATTGGCGCAACAGAAACGTATCAACCCAACGCAGCCAATCATCAACTGTATCACCAACACCAAGTCGTTTTCGACCACGTGACTGCGCAACTCGCGCCACTGTATCACGAAATCGCAACTCTTAATCGTTAGGAAGTGTACACCATGCCATTCGTTGTTCTAACACTTGGAATAATCTTACTATTATTACTCATTATTAAATTCAAGCTGAACACCTACATCGCACTGATTGTCACCGCGGTCGTGGTGGGAATCGGCTTAGGAATGCCACTGACGAAGATTGCCACCAGTATTCAAAACGGGATTGGTGGTCAACTTGGCGAACTGGCCCTCGTCTTTGGGTTCGGTGCCATGCTCGGGCGCTTAGTCGCCGACGCCGGTGGTGCTTATACCATTTCGACCACCTTAATCGATATTTTTGGTCGTAAACGGCTCCAAATTGCCATCGTGGTAGCCTCCTTCATCATTGGGATCGCCCTGTTCTTTGAAGTCGGCATCGTCCTGCTGATTCCAATCGTCTTTGCGATTGCCATCGAAGCGCAAGTGCCAGTGTTGTATCTTGGGATTCCAATGGGTGCGGCGTTGTCCGTAACCCATGGCTTCTTACCACCACATCCGGCACCTACTGCGATTGCCACGACGTTAAACGCCAATGTCGGCCACGTGCTGCTATTCGGGATCATCATTGCGATTCCAACGGTCTATATCGCGGGTCCCTTGTTCTCACGTTGGGCCCAGAAAATGGTGCCAGACGCCTTTGCTGGCAAGCCTAAGATGCCACTCAGCAGTTCTGAACGTAAATTCAAAGTCTCCGAAGCACCTGGTTTTGGCCTCAGTGTCTTAACCGCCCTCTTCCCGGTAATTTTGATGACGATCACAACGGTCTATGAACTCGTCGTTGACCACGGCGTCACACCTAAGAATCCGTCAACTATCGATTCAATCGTGCGGTTGATTGGGGCGCCCGGGATTGCCATGTTGATTTCGCTATTATTTGCACTCTGGTCAATGGGGATTCACCAACACAAGTCCCATAAAGCCATCACGGCCACGGTTGAAGACGCGACCAAGTCGATTGCGATGCTCCTCCTGATTATCGGGGGCGGTGGCGCCTTCAAACAAATCTTGATTGACGGTGGTGTCGGTAAAGCCGTTGCCCAACTCTTCAGTGGCAGCAGCATTTCCCCACTTATCTTAGGTTGGCTTGTTGCCGTTATCTTGCGGGTCTCACTGGGTTCTGCGACCGTTGCAGCCCTGACCGCTGCGGGCTTAGTCGCGCCATTAATGACGCAAGCCGGTATCGATCCCGCGCTGATGGTGATTGCGATTGGTTCCGGGAGTGTGGCTGCTTCTCACGTCAACGACGCGGGCTTCTGGATGTTCCGCGAATACTTCGATTTGACGGTCAAACAGACGTTACTGACCTGGACCGTGCTAGAAACGATCATCGCGGTCTGTGGGCTCGGTGGTGTACTCGCGCTCAACGCGGTGTTCCATTAATTTTCTGATATTGAATGTGGGTGGTGTTTGGTGCGTGATGCTTTAACAATGGCGTGGGCACTCACCTCACCCACTGAATCTGACTGGGTATTGGCTCACTGTGGGTGCAATACCGGTCATCCTAAAAAATCAGGTTCCTGAGACCTTGCTCGGGAACCTGATTTTTTTGTGATACTCATGAAACGGGTGATATTGAGGCCACTTGATTTAATCGACGCAACTACTGGTCACTCGCCTAGTCTCACAGTGCCACTTCCAAGCACTAATGGAAAATCGTCACTGGATGCCAGTGAACATGGTGACCACGTTTCAAAGTCGCACCGTTTCAATTGGGCTCATTGGATATCGCTGAACATATGACGCTACATTTTGAGATCACATCGCTTCCATCCAGCGCATGCCTGCCATACCCACGCCTTACTTCGAGGACTTGGATGACTTTTTATTAGCTGGGATGCTAGCTTGCGTCGCCTTCGCCGGTTGCGGTTGATAGACAGTCGTTTGTTTGCGGAGATGCTCCTCATTGCGCAGTTCCACAATGTTGTACAAGTAAATGACCACCGTCCGAACTACCGCGTAGAACGGAATTGCCAGAATCATCCCAAGGATCCCAGCGATGTTGCCAGCCACTAACAAAAGAATAATAATCGTCAGCGGATGAATCTTCAACGTCCGCCCGATGATGTTCGGATAAATCAGATTACCGTCAACTTGTTGCACGATGACCACGACAATGATGACGTAAACGACTTGCATTGGTGATTGCGTGAAGGCCACAATCAGTGACGGTGCAATTCCGATGTACGGTCCAACATACGGAATAATATTGGTCAACCCAGCAATCACACCCAGCAATAAGCCATAGGGTTGTGAAATCAAGATATAACCAATCGCGGTGAAGGTCCCAACGAACAAACACTCGATGACCTGACCACTGATATAACTGGAAATCGTATCACCCATTTTTTGCAATAAGCCAATGACTTCCGGACGCTGCTTCTTCGGTAAAAACCGACTGATGGCCGGAATGAACTTCTCGCTGTCCTTTAGCATGTAAAACAGCACGACGGGAATCGTAATGGCCATGATGGTCACACTGGTAATCGTCGAAATAACGGTGACGACACTGCTTGACAACGAGGACAGGAAGTTCTGAGCATACTTACTAATTTCACCATTAAACTGCTTGGTATATGAGGTAATATCGATTTTTTGCAAGACCGAACTGTTACTGATCATCTTCGTGGCGGCTTTTTGCATCTCAGTCGCAATGCTTGGTAAGTTATAAATCAGTTGCGTAACCTGCGTCACCAGTCGTGGTAACAGGGAAACGGCACCCCAAGCTAGAATTCCGAATAATAGCACAAACACAATTGCCACGGCCCCGGTCCGTGAAATGTGAAACTTCTTATAATGAATCTTGGTCAGCAACTTGACTAACGGATTTAGCATGTAAAACAGAAATCCGGAAATCACGATTGGCATGAAGACGACACTCAAAAACGTGCCGATCGGTTGAAATAAAAAGCCAATATTGGTGCAGACCCAGATTAAGGTCGCAACGATTAAAATTTCGAGTGACCAGAATAATAAGGACGACTCCTTTAGGCGCTTAAACACTCGCGCTCCTCCCCTTCTTGGTGCAATTATTAATGCAGCATTAATGCGTCAATTATACCCTATTTTAGTTCCCAGTAATATGATTTCGAAATTTCTCACAAAATCTATTTAAAATCGATGAGAATAATGGTAATTTAATTAATGAACGACAAACTGTTAAAGGAGCGTTTAATTATGTCACGTAAAATCGCTATTATCGGGATGGGCCACGTTGGCTCCACCGCCGCACACTACATCGTCGCCAATGGCTTTGCCGACGACTTAGTTCTTATTGATACCAATACCAGCAAGGTTGAATCAGACGCCCTTGATTTCCAAGACGCCATGCCTAACTTGCCTTACCATACCAATATCATCGTCAACGATTACAGTAGCCTGGTCGACACCGACGTCATCATCTCTGCCATCGGGAACATCAAGCTACAGGACTCCCCAACCAACGACCGTTTTCTGGAATTGCCGTTCACGAGCACCCAGGTCAAGGATGTTGCGACAAAAATCAAGGCCAGTGGGTTCCACGGCATCATGGTCGTCATCACCAACCCCGTGGACGTGATTACGTCGATCTACCAAGCAGTGACGGGTTTGCCAAAAAACCATGTCATCGGAACGGGCACGTTACTCGACTCCGCACGGATGAAACGCGCCGTGGGTCATGCGCTCAACTTAGATTCCCGTTCAGTTGATGGCTACAATCTCGGCGAACACGGTAATTCCCAATTCACTGCTTGGTCGACGGTCCGGGTCCTCGGTCACCCAATCACCGAATTAGCAGCCAAACGCGGCCTTGATTTGGATCAACTCGATGCCGAATCACGTGAAGGCGGCTTCAAGGTCTTCCATGGTAAGAAATACACCAGCTACGGTGTTGCCACGGCAGCGGTGCGGTTAGCGAACACCGTCTTAAACGACGCCTTAACCGAACTCCCCGTCTCCAACTTCCGCGAAGAATACGGCGTCTACTTGTCATATCCAGCCGTGGTTGGCCGTGACGGCGTGGTCGAACAAGTCCAACTTGATTTGACAGACGAAGAATTGCAAAAACTACAAGTTTCCGCCGATTACATCAAAACTAAATACGCTGAAAGCCAAGATAACTAGTCCATTTGAGATTAGTTGTTACTGACTGGCTTGTAACCGGGCAACGCACGTTTTGCGTTGGCCGGTTTTTGTGTGGGATGGTTTTTGTAACCATCAACGTTCATTTAAAAAACAATCGCGGATAACTGATTACAGTTAGGAAATATAACATCCCGACGAAAAGACGTGCAAAGCAGGAATTCACGGCCTATATTAGTGAACAACTTTGACACATCTAATCGTAATCAGGAGGACTTCACTTTGACATTCAAGACGCGTATTGCTACAAGCACAATGCTCACGCTAATTAGTTTAAGTTCAGTTGGCTTCACTAGTACCGCCAGTGCAAGGACTCGCCCGCTGTATGGGCAAATCCGTAGTCACCAAACGATCACACTGTACCCGCAACTTCCGACCAGTCGCCGGCAATTACGACGCGGACACCACACCCACCTTACGAGCACCGTCACGTTTAAACTCGAACACCCCGTCGTTGGCTTTGGTGGCACTTATTTCCACATTGTCAGCGGGCATACCACAGGTTGGGTTCGTCGTCAGGTCGTGCGACCAGTTGTGACAGCTCGTATTCAGTCGAAGCTGTTTATTACCAGACAACGCGCCATTCATGGTTCGATTGTCCCACCAGTTGGCTCATTACTTTGGACCAATATTTCGGCAAAGAATCTCCGCTTGAGCACTTCTAAACGACTGACAGCCACACAATTAAGACGACTCCGATTACGAATCACCAGTCATATTTGGACCAACCATGGGCAATATTATCAACTCAGTGGTCGAGACGGATTCCGCGCCTGGACCCCGATTACGCCTGCTGGTTCGCTTACGACGCCGGCCGGTTCTAACCCGACCACGCTCACACCGCATGCTACAACTGGGATTTCAGCAGGTCAACACGTACCTACTAACGCGCATCTCACGACTCCAGTAGCACTCAGGCACACCATTTCTGCACCAGGGGTAAAGGTGGTCACACCACATACGCAATCAACCAAAACCGCCGCACCTAGTCGTACGTCACAATCACAGACAAGCATCGCGGCACCTCATTTGAAACACACTGCGGCACAACCTAACAGTCAACAAATGAGCTCAACGGCCACTCAGGGGATTCGGGTCACGACAGCGCCGACGAAGCACGCAACGACAGCGATTGTGCACACTAACCATCCAGTTGCCACACCAACCGGCGCGACTCAGACTAGTAGTGCACCGGCAACCGGCCCACAAACAGTCCGTGTTCCAGCGGTTTCTCAGGCTAGCTCAGCTTTGCAGTCAACAGCAGCCGTTCCCATTGTGACGTCCATATCCCAGAAAAAGGTCGTGAAAGCTAGCAGTGCGGACAAGCCAGCTCAGTTGCCGAATCGCGAGCACGGTGCATCTGATAAAATTAGCGTCGTTCATCCGGTGCAGCAAGCTAGTTCATCGCCAGTCAAGCACGCTGTCGCTAGTCAGGCCGAACCGATAACGAGTGGCCGGCCAACGACGAGTCAAGTGGCGCTCACAAAAACGGGTCACGCCACTGCAAGCCCGTCAACGACCAGTGCTGCTAATGCCACTAGTCAAGCTACATTGACGAGTCAGAGCGGCACTGCCTCTCAAACGCAGCCAGCCACGAGTCAGTCAACGGCTAAATCGGCGATGAGTGCTACGACCAGTCAGGCAGCTTCCAGCATTTCCAGTCAGTCCCAACAGACTAGCCAGTCTAGTAGCGCCGCGTTAAAGCCTAGTACACCGGCATCCGTAGCCACCCCGGTAATAGCACCCAAGTATACGGCCCAACAAACCTTGCAGACCATCAACCAACTGATGACGGCTAACCACTTTATGGGCACGTTGCTACTGACGAACAACGGACCTGCGGGCGTGCATATTTTGCCATTCGGTTCAGCTAACCTGCAGCAACATATCGCCAATACCGCTGACGAGGCATATCCATTGGCATCACTCGAGAAATCGGTGACTGGTGCGATGATTCAACAATTGATCGACGCTGGCAAACTAACGATGGACACGACACTAGCCAAGTTTTACCCACAAGTGCCGTACGCACAATCCATCACGATTCGGCAACTACTTGACCATACATCCGGGATTGAGATGGGCGAACCGGTACCTAGTCAAGCGTTGACGAACGACCAACAAGCAATTGCCTTCACGTTGAGTCACTTGACTTCCACCAATCAGCATCACTGGTCTTATTCCAACGCCAACTTCACCCTGCTCGCCGGCATCATCGACCAGCTCACAGGCAAGTCCTATCGTGATAACTTACAAACAAGCATTGTCGCACCACTGGGATTGCAGCATACGTTCATCTACGACCAAGTCCCGGCAAATGCGGTTCATCCGCAACCGTACACGTACAGCAATGGCGTGACCATCGCCCGCACGATTTCGACCAATCTGCTTTCAAGCGAACTCGGCTGCGGTAATCTGTATGCTAGCGTTGGTGATTTTTACACCTTCATCAACAGCCTAGTCAACGGCCACGTAGTTACTCCGGCGGGCTTCCAAGAATTAGCTGATCATCTACAACCCGTCTATTCAGGTGGCATTTACTACCGGCCGGATGGCACCCTACGCATTGGCGGGGCTGACAATAGCCTGTACAGTCTATACATCGGGACCACGGACGGTAAGGTGGCGATGGTACTGTTCGCTAACCAGGCCAAATGGTCGACCATGAATACAATTGGGCTTCAAATCGAACAACAGTTGGCCCAAACAGCGACCCTGTAATCTGGCATCAGCGGGTAGCCGTATTTAAGCAGTCACATTGATTCTGCGATAGCTCAAGTGGTTATGTAAAACCTAATCATCGGACTTAAGAACGCGCCTGCTTAGCGAATTACTGAAGCGTTATTTCAACCTCGCCTCTGCCTATCCAGACCTTAGTTATAATCAGCACCACAACTTCAAATCACCAAACTGCCTTCGCACCAACGACAGATATGAACGCGTCCAAAAAAGGTCCCAACACCAATTCGTGTCGGGACCTTTTATTGCGAGTGCCAGTACCGTATTAACGGCGACCGCACCCAATCTTTATCATTAACTGAATTCCATATCGTGATGATTCGTCTTGGCCAATTGACTGACGATTTGTAACCAATCCTTCATGCTGACCATGACAGCTGAATCTTGGGTATTGGGATTTTCCACCTCAATGGTATCGTGGCCTTGATTAACAATCGTTAACAACTGGTTGATATTTTTCTTTGCTAATGCGGTAGTAACTTTTTTCATACGCCCATCTCCCAATCCGTTCCATAATTGTTGCCATTGTGCACCAATCAACGAAGTGCGTCAAGCAGTGCGAGCAATTATTCAAGTAACTGAGCAATATTCTACACTATCCCAGCGGGCGTTGCACCTAAAAGGACCGCATTTTACCGAAAATTAAAGTCGCGGGGTCTTGAACATCGACTTGAGCACGTTGCGGATGATTTTCATCTGTTCCGCTGTAATTGGCTGACCGTCGTATTCAAACTGGTTTTTCTTATTCTCAACCACTTTTTTCAAATCAACGGCAGCGGAATTGGCGCCCTTGGCAGTCGGTTCTTTATCCTTACCAACTAGTTTGGTATAACTCGTTCCTAACACCTGGGCAACTTCTTTCAAGGTCCCCACTGACGGTGTGTGTTTCTTCCAACTATAGATGGCGCTAGCACTTAGGCCCGCCAACGTTGCCACTTCAGCCAAAGTCAAACCGTTCTTCTTTGCAAACTGACGAATATTTTTGAGTAATTCACCATTATCGATCTTCAAAAAAGCCATTTCGGTCACTCCTGTCAACATTCTAATCTCTGAATTGCCAAGCTATTCAAGCTGTTCGAATCATTTAAACAAACCGCAATCACGTTGCAACATCCTTGTCACATTCACCGCTTATGATAGGGTCAACGTTTGATAATGAAATGGGACACGGGGATTTCGGGGAGGAAATACATAATGAAACAACGTCTTATCGCATTAATCGTTGCCATTGTCGGTCTAACTGTCGGTCTGTTACACGCCCCTGCTATCGAAGCACAAGCTACCAACCGGGTCATCACGACCACGTCGGTCACCAAGACAGCCTATCTGACTAAGAATTCACAGGGTGGGCTCTACCAAATGAGCGGTCCTGCCAACAATACCAAAATCAAATCACTCGGTAAACTGCAGCGCTACGGCAACCCAACGTGGTTCGTCACCAAGCAACGGCAAGTCCGGCTCGCCAACCGCACCACCGCCAAGTATGCTTACGTCACGAGTGCCAACAATCGTGTCAAGGGCTGGGTCAAGACGGGTTCCATTAAGAAGAGCACGCGTTCCTTCACGAACCTTTACAACGTCGCCAAATCCAAACTTGGCCACCGCTACGTTTACGGTGCAGTCGGCCCCAACACGTTTGATTGTTCCGGCTACACCAAGTACGTCTTCAAACAAGCGGCTCAAACGAATCTACCGCGAGTCGCACAAGCGCAGTACCGGCAATATCGCAAGATTTCCAAGCAACGCGCACAAAAGGGCGACTTGGTCTTCTTCGGTAGCAACACCGGCTCGATCTCACACGTCGGTATTTACGTCGGCGGTGGTAAAATGATTGACGCGCAGGATAACGGCGTCAAAAATGAAAAAATCTACGTTCCCTGGTGGCACGCTGTCGGTTATTGCCGGCCCGTCAATTTTGGCGCTTAACTAGTCAACCTATGCCATCACCCATCGGACCCTCAGGCTAGCTTGTGGGTCCTTTGTTATTTTCGCGATTATCCTGACCGCTGTCAACTGTGACGGTCAGTTCGGACTGCATCCGACTTAACTGGTGCTGTCTGGCGCTCGAATCGCCGCGGTTTCTTTGGTTGATACGCATTGTGTTAATTCTTAAAAGCAGCCAGCTTAGAACCCGCTGGAAAAAACGCGAACTTGCGTAAACCTGCTGTTGTGGCCGCGTCCTACCCCGGCTTCCAGGCATTTCTGACAACGCTGGAACGCGATGGACACAGATTTAAGCCGACAACCCACGTCTTAAATACTGGTCTTTCACTAACCAAGCACAAGACGCTTGCTAAGTGAAATTTCATCGCTGAGCATTGTCAGAAACACCTTCCAGCCTGTATCCCATTCAAAGGCTGAAAAGTGTGGCCCCCCAACTTTTTGATAAACGAGTCGTTGATTCTCAGTAAACAGTCATTTGACATGAATCGTGATTGAACCATGCCATCTGTTAAGTTCAAGGGCAGTAATTTTAACATTTTACTTTAAGACTTGTTTCTGACGGAAGCTATCATACTCGTGTTCAAATTATGGGAGCCAGCAGCAACGCGGAACATGTCAGAATTCTCGCTAGTCACCCAAGATAGAAAAGTCTAGAATGCTAAACGGGTAGCAAATCCATCTTCCAACGCTATGAATATTTTCTATCAAAATTGATCAACAATCTTCTGACTATCATATCAGTTTCTAAATGGGACAAGTATCTAAGCGCTCAATAAATCATCATCGATTCTGATTCAAACTTTGTATGAAGGATCAATCACCTAATATTCAGTGATCAATTGCACCAAGTTAGGTGGTCGTTCATCTGCCATTCGAGTGGCTTCCCGACTGGAGGGGCCGGCTGACAATGCTCAGTAGCCAAATTATTCTTAGCTGGAAGTGGGTTGCTTCCGGCTTAGAATAAGACTCGTATTTGAAATTGCGCAGTGGGTTTCTGCGTGAGTTCAAATCGATGTCGGCTTACGTTCCAGCAATTGTCAGCCGGCTCCGGAAGTCGGACTAAGACGCGCATCGGCTGACGAACAGTAAACTAGCCAGCACGATTGAACCATCTTTATGACGAATATCCACATACGTATCACGTATTTATCGATAACAAAAGGGAGCGCCGAAACGTGGCTGCTCCCCTTGTATTTTAATTACGCCGCTGACAAACCGTCAGCAGAGCTATTGCCGACGTGATAGTTCTTGATAGCGACTATACCAGATATCGATGTAGTCTTGTGAAAACGGGCCTTTTTTGTGCTTGATCCAGTCGACCAACACCTTCACATTTGCTTTTAAAATGCGATCAGTATCGGCTGAATAGTGCCACTGGGCGCCGTGTTCTTCGTACTCATCAACATCTAACAACCGGCGTTCACCATCCGGAAAGACTTTGACATCCAAATCATAGTCGATGTACTTCAAAGCCTCTTTGTCTAACACATATGGTGATGCCAGGTTGCAATAGTATGAAACGCCGTTATCGCGAATCATCGCCACGATATTAAACCAATAATGCTTATGAAAATAAACGATTGCTGGTTCCCGCGTCACCCACCGACGGCCATCATCTTCGGTGACCAGTGTGTGATCGTTACAACCAATTAAGACGTTCTCGCTTGTTTTGAGTACCATTGTATCGCGCCAAGTTCGATGTAAACTTCCGTCGTGCTTATAGCTTTTGATCGTAATGAAGTCGCCTTCCTTAGGTCCCTTCGCCTCGCGCGCCATATTAACCCAACTTTCTAACTGAGGGTAAATTTTCATCGAATTTCATTAAACATTATACCAGATTTTTATGGCGTGCGGGCAGGTAATTCGACCTTTTCACTCATCCGCGACTTGTTCGTCGATAAATCGGTTAATTTCATCCATCATGAAGCCCTTTTGAAACAGGCTGCGTTTGGTCCGCATCGCCCGTTCGCGAAAGCTGTATTTGCGATTCCGTTGCCAGAGCTTGGTGCCTTGCGTGACGAGGGCTTGCCACTGTTCATCTTCATCTGGTTGAAGGTCTAAGCTAGCAATTGCGGCCGTAATCGTATCATTGTCAAAGCCCTTGGTCATCATGCCTTGGCGCACCTTTTGTTGCATCGTCTTAAACGCCTGTTTGTGATAACGTTTGGCAAGCTTACGGGCTAATTCACTGGCGTTGTCGATTTGTTCGTCTGGGCTAAATTGCCCGGCTAATGCGTCGTCGATCAGCTGTTCACCGACCCCTTTTTGGCGTAAGTTCTGGCGAATCACCCGCGGCCCCTTATCACTGGTCCGTTTGGCCGTGCGTACAAAGGCATCCGCGTACTGCTGGTCATTTAACAACCGCAGCTCGCGCAACTGTTGCATCGTTGCATCAATCACGGGCTCCTCGATCTCTTCGTCACACAACTTATCATGGACTTCCTTTTCCGTCCGTAACTGGTGCGACAAATAATCCAACGCGCGCGTGTACGCTCTGGAAACGTCGTCCGCGGCAATCATCGCCGTTTGGAGCTCAGCATCGATTTCCATGCCCTTGAAGACTCGAAACTTGATCATCACCGATTCACTGATGGGAAACGCATACTTGCCATCAAGATAAATATTGTAGCGTCCCGCCCGTTTTTGCGCGACGATCTTCGTCACTTTCTCCGTCATGCTATCCAGCCTCCGATTCAATTAATGGTTGACTATAGTGTACCTAAAAATCGCTTAGTCAAACAACTAATTTCCTCGGGATGGGCCTGAATGCCGAAATAATCAACGACCGTATCCGCAAACCGATTCAGATTTTGGGCGTCCGTCCCATCTAACCCACTCGCCGCTTGATTGGGCGTGGCACGTCGTTGGTGGTAATTACTGACGCCCCGCTGTAATTGCCGGCCTTTCTTCAATTGACGGTCCACCATCGGCAGGCTCATATCGATGAGTAACCGGATGCCGCCCGCATAGACTAACTCAGTCATCAGTGGCCGTTCCACCGCATCAATCAGGTACAGCCCGTTATACCAATTGGCCATCCCGCGTTTGACCGAAGTCTGGGGCATCAGAATCGCTTCCCCGTGAATAATCGGCAACTTATGCGGTGAGAGGCCTTGATCAGTAGCGACGGCCCTGACCAGATGGGAACCTGAAAAACCTAATTGACGCGAATAGCGAATCATCAGTTGGCGCGTGCTCCATTTGGACTTCAAAATACCCCGTTGACGGTCAAAAACCAACGCCTTCTCTGGACATTTTAAGTGCCCGATGTCAAGTAGATAAAATGTCTGTAAAACGTCGATTTTGTCACTTTCTAAACGTGTAGCGTATTTGACTAAGCGTTCTGGCTGCCGGGTGTCCCAGCACCCAACATCGTTATACCAGAACGGATTCACGGTGGTGCTGACAATGTTATTTTGGTTCATGACTCACAAACCCTTCAAAATCTGATTTTGGTCTCTAATATTGATAATTCTGCACGCACCCCTACTGCAGGCATTAGATTAATCCCATCATATCAATAGTGCTCAATCTATCCTAGTACAATGCTCGTAATTGATGGAATTCTCATTGGAAGATTAATAATGAAAGCAAATCGTCATCTTTCATTCATTTTTCACACCCAGCAATCGGTATTTGCCTTCGCTACACTGGAGTCAACCTTGGCCAAGGAATTCAAATCAAACGAGGAATAACTTTATGCACGCAGACCGTTTAGATAATCAAGCCGCATTCGACTTGCTCGCGGAACCAGAACACCAACGTCTCCTCTATGGCGCCTTGAAAGCGGCCAACGTCACCCGCTACCACCCGCAATTCGAGGATTGCGTCACAGTCGCCCACCTGACCTGGTTGGCCGCCTATCAGAATTACGAACCAGAATTACCCGCCAATCTGCCGGACCTTCGTAAGTTCGCCTTTCGCCGCATTAAATGGCGCACCGTCGATTATTTACGGCAACAGACGCTTCGCACCCAGTCACAAGTCGACTTGGAACACGCCTTACCATTCGCAATCGACCCAATGAGTGACCAGGAAGCCCACTGGCAACTTTCAGCGCTACTCACAGATTTATTGCGCCAATGCCGTCCCGGCGAGCGCATCTACCTGACTGAATTCTTTTTGGAAGAACAATCCGTGGCCAATATCATGCGGACTCACGGCGTCAGTCGGCGCACCGTTTATAACTGGCGGACCAGTCTGTTGACGAAGGCGCATCGACTGTATCAGGCCGCCGATGCGCAAGATTGAGCCGTGGCGGACTGGGATTCACTGATTGTGGTGGCGATTGAACTGCCGGCAAATCCTTAGTTGGTCGCAGATGGCAGCTGATTAGTCGCTAGCCGGCAACAGTCGGTAAATCACCAGTTGTTACTTCGTCAATAGCCAGTGAGTCGCAAGCATTCTAGCACGATAATTTCTACCGACCAACGCTCCCATCATTGGCGGGCACACACACTATAAAAAACACGTTTCAGGATAGAAAGGACTTTACGCCATGCACACTTGGTTGAACACACAGCTCATCATGGTCGCCATCGACCATCAGCACCGACTTCACCGTCAAACTTGGCACAACTGCCGCAACTTGACCGACGCGGATTTGGCCCGATTACTTCCCATTTTCACCCGGTTAGTCGGCGACGCGATGGCAAATGTCGAGCTTCACATGACCACTGAATACGCGAATTAACGGCATTTTTAAAAAAGTTTGTCAAAAAGTTGCACAAAATGGCCTGCTCAGCCGTCTGTATTAATGTAAGCTGGCCAGCCTACCACAACAACTCTAGGAGGAACTACAACATGACTAAAACTTGGTTAAAAGCAACCCTAACTGTTCTAACGACAACTGATCTGGACGAACAACGTAAGCACACGTTTAACGGCATCGCCCAGGACGCGACCGACGAACAACTTGCCGCTTTTGGTAAAGTCATCGAAGTTTTGACGGGTGATCAATTCACCACCGCCAACTTGGCAAACGCCTACCGCTACGACCCACAACCCGCTGCTTAATACACCCACATCCTTAGGAGGAACGCCATGAAAACCTTAGACTTAAGCTTTAAGACCAGCACCAACAAAGTTCACCACTTGAAATTACACTACGCCAACGACAACTTGAGTAAGGAAGTCGTCAGCCAAGCGATGGCCAATCTGGCTGCCACTAAGCTCTTCGCCAAGGACGGCGAAAACTTAGTCGCTGAACCATTAGCCGCTAAGTACGTCGAAACGATTGAGACACCAATTATCACGGCACCAAAGGCTTAAGCGTATTTCCCGTTGTACCCATAAACAGCTGTGACGTATGCAGATACAATAAAGGCCGGTCTGGAAATCTTCGGATTTTCCAGGCCGGCTTTTATTGATGGCAGAAAACAAAAAAATGAGGTAGACCGCGAAAGTACAATTTCTCCGTATAATGTCTGCTAAATTTAGTTCCTTCTACCTGCAGTTAGGGCATATTAGATTGTCTTAAAATTATATTCTATTTGTATAAGCAAACTAAACGTATAATCAATTGCTAATTAATGTACATCATGCCACCGCATTATCGCAAACACTACCATATTTTTGTCAAAATATCATGGTCAATGATACTTCATTTACTGGTTCCGACTTTTTGCAAACCAATAATTTGGTGTTTTCGTTCCAGCAATCAAAGTTTTAGTATTCTCAAAACAATCTACAATTGCCAGCACAACATGAAGTTCATTATTTCTAAACTTTGTATCATTTAAGTTTAAAAGAGAAAGCGGAATATATCCATCAGTATCAAACTGAAAAGCAATCGCCATCAATTCTCTTTTAGTCCTAATAGAATGGTCATATTGCAAATTTAAATACTTGCCAGCACCGGTAATTTTTAAATTCAATTTACTTAGTTCTGGCAACAAATTTATAATCTGTAATTTTTGAAAGGTAGTTCCGTCCACTTTTACAAGTAAATTTTCCATCACTAAATGATTGCGTTTCAAATCATGCCAAAAACGTTTAGCACCACCACTTCTATAATTGAAGCCACAAAGATGCATGAAGTTTTCTCGCTTAACGTTTAACTGCATGACCGCTACTTTTCCACTGTCTTGATAAAAATAATAACGTTTATGATCACATAACTCTGTTTCAACATAATTAAAAGCCATCTGTAAGTCATTCATTTTCAACCTTATACGCTTTAGATCCTGTGGGGTTGCACGTCTATATTCTTGCGGATGCTTCAAAATATCTACTCATTTCTAACCGAAAATAAAAAAGATTGCTAACAAGTCTGTTCTTAAAGACTTACCAGCAATCTTCATCAGGTTTTTCTGTTCTCAGCGAACGCTAGTGGTTAACTAGCAAAAACTATCTGAATTTTCTGTCCCCAGCGGACGTTAGATTGAGTTATCTAACATATATCTGATTTTATAGTTGCCTGACCAACTGTGGAAAAGTACCTTTCCACAAACAAATGATACCAAGATTCAAGCGCTTAGTCAATTATCTTGTCCACTGCTGAAGCCATCCAATAGTTACTCAACTTTAAGACCTATATTCCATAATTAATTCTCCAAAAGCAATTATCTTACGGGATTCCCCGAGACAATATAGGAGTTAGATATGCCATGTCTCGTCATACAACTGATTGCCCCCTTGCGTTCCACCCTCAAATATCACAAGACAGCCGCGTCGCCCTGGTCGCGGCCCGCTTGACCGGATAAATTTCAATGATGATACTGTTACCGACCGGATGCCAATCGATGGCTTTGACGAGTGCCCGCATGAACGTGCGAGTAATCTGTGTTTTAATTGAAATCCCGCTACGTTCGACATCGTCATAAAAGATGACCCGCTGGTCCAGCTTGTCGACTTTAAAATAATAGTACGCAAAGTGGGCCGTGCCACGTTTCAAAATTAAGTGGTATGAATTATTATAATCCGCGGGAAATACCGTGATCCAATCGTCATTCATGTCGGACATCCTTTTCACTTGAATTTGAGCTCTGCCTTAATTGTACCGTGAACGGTCGGGAAAGCCTAGGGGAAATGTAACGCGTTTAATACGTGCTTTTGGATGGACATATTCAAGCCTGAATAAATTTCTCGAGTCATGAACAAATCAGGGAATGTAACAAGTTAAACTGCTTTGATATCGACATTAGCTCCATCACCTTGCTATTGTTACTGCACAAACTAACCAAAAAACGTCGCCCATGGTTTCAATATCCACTCATGGCCGACGTTTCATATTAAGTTCATTTTAGCGTAGTTGAGTCATTAGCATATAGATATGAAATCAACTTTCCAGTATCATTAGCTTGCCAAGCACGCTCTTGATGTGATCTTTCTGACAATTCAATCGCGTTCAAGTGACCAAACCGTTGAACAGTATCCATCATCACCGCCAACTCTTGTTCTGTAAACAGTGCACTGTTAAAGTTCGCAGTTGTCGTAAAAAAAGTCCTCTCGGTAACACCATCATTCACTACTTCTTCTGTAAGCTGCTTTGCATTTTCAATTGCACCATATAATAGACTATAATCATTGGGTACAGGCCCATAAGGTAAACGTGCGTATGGTATGTTATTGAAACTGTATTTTGAGCAAAAAACTTAAAATCAGTATAGAAGAGTAGCTTATTAAGTTTAGTCTTGGTCACCTGAGGCACTTGCTCAACAAAATAAAGAGCCATATTAGCAAACTTTTTGAGATCAAACGCACTAAACCCCGAATACTCTGAGTAATTTGTGACTTCAAATTGTTGGTTGATTCCTTTTTCAATCCATTTTTGCGGCGTCCGTTCAGCGGCATCTCCCGTCCGTCCCCGAAAAGCCTGCTTACCGCGTTCAGTCAGCATGTCTTTGGAGGACTCATAAAGCGACTGCGCCAACTCAGGGGTTGCTTCTAAGGCAAGCAACCGTTCACTATTAGTCTCAGATGCCAGCGCGCCAGTCTCATAAGTAGCAATGGTCATGGCTGACCATCCGAACAGTGCTGCAAAGTCGTGCTGACTTAAGTCCCACCGTTGACGTAAGGCTTTAATTCGACTTGGTGTAATCATCATGTGCTTACTCTGGTATGCATCGAAGGCAGTGTGAATCGCCTCATTATCAAGCTCTTGATCAAAGACTTGCTTGCCAGTTGCATAGTCAAAGCGTGCCTTAGTTACAACTGTAACTTGCTCACCACGAATCGTGTAAACCTCTTGTATTGCTCTAATTTCAGTGCTCATCATCGTACCCCTTCACTCAATGTCTTGTGAAACGAGATAACTTTAGCTAGTCCTGCACATGCTTCAACTTAATGACCAGCCAATTCTCACCAACTCCGCAACTGTTCGATACTTCGAAAAACGCCAACTTTGCTCGTGACTGTCCGACATTCAACGGGACTTCATCGTTGAGCCATAACTGACTGTAGCATCGGAACCATGTTGTCGCAAACATCATGTGACTCACGATTACTAAACCGACCGCGGAAAGCAAGTAATCGCTGCAATTATACGTGATTGCGCTTCCAGCAAGATGGTGGCTAGCTCAGTCCAGGGTGCTCGGTTAGGTTAACCACTATCATTAAGAAAAAAGCTCACTTAGCTTCATTAATGCCCGTCCAAAAATCCCTACCCCCACTGTTCATTAACTAATTTTACGCCAGCCGACTTTTCACACTTATCGCGTCATTTTAAGTTGCTAACGATTGCATCTTTGGCCAATGCTGGTAAATTATAGTTAACCAAATTTTAAAAAGCCATGTAACGCCTTGGCCCCCGTAGCTGAATGCAAAACACGGGTTTATTATTTTAGGATGTTTGCTATAATAAACTTAAACGAAGCCCCAAAGTTAATCTTATCAAGTATATTTACTTGATAGCCATTTTGTACTATAATCATTAGGTTGTATCGATATCGTTTATACATAGTCAGTTTGCAACAACCCGAACAGTAGTAATAGATTAATCTGGCTGTGGTTTACGGGGGAAAATATTTAAAGGAAGCATAGGGTGTTACTTATGGAATTGAAGGAACGAGAAATCAGACCGATTACGATTGACGCTGTGCGTCAGCATCGTCGCTATGGTTATCGGTTCGTTAAACGTGTGTTTGACTTTGTCGCTAGCCTCTTAGGCCTCATCATCTTATCACCACTCTTCTTAATTATCGCCATTGCGATTAAGCTTGAAGATCCTAAGGGCTCGGTTTTCTACTCCCAAACACGTTTAGGACGCGGTGAAACGCCGTTCAAAATGTATAAATTTCGCTCGATGGTTTCCAACGCTGATGAATTGTTGGAACAATTACTTAAAAATAACGAAATTGATGGCGCCATGTTCAAAATGCAAGACGATCCACGGGTCACCAGGATTGGTAAGTTCATCCGCAAGTATAGTATCGATGAACTGCCCCAATTGCTAAACGTCTTACAAGGTTCCATGAGCTTGGTTGGGCCACGGCCACCGCTGCCACGAGAAGTTGCTGAATATACGGAATATGACAAGCAACGCTTAGCCGTCAAACCTGGTCGTACCGGGTTGTGGCAGGCCACCGTTCGCAACAGCGTAGGCTTCGATGAAATGGTCAAGTTAGACTTACTATACATCTCCAAACGCAGCGTATCATTCGATGTCTACATTCTATTTAAGACAGTCGTTATCATGTTCAAGCCAAACGGTGCTTATTAAATTAACCACAGCTAAAAACGTTGAGCCAAATTCAGGGGGATTTTGGTTCAACGTTTTTTTGTGTGGTGACACGTAAACGACTTAGAAATAATCTGTGCAGCATAAATCAATCCGGTCTGTTATTCACTACTCCCCCCTTTTTGCGCGCACCTTCACATTGGACGGCCGAAAATAGCTGTTGGATACAATTAGTCAGTGCAATTTTTGACCCACTTGTCTCGCGAAGGTGGCGTGCGAGGTCTCGGACAGATTCAGCTAAATTATCCACCAGTAATAATCGATATTAATAAACGATTTAGTTTGAAATCACCGTTAATAATATCGATGATTTTATCAAATAATAAGTTTGTTAATAACCAACCTTAGCCGGTTAAAACCACTATCAACCGGCTAATAGGCTATGATACAATGAGTTGAATGTTGAGGAATTCAGCATCAAACTGCTTAATTGCATCAAGGAGCCGCTCATGCGAATCATAAGGAATTACTTTTACACAGCGGGGTATAACCTCTTAATTTTGCTGACCCCCTTACTGACCGTCCCGTATATCTCACGGGTCTTAGGTCCTACCGGAGTCGGCATCAACGCAACGACCAATTCGATCATCACCTACTTCCTCTTATTTGGGACAGTCGGCATCACCATCTATGGGAATCGGGAAATTGCGTTTATTCGCGACGACCGCACGCAACGCTCACAAACTTTTTGGGAGATTGAAATATTACAGTTGGTGACTATTAGCTGCGCTTATCTCGCTTTTTTAGTGTTTCTCATGTTTGAGCACCAATTGAAGATTTATTTTTTCTATCAATCATTTTATATTATTGCGGGCGCTGTCGACATCTCCTGGTACTTCATGGGACTTGAGGATTTTAAGAAGACCGTCTTGCGGAATATGCTTGTGAAAGTTGCTTCAATCATTGCGATTTTCACCTTCGTCAAGACCGCACAAGATACTGGCATCTACATTTTAATCTTGGCTGGCTCCCAAGTGCTGGGGAACCTCACGTTGTGGCCGTATCTGCGCCACAGTGTCGCAAAGCCTGACTGGCATCACTTGCGACTTTTCCGGCACCTACGACCATCAATCGCCCTATTTATTCCGCAGATTGCGACGACCGTCTACTTGGCGTTGAATAAGACGATGCTCTGGCAGATGGATTCGTTGACTGCGGCGGGCTTTTACGACTACTCTGATAAGCTGATCAAACTAGTGCTGACCCTAGTCACCGCCACGGGAACGGTAATGCTGCCGCACATTGCCAACCTGTTCATGAAGCAACAGCTTGAACGGGTGCGCCAATACCTATACATGTCGTTCGACTTTGTGCTGGCGATTGCAATTCCGATGGCACTGGGGGTCGCAGCGGTCGCCACCACGCTTGCGCCGCTATTTTTTGGGCGCGCTTTTTCAGCGGTCGACCAGTTGCTCATGATTGAAGCGCCCGTTATCATTTTAATCGGCATGAGCAACGTGCTCGGCCAACAGTTCTTACTGCCGACCAAGCAAACCAAGACGTACACCATTTCAGTGACAGTCGGTGCGCTGGTCAATATGGCTTGTAACATTCCGCTTATCTGGCTGTGGGGCGTCGCCGGGGCCATGCTGGCAACGTTGATCTCAGAAGTTTGCGTGACCGGCTATCAATTGATCGTGACTCGGCACAGTCTCAAGACGCGTAATCTGTTCACCGGCGCGCTTAAATACGCATTAGCCGGTGCCATCATGTTTGCGGTCGTCTACGGCTTAAACATCACCATGGCTGCTTCCTACTTGAATCTCGCGATGCAAATTGGCGTCGGCGCCCTCATCTATGGCGGGCTGATTTTAATTCTACAACCACCCGTACTCGCTAACGCCGCTAAGCTTCGGAGCCGCGTACATTGACCGACGTGTACTGACTGGTCCAATACCGTCACTAATGCAGGTGTCCCACCACCAGTTATTCTAATTACTGCTAACAAAAAACGTTCGATAAGCAAGTCTGACATGACTTGCTTATCGAACGTTTTATTTTGCATCCCTAATATCATTCAGCTAAATTTCAAGGCTAACACCCCTTAAAAATGGGTCCGTTTAGCCGCTTGCGGGAAGAATTTACGTTTCAATAAATTGTAGGCTTTCGCCGGCAACTGTTGTTTTTCCATGTACATTACCGGTACTTCCACGTAACTGAGGTGTTGATGGTTGATCCAGACGTCTAACAATAGCTCGGATAGATAACCAAAGACGAGGGCTTCCTGAACATCGTAGTCTGAAATATCGATTCGGTTCCGGACTTCAAATAGGATATCGAAGACCCACTCGGCGTAGGCGTCAAACTTAGGACCCGGCATAATCATCATGTTAAACATATGCGCGGACGTCTGATGCATCAAGCGGTCAAAATCTGCTAAGAAGTCGGGGTGTTGGTCGTGGATGACCGTCCGCATCACATCTAACGGTTCCTGATGGTGAGCGTGGATGTAATGCGAATAATTCGACTCGATATAATAGTGGCGTTTTTTCGGCACAATGACATCATATTGCTCAAGCAAGCCTTCAATCTCGTCCATTGACAGAATCCCTGCCAGCTTGCGTTTCGGTGCTTCTGCTAAGTAACGCCGATATTGATTTAAGCCCTTGATGTCCGCATGACAATTCTTCCAGATCCAATACATCGCAGTTAATTCATTAAAATTTGGATTGCTGGCCGAAATATTATCGCCGACATTGTCCGGTTGATAATGCTGCGGTGTCACCCCATTGAGCGCCGCCCCGACAAAAATCGGTCGATACGTTGGATCTTGTGGCATTTGATACGGCTTATGTGCCGCAACATAAATTTGTACTTTCATTTGCCAGTCCCCCTCTGGTCAGAAATCGCGACGAGTTTCTACACTCGTGTCGCGACCGTTTAAAAATGCAAGTATTTACAAACGACTGTTAATTCACTTTATCATCTCTTGGTTTACTGAGTTGTACATATTGTTTTTCACCGCGTCGCAGCCGCTTAAACGAGTACTGTCTGGGCAAGAAACATACGCGCAGCACTGGTAAATGTGGGATTGCCCACATCGCAAGTGTCACAAACGCAATCCGATAACCAATCGTGACGACGGTTGCAACCAGTGGCCCGCCGTGCGGCAATACGAGACCGTTGACCCAGCCCGCCAGTCCAATCACATCCAAGTCGATCAGATGAAAACATAACACGACTAATGATAATTGGCCGTAGCGTTTTAGGCCCTGAACGACTCGTCTTGTCGCGTGTTGGGACAGCCATTCACTGAAGCGAATCACGCATAGACTCCCTGCAACACCACCCATCACACTAATCAGCAAGTTCGGCGACACGGGAACCGTTAGTGCAAAATAACCCTGAAAAGCACTCAACAACCACATAAACGTCAACAAGAGATACCAGGGCGCCGGCATCCGCTGTAACAGATTCGTTTGCCGCACTAGGTATCCGGCGTACAAAAAAGCTTGTGCCAACAAGGCCGCGTTAAACGCCCATGGCAAGTACGCGATTTGGCCTAAAACACCACCACTGATGGCAAGCGCAATCACGATGACGCCACGAGCCAAATCTTGGCGAGTCCGTTGCGCATACCGTGCCGTCAGCGTCATCCAGCCGTTGAACAACTGAATGGCAATAAACATACTCAGTAAGAACCATACCGCGCCAATCGGTTGCACCTGCCAGTGCCACGGATTAAAGACCGGTGAGCCCGCACCATAGACAGCGGCTAACAACCCCGTTTGCCAGCTTGGAAAATATGCCAGCAGAACGGGATTATGCGGCAACCAGCGCGCCACGGCACTCACGACGAGGACTAACACCGCCGTCGCGACGTACGGTAACAACAAATTGACCGCCCCACGCCGACACTCTTGAATGGGCGGGCGTGGATGATACAGGTAGCCACTCAACATGAAAAAAATCGGCATGTGAAACGCGAAAATCAAGCTACCAAAGAACTGACCGTTATACGGCCCCAAGGTATGTCCAACGACTACGGCTAAAATTGCGATCCCCTTTGCAATATCAATCCATTCAATTCGTTTAGCCATCCGCCAATCCCCCGCTCAGCTCGGCCCCGCCGAACAAATCCGGAAGTAACTGACGGGCCCACCGCCAGTATCGGAGTAACCACACGACTTCGACACTCACGAGACCGACTGCTAGTGTCCATAACCAGGCCGCCCACCAAGCCCCGATTATTGGGGTCAACACGCGGTTGATGCCTGTAAATGGCTCAATCAACAGGCCAGCGACCAATAAGGTTCCGTAGGCCGTTTGGACAAAGTTGTGCCGCCGCGGCTGTTTCAAAGTCGTGCGGTTCATGACCCACGTCGCAACGGTTACCCAGAGCGTCAGGCACGGAATGGCTTGAAAAGTCTGAGCAAAGGGTTGACTGCTGATGAGGTCGAAATTATGCTCCAGATTGACCTGATACATCGTGACCGAAACCATCACTGCGTAACAAGCCACAGTCAGTAACCACGCGACTAACAACTGTTCACGCGTGATGCGTGTCAATAGGTCAGCCTGACTGAGCCAATAACCCATCAAAGCGAAGAAGCACCCCGCTGTAATCGCTAATGGTGGGTCAATATTGATGGTCGTCAGTCCCGTGAAGAAGACCACGATCGGTACCATGCCAATAAAGACGAGCTCTGCCCAAAACAAGTAGCGCTGAATCGTGATACTAGCATGGTGCGCAATCACACGCAGTAATGGCAACGTCACGAAGAAGCCCAACAATTCGTATAAAATATCATAAAAGCCAACTGGTGCCTGGGCCAGGGCCGTGAAGAACCCTGCCAGATTAAAGTTAGCTAGTCCCTGGGATTGTCCTAATAAATCTTCAAGATAGAAGAATAGTGAGAACAGCGCAATCCCGCCCATCAACCAGAGAATCTGCCGAATCAACTGACTAATGGCTAATGCCGGTCGACGTAACTGGGCGGCCCCGAGTGCCATCAGTAACAAGTTGGGCCCGGCAGCGGTCGCTAAAGCCACGACGAGTTGCGGATAGAACCAGATTTGTTGCGGTTGATGGCTAAAGCTGAAGACGCCGTTCATATTGGTGTCCCCAAACAGAATCAGTAACAGGGCCACGATGACAATGATGCGTTGAACCCGATAGGCTTGTTTATGATTCATCCGTCAGTGCCCCCCTTGGACTAACGATTGGTTGGTCAAACGCCACGCCAACCGTCGTATGATAACTTGGCAGCTCCGCAAACAGCATCAGGATGAAGCTGTTATACGTGACTTCCAGAAAATGTTGATCAAACATGCTACTGATTGCAATGGCCATCATGATGACCGGTAACAAATAATCGTTTTGCCGTGTGCGCTGATACAAAAACCAGGTGATTCCAGCAATTACGACGACTGTGAACAATAAGCCGTATGAAATCAGCATATTCAGAAAAGAAGAATCAATGAAAAAGTACGTGGTCAAGCCAACGCCGTTCGTAAACGTGTTGACTCGGTCGCCACCCCAGCCATTGATTGGAATCGGCGACTGCCCAAACAACTTGACTCCATAAGCCAGCAGCGCATTTTGCCCCAGTGCTAAGCGGGTCGATAACGCGTCGTTGAGCGTGGCCAGTAGCTTATCTTGATAATTAAAAATATTCGAGAGACCAATCATCAGCCCACTTGCAATCGGTAACGTTAAAAAGCTGTAGCGCAGCAGTGGCCGCAACCACTTGAAATGCTGATTCTTCCGGCGATAGACATAGACCAAATATCCGCTAATGAGCACCACTAAGGCAATCGTATCGGTCATTGTCCTGGTGAACTGGTAAATCACGACTAACCCGAGTAGCGCTGGAATCAACATGACTAATCGGAACCGCCGCGCTTGCAAATACAAGTAGGCTGCGCAGATGTAAAAGATGTGGGCAGCGAAGTCCGTCGTATACACGACCCCAAAGGACTGACGCACCCCGTCGTCAGTCACAAACGTAATGTTTTTAATCAGGCCAATCTCGGCGGCAATGAATGCCAGGAGTAAGATGCTCCCGACGACCGCCAGATAGACTTGCATGATTCGACGAAAAGACACTTGACGGGCGGCTAACACTAGCATGACCGTCGGCAACAAATAGTGCGCCCCCGACGTCAGTGTCACAACCGTCACCAGTGCCAACAGGCTGACTTCACCAATGATTTGGCGCGGTGTCAGTGCTTGAAAGCCAACAATTAGGCCGAACATTGCGGCTAAAGTCGCTAACTCGACCAAAACGCCTAGCTTGTGCGGATACATGACATTAAAGGTCGTCGTTTGTAGCGTCACGGAAGCCAAATAGACCGCAAAGATCATGAGATAGACCGCCTGGTAATCCTGAACCAGTCGGTGCCATTTAAATCGCTTCATCTTGACGCCCCCAACCTTGCACAAATTTGACGAGATACGGACTGAGCACCGCTAAACTGCCCCCAATAACGAGGACTAGCTTCCAAATCGCCCCCCGAATCACATTCGGTGTCCGTTGAACTCGCCGCCTGACCGTTGTGATGCGGTAATGCTTCAATGACTTTAAATTATCCGTGATGGCCACCTCAAACGCCCGCGCATTCAGACGGGCGACTGACCGCGAACTACTCGACGCCGTCACGCGTAACACCGGCTGATGTTCAACGGGTGTCGCCTGGACCGATTCGCTTAATTCCTGAATCGGCTGCCAGATGCCAGCATGCATGTAGGCGTAGGCACTCGCCTGCGTCAACACGATACCTTGGTGCGGCATGACACTGAATTGCGGTAACAGCTTAATGTCTTGACGCCGTTGACGGCGACGCTGAGATGCAGTCATCTTCGCCCGCGGTTTTTGGACGATTTTCAAGTCGACTTGTGCTTGATACACTGGCTTGGGAAGCCACTGATTGAGCCCCCAGCCAATGCCGATACTGAGCAACATAATCAGTAATTCGAGCGGTAACCACCGCCACGCTAGTTTAAAGCGTTCTTTTGGTTGGACCTTCATTCGAATCACTCACTCCCATGTTGACTAATTTGAAACTGTGTCCAGAGATAGTCCGTCACTAATAAGTGCTGCTTCCCCGTGGCACGAAAATGCTGATTTAAGCGACGGTAACGCGGTTGTTTCTGTAAGTGACCACGCGTTGCTAAGCTGAACACCAACTGATAATGGCGCTTGCTTACCGCGACCAGATTCACCGCGGTGACCCGCTGATGACGCGCATGCTCGAGCCGCACTGCCCCGACTCGTTTGACCGGTTCCGTCAGGCGCTTTGCACGATAGATCAATAGCCGCGACCCCTGCTGGCGAAACAGGACCAATTGGCGATTGATAAGATTCAGGCCAACGACTTGCTTGGCTTGTAAGTTGCCTAGGCGTAGTTGCTGCCAGCGCGTCACTTTGAACCGACTCGTCAGCTGCCCGTAATAGAGCTGCACGCGCTTGGTCTGCCGGTCAGTGCCGCGAATGATGACTAGTGGTGACTGCGAGCGACGTGCCAGCACCGTTTGGACTTGACCGTGCTTAAATCGTGTCGTCGTCACCTGCAACCGCTGGCGATGCCAGTCTTTGAAATTGGTCGTCCAGTACGCCAGCGACCCGTCAAACAACGTCAGCCGGCCCTGGCGATAGCTGACGCTGGGCTGTTTCAAATGGACATTTGGATAACTGATTGGTAGCTTCGTCCACACCCGCCCATCGTGACTGGTACTGATCCGCCCGTACTGCGCCGGATTGCCCTGATACTGGCGATTCTCAAAAACGGGCGTCGCGGTATTTTGTGTTCCGGCCTGTAGATAGCGCGCCTGCCGCAACGTTTTTTGAATCTCCGGCTTCGTCAACGCCGAGCGATACTTGAGTCGAATCGTCTGATTATGCCGTGGCAGCCAGGTTCCTAGTGGATTGCGATTCGTTAAGACGTAGCCGTTGATTCCGGACTGAAATAAATTGCGGTGGTTCGCCTTACCTACCAGTAAAATGGGGCTAGGCGAAATAATCGGTGTGCCATTTTGATCCGCTTGATAAATGCGCGTCACCGTATCCTGCCCGCGCTGGATGCTGAGCGCGTAAAACGCATAGCCTAGTAATAACACTAGCAGGAACAGGCTACCCCCAATTATCACCAGCCGTTTCTTCATGTTCAATCATCACACATTCTTTTAATTTACCGGTGCAAATTCCGCCGCGACCGTTACCAACGCCGCGTGGATCACCTGGTGCATGTCATAGTACCGGTATTGCCCGAGACGACCACCAAAAATCACTTGTGGTTCAGCCGCCGCTAACTTCGCGTACTGCTTATACAGTGCATTGTTCGTCTGGTTATTGACTGGGTAATACGGTTCATCCCCGCGTTGCCAGTTGGCCGGGTACTCCCGTGTAATCACGGACTGATCCGCATCGCCCTTGCCGAATTCAAAATGCTTATGCTCGATGATCCGGGTATACGGGGTCTCCGCATCCGTGTAGTTGACGACCGCATTACCTTGATAATTACCAACGGGCACCGTCTCCGTCTCAAAACGTAGTGAGCGGTAGGCTAATTCTCCCAATTGATAATCGAAGAATTGGTCAATCATCCCGGTAAAGACAATCTTGGGATAAGCTGCTAGATAGGCATCCTTATGGGCAAAAAAGTCGGTATTGGTTTCCACGGTGATTTCAGGATGGTCGATCATCTTCTCAACGATCTGCGTATAGCCACCGATTGGAATCCCTTGATAAGTGTCGTTAAAGTAATTGTTATCGTACGTATAACGGACCGGTAACCGACGAATGATGAAGGCGGGTAAGTCGGTGGCCTTTTGTCCCCACTGCTTTTCGGTATAGCCCTTAATCAACTTCTCGTAAATATCGGTCCCAATCAACGCGATCGCTTGTTCTTCCAAGTTACGCGGTTGTTGGTCGCCTAAGTTGGCCGCGGCCCGTTGCTCGGCAATCTTAGCCGCCGCTTCAGCCGGCGTCCGGACGCCCCAGAGTTCGTTAAAGGTATTCATGTTGAATGGCAAGTTGTACATCCGGCCCTTATAATTGGCGACCGGACTGTTAGTATAGCGGTTAAAAGTCGCAAATTGGTTGACGTAATCCCAAATCTCCTGGTCGGAGGTGTGGAAAATGTGTGCACCGTATTGGTGAACTTGGATTCCCGCCACTTCCTTGGTATAAATATTGCCGGCGATGTGGTCGCGCTTCTCGATCACTTTGACCCGTTTGCCCCGTAAGGCTGCTTCGTGGGCAAAGACGGCGCCGAAAAGTCCAGCACCAACAACCAAATAATCATACTTACTCAATTTAATTTCCTCCAAGAATATAAAGTCTCATCATGTCATTATGTCAAAAAAATTTTAATGTGAAAGGGTAATTGTTATATTATTGTATGAATACTGTTAAAAAAGCGACCATTCTTAGAATGGTCGCTTGAAATTATTTATATATTTATTTATCCAATCCCAAAGAACCCATGCATAAACAATGCGGCACAAGCTGCCCCAACAAATGGTGCAATTCCGGGTACGATGATCCCGTATTGCCAGTCGCTGTCAGCCTTGTTTTTAATTGGTAAGATGGCGTGGGCAATCCGTGGTCCCATGTCCCGGGCAAGGTTCATGGCGAAACCAGTAGGACCACCGAGTCCCATCCCAATGGCCCAGACTAAGAGCCCCACACCAATCGGAACGATTCCTGGCGTCTTCACTTCAGAAATAGCTAAAATTCCTGAAATAAAAATAAAGGTATCGAAGAATTCGACGAAGAAGTTCCGTGGTAAGTTACGCACAGCGGGTGCAGTTGAGAATAAGTTCCGAATCGTAATTGGTGAAATCTCATCAGCAGAAGCGGCAAAATGGTCGGCGTACATGATCCAAACGATCACAGCACCAACGACCCCACCCAAGACTTCCGCAACTGAATACGGGATGAAGACTGACCATGATAAGTTGCCCAACATGCATTGAGCCAAGACCATGGCTGGATTAATACAAACATTGCCGAAAATGAAGAGGGCAATCGTAATCCCAAAACCCCATGTGGTAATTGCGAAGATATGGCCGGAACCGCGGTACTTGGTCCCCTTTAAAACCTCACTACAATGTACACCGACACCAAAAATAATCATCAAGGCGGTTCCCATGAACTCTGCCAGAAGCTGATGAATCACTATCTTTCTCCTCCTGTGGCGTTATTACGCCTGTTTATTTTGAAATAGACGCCACTGGCTTTCAGAAAGCACCGGCACTTTTTTCACACGAACACCATTATACACAAAATCCGAATCGTTTAATATGTAAATCGCAAAAAGTTTTGATTTTACATGATTAACGATTCGGATTCAACTAATAAGTTCTAAGCTTTCGGTGATTTATTTTTGTTCCGCTTGAAGAATTGGTAGAAGATTCGGCGCATCACGCGAGGCGATTTCGGCTCGATCTTCTCTTCAAACCACTCCTGAACCGAGGCGTTGACCACCCCACCAAACATCAGCAGGATACCGGAGAAGTTGAGCCAGAACATCAGAACAATCAAACTCCCAATTGTCTGGTAACTCGTTATTCGTTTGGCGAACAATTCAATGTAGATTCGGAACCCTTGGGAGATCACGATCCAGCCAATCGTCGTCACCAGTGCTCCAATCCAGATATAACGCAATTTTACCTGGGCGTTCGGCACAAAGTAGTAAAGCAACATGGCGACCACGAACATGCCAACAAAGGTGATCAAGTTTTTATTCTCCAACAGCTGATTGATCCAGTTCGGGATAATCGCCCGCGTCAGGTGCGTCAGGCTTAAGACCAAATCCAAGATAACCTGACTGAGTGTGAAGAAGATCGCCAGGCCGACAATCAGCAGTAGTAAGCCGAGTGTTAGAAAGAAGGCGATGATTCGTGTCAGAATCGCCCCCTGCGCATCATCGACGCCATACGCTTCGTTTAAGCTCCGGCGAATCGCCGCAATAATCTTGGAAGCCGACCAGATCGTCACCAAAATCCCAATCGACAAACTACTACTACTGCCGCTCGACAAAAAGGAGACCAGAATCGGCTTGAAGGTTTGATAGACGTTACTGGGAATCACTTCCTGCGCGTACGCCAAAATCTGCCCACTTTTCAAATCAAACCGAGCAATCAGGTTCCCGGCAATCAAAATAATTGGCGCAATCGACATCAACGCGTAATAGGCCAACACGATGGCGTTATTACTAACATTGGCCTGATTGTACCGCCGAATGATGATTTCGAGACTCTTCGTAATTTTAGGGTACCGGGCTTTTAAATTCATTCATCCATCCTCAACGCTCACTTATAGTATCTCCAATTATACAATGGAATCTCGCTAGAAACACCTTTTATACTAAAACTGGCTGTTAATTGGTGGCCTGGTGTTTGAAGCTAGACCAATCATGGTACAGCTAGTCCAATCATGACGCACCGTTTCCACGCGATTGCGTGTGCCTGGACCACATTTGGCTGCACGTCGCAAAAAAATAACCGGTCGGACACCCCCACGGCATCCGGTTCCGGTTACGCTACTAATTTCACATCTTTTCAGGAGAAGTGAAAATTATTATCACTATGTCACCCAACATATTACACCGTTTATACAAAATTGCAACCGAAATTAATGTGTCCCAATCTTTTTTGTAATAGCCTGCAAAATATATTCGGCAGCATGGCCATCCCCATATGGGTTAGCCGCATCCGCCATCCGCTGGTACTCAGCCTGATCATCCAACAGTTGCGTCATCGCAGCGGCAACTTTTTCACCATCGGTTCCAACAAGCTTCAGGGTTCCGGCTTCAACACCTTCCGGCCGCTCAGTCGTGTCACGCAAGACCAGCACGGGTTTGTTCAACGACGGCGCCTCTTCTTGCACCCCACCCGAATCAGTCATGATAAAGGTACTCCGCGCCGCCATGTTATGGAAATCAAGCACGTCAAGCGGGTCAATCAAGTGAATGCGCGCGGTGTTACCCAAGATGCGCTTAGCCACCGTTTGAACGGCTGGGCTCAAATGAACTGGGTAGACCACTTCAACGTCTGGATGCGTCGCCACGACCCGTTTGATAGCGGTAAAGACGGCTTCCATCGGCGCTCCTTGATTCTCACGACGATGCATCGTCAGTAAAATCATCCGGTGTCCCGGCTGAATCAGGTCGAGGGCCGCGTGCTGGTAATCGGCTGAAACGGTCTGCTGCAAGGCATCGATGGCCGTATTGCCCGTCACCGTGATGGCCGCGTCTGGATGATGTTCCTTCAGCAAGTTCTGCCGACTCAGTTCCGTTGGCGCAAAATACATGTCAGCGAGCACATCCGTCAACTGGCGGTTCATCTCTTCGGGATACGGCGAATACTTCTGCCAGGTCCGCAAACCAGCCTCAACGTGTCCGACTGGAATCTGGTGATAAAAAGCGCTGACACTGGCCGCAAAAGTTGTGGTCGTATCGCCGTGAACCAGCACAATATCCGGCTGCTCCGTGTCCATGATCGCATCTAATTTAGTGAGCACCCGACTGGTAATCCCCGCCAGCGTTTGATTGGGCTGCATAATATTCAGATCATAGTCGGGCTTGATGTGAAAAATCGTCAGCACTTGATCGAGCATCTCACGGTGTTGGGCGGTCACCACCGTCACTGGTTCAAATTGCGCTTGTTGCTGCAACTGCAAGACGATTGGCGCCATCTTGATTGCTTCTGGACGCGTCCCGAAAATCATCATTACCTTAATTGGTTTTGTCATTAACTTTCACCTGCATCATTTAGTTTCTAGTCCCATGATAGCGTTTGTCACCCGGATTCGCCATCTTTTCACCGAAATGTTTAGTGATTGTTAATTGATTTGGACGTGGATCGGCTAAGCGGGGCTGGCTGTGAGTTAGATAGCCGATGGAATAATGAGCTGACTTTATACTTGGGTGCCAGTTTATGTACTCAGTAGACTGGCTTAATACTTGAGCGCCGGCTTGCCGACTTCAGTGAACTGTCTCTATATCTTGGCAAGCCGGGTTGTGTCTCACAGTTGACTTGATTTATCACCCTGAGTCCAAATTAAAACACACCCGCCTGCGCCTCATCACAATGGTGGTTGTGACTGACAGGCCAAGTGGGTGTGTCGTTTTGCTTCATTAAAGTAGTTTGTTACTGCAATCCTAATTCTTTTGAATGGGTACCAAATTTAAATCGTGGCTGACACGTGAATCGGATAGCACTGTCTGTATGTCTCAGTAATAGTGTAACCCAGCGCTAACCCTGAGTTTCGTCTAATTGTGTAGCTAATTCTGAACTGTAATATTTCTTAAGACATCCGAGAACTTCAGGCCCAGGCTGCATCTCGGAAACCAGCAGACACCAGAATCCACATTCATCTCACACCAAGCCACTTCAACTCCAGTTTTCACTCAACCTAACCGCCCCGACTCTAAAACGGCACCGTCTTCAACAAAATATCACGAATCTTGTAAGCGACTTGGTTATCGCCACCAAAGACGCCTTGATTTTCGAATAGCACCAGTGCGACTTTGGCATTGCGAGAGCCCATATAATACGTATGGAAATTATTGTCATTGCCACCGACCCGAATCACCTGGCCCGCTTGATAGTAGATCCCCGCGGAGTACTTGTACTGGAAGTTATCCGCTAGTGAGCGTAAGCCGGCCTGACCGACCAGTTGGCCACTCTGTAAGCCGTACATGAATTTGTAGTAGTCGCCGACACTCATATACAAACTACCACAGCCGAGTTCTGCGGATTGCAGTGGTTTGGAAATGATGCCGCCTTGTCCACTGCCGTTCGTCAAGCGATAGGACAACGGGTTAAGGACGTTACCTGGAATATCATTATATTTGTAAATGTGCTTTAATCCGAGTGGCCGAATGATGTCATTTTTGAGCGCCGTCTGATACGACTTGTGTGTCACCTTACGAATGACGCCGGCCAGTAACGTGAAATTCGCATTGGAGTAAGAATACGCGTGATTATTGGTCGAACGTAAATGTTGTAGCGTATAATTCAGGCGCGCCGTTTCCGTCGGTAAAATCGTCTTCGGTGTCAGTTCTGCCATACGAATGCCGGAACGGTGATCTAATAATTGCCGCATCGTGATTTGATTGGCATACGGAATGTTCGGATAAAATTGGCTAAGTGGCGTGGTCATGCTCAACTTGCCTTGATTGATCAATTTCTGAATAACGGCACCCGTGACCGCCTTTTGTAAGGAGGCTAGTGGATACACCTCGTTTGCGGAATTCCGGACTTGGTTCGCATCATCCGCATACCCATACGTCCGAACGCGGACTCCCGCCGGCCCATTGGTGGTTAATAATAACGTGCCCATAATATGATGGCTTTTAATCAACGCATCGATTTGTTTGATGGCCTGCGCTTCCGTATACTGACCTGGTTTTGGTTTCGGTTGCTGCTTAGTGACGTGTTTCTTTTTGGTAGCCGGTTTGATTTTAGACGCGGCCTGCTGCACTTTGATCGTCTTCGGCGTTTCCTGTTGCGCTCCTCGACCTAACTGCTGTGAACCCCACACGCCTAGACCAATCAACCCCAGTAAGATTGGTAAGACGACTAATAACCAACGACGCTTGTTCATCGCAATCCCCCCTTGCGCGTATCGTGGCTGGCAACTCCCTGCGAACCACGACTTTTGATTGCTTTTAGCATACGCGCAACCCCACCATTTTGCATTAAAACGCGAATTATTGTTAGTCCGCCGAACCAAAGTCCAAACGCTGATAAGACGCGACTTTTGACACAATCACCAAAAATTCATAAAAATTTAGTTGATTTAACTCGTGCAATTTCCGAACGTGACCAGTAGAATTAAGCATATAGTTAACTTATTCAAGGAAGGATGATCATATTGAGTCAAGCAACCGATTATATTCAACACGTCTATCAAGTTATTGAACACCGTGATCCGAACCAAACCGAATTTTTAGAGGCCATCAGCGACCTCTTCGAAACGATCACACCCGTCTTGGAACAGCATCCAGAATATATTGAAGCAAATATTCTGGAACGGCTGACGGAACCAGAACGTATCATTCAGTTCCGGGTCCCTTGGCTCGATGATGCCGGCCACGCACGCGTCAACCGCGGCTTCCGGGTCCAATTCAACTCAGCGATTGGCCCTTACAAGGGTGGCTTGCGCTTGCATCCATCCGTTAACCTCAGTATCGTCAAGTTCTTAGGTTTCGAACAAATCTTCAAGAACGCCTTAACTGGCCTCCCAATCGGCGGTGGCAAAGGTGGTTCTGATTTCGATCCCAAGGGCAAGTCCGACAACGAAATCATGCGCTTTTGCCAAAGCTTCATGACCGAACTCAGCAAGTACATCGGCCTTGATACCGACGTTCCTGCTGGTGATATTGGTGTCGGTGGCCGTGAAATTGGCTTCTTATACGGCCAATACAAACGGTTGCGGGGCGCTGACCGTGGCGTGTTGACCGGTAAAGGCCTCAACTACGGTGGCTCACTTGCCCGGACCGAAGCCACTGGCTATGGTTTGGCCTACTACACCGATGAAATGTTGCAAGCCAACCAACTGTCATTCCCTGGTCAACGGGTCGCCATCTCTGGCGCTGGTAACGTCGCCATCTACGCGATTCAAAAAGTTGAACAACTCGGCGGCAAAGTCATCACTTGTTCCGACTCGAACGGTTACGTCGTTGATGAAAACGGCATCGACTTCAAGATCGTCAAGCAGATCAAGGAAGTTGAACGCGGCCGCATCAAGGAATACGCTGACCGTGTCGACACTGCCACCTACCACGAAGGTTCTGTTTGGGATGCCGAATTAGCCTACGACATCGCGCTGCCTTGTGCCACTCAAAACGAAATTAGCGGTGACCAAGCTAAGACGTTAATTGCCAATGGTGTTAAGGCGGTTGCTGAAGGGGCCAATATGCCAAGTCGTCCTGAAGCCATCGCAGCCTACAAAGCGGCCCACGTGCTTTACGGCCCAGCTAAGGCTGCCAATGCCGGTGGGGTTGCCGTCTCAGCACTTGAAATGAGCCAAAACAGCATGCGTTTGAGCTGGACTTTCGAAGAAGTCGACGACCGGTTGAAGCAAATCATGAAAGACATCTTTGCTCACTCGGTTGCTGCTGCCGACGCCTATGACGTTAGTGGTGACTACCTCAGTGGCGCTAATATCGCCGGCTTTACGCAAGTGGCTGATGCGATGGTCGCGCAGGGATTGGTTTAAAAATTTATCATAAGTAGCCCAAAAGGTTAGTTGAGATGGGATAACCCCCATTTCGACTAACCTTTTTGTATTGGTTTAATTACGACTCCGTAATCTAACTTCGTCCATTACATGTAATGGTTCTAAAACTGGAAACTGTGCTCTTACTGATTGATATAAGTCGTTATCGCTCACAGCACGTACGGTGATAACAACTGAATATGGAATACTGTTCATCTTTATCCATTTTATCACCTATTAGTTTTCGTGAAGATACCGACTGACTGAACTCGTACTGGTGCCTGTTAATTCAGAAATTTGTAACAAGGTAAGTGTTGGATCAATTTTCTTTAAAGCTTGCGAAATGTTCTTCTTATTCTGTTTCGTTTGCTCAAGCGGTCTCCTTAAGAATTGAATTAAAATCGGGACTACCTCAACATCGTTCAAAACTGACTGCCTCAAAGCACGTTGAGATAATATTTCAATCTCCGCAGGTGAAACATTATCGATCAATTCTGCAATTTCTTTTAGCTTCCTATTATCGACATAATCACCCAAATACATCAGCCATAGCTCGTACCGTGCTTGAGCATCCGGACTCGAAAAGCGAATATTCAAATCAAATCGCCTGAACAAGGCATCGTCGATATCTTGAAGCCGATTCGTCGTCGCAATAAAGATGCCTCGATTCTCCCAAGCGTCCAAAGACTGCAATAGCGTATTGACGATCCGTCGCATTTCACCGACATCAGTCGCGTCATTGCGATTTCCCCCAATAGAATCAAATTCATCAAGTAACAATACTACTCGATGGGTTCTGACATAAGTGATGATTGAGGCCACATTTTTACTTGTATCGCCTAAATAACTAGATAGCAATTGGGCCGTATTTACACGATAAAGTGGTAACGCCAATTCAGTCGCAATTACCTCTGCAGCTGAGCTTTTCCCAGTACCAGATGGGCCACTAAAAAGGACTTTTGTAATTGGATTCAGTCCAACCTTCTGAAGGGCTTCTTTGCTCTTATGAGACTTAATTATCTCTTCTATATCATTACGAACCTCTGTCGAAATCACCAAATCATCTAATCCCTTTGTCGGTGTCACAGCTGTCAACAACTCATTCTCCGTCGCAGAGATTGTCCGTGACTCTTGAACACCACTCTTCCCAGCGTGATAATCTGACAAGCTCTTCTTCAACTGGATTGCGACTTTAGGATCTTTTTTCTCCAACAATCGAATCAAAGTAAGCGTCGCCATTTCAAACTCATTATTATCTTGCTTGATAAAGCTTTCAACAATATCAGGTATACGATTATAGACTGCATTTACCATAATGTTCACCTCCTATGGGAAACAATCAAACGTGGCTATTATAGCATTAAAAAGCTTCAATTCCCAAAAACAACAATTCATATTTGATATGGGAATTGTAGCATTACCCACCTGTCGTGTCAAAGATTAGTCATGATTACTGACTTATGACAAATAAAATATCACTCTTACTTAGGGGTACTTATCTATCAGTAATATATACAACAATAAATGAGCATTTCACCGTTCTTTACTTTCATCTTGCAAATAATACGAAAAAACCCATCAGCTTCTGAATGAATTGTACAGACAACTGATGAGTAAATATAATTATGATTTGATAGAAATAGTGCTAGACCTTATCAGCCGGATACCCCGTATGAGCCACCAACTGCGCATAAGTTTCGTGTAGTGTCACCGCTGCGACTCGCCAGCCAACTTTTAATAATGGAATTAATCGTAACGGATCTTCAACGGGCACATGATGCTCATGGGCGAATTTGCAGATGGCTGGGATCACTTCCATATCGGAATTGGCAAAGTAATAGTTGCCCGCATCCGTCAAAACGAAAATAGTCGCCCGAAATGCATGGCGTGGATCCATACCCGCGGTCGCGTGACACCGAATTGCCCCGATTTGAATACGCCGAACCTCACTCAGCGGCATTTCACCGAGATTACGGCCCTCAGGTGACCACAAGACGATCTTAGTTGGTGTCAATTCGACCATTGCGTACTTTTCGCTTGAGGTCCCCGATAGCCGCCGTAGCCAGTTACGTTCCGGTTTGGGCTTCGGGTACTCCTGGCCTTGAATCTCAAAGTGAAACGGAACGACGCACTTTTGCGCCCGTTCAATTGCCCGGTAGTGCCCAGCAATTTGATGGTTTGTAAAAATAGATGCCATTGGTTTAAACATGACGCTCACCCCTCTCACCGCTAGTATACGCTTTCATTCTGTAAATCGCAGTAATTTCATCACGACAGTTTTCATTTTCTGTCGCACCGTTTGAAAGCACATCCCATGGCGAATAATTAAAAAAATGGTCACCAAATTACCCACGTAATCTAGTCACCACCGTTTGGTCCGCCGGTTCTTCTCAAATTATGTGTTCATTTACCATGCCCCTATGTGTGTCGACCGCCAAGCGACGGTCATCCCCGCTTCAAATTCACCGACAAACAATGATTGCTGAAGCCTTCAATCACACCTTTTGACCCCGCGACTAAACGCGCGCGTTGCCCGGCCATTTCTGACCAACTTCATTATAACATCTTTGTGGCGTCTTTGTTAGCGGTTACACAAACTAGGGCTGATTCCGGCGGCGGGATGGCGCTCTTGATGACGGGCTGTATTGATGACAGTAATAAAAAAAGCTTGTCAGTAATTCGACAAGCTAGACTGGATCATTATTATTCAGCGTCATTAGGTTGACTGTCATCAAAGTCGGCCGGCATGATGGCAAAGTTGCTTGCTTCAGTTGAAAGCAAGGCAGCGTAGGCCCGGACCTTAGCGGACAATGCTGGGATGATGGCCCCATTCAGATTGTTCAACATTTCTTGTTCATCGTCTTCGATGACCTTATTGTCGGATTGACGTTCGATGATGCCGACCATTTCACCACTCAAACGAACAATGGCAAATACTGTCGCGGTTAAATCGAACATTTCTTCCTTATAAGTCACTTGTAATTGCGCCTGAACGACGTCATCACCAAAGGTCTTCTTAACGTCTGGATTAGCAGCCGTATAGCTAAATTGGCCTTGCCCTGGCGTGTCATCTTCTTCAGAACGATCGTAAACGATTTGGAAATGTAAGTCTTGGATTGCTGAATTTAAAATTTCAATATTCATTATGCGAAACTCCCTTTTATATATTACTCTCACCTTAAAGGAAAACGGTTCAAATTACAATCACATTTCCCGGCTTTTTGTGAATTCTCGGTTAATCTCGTGTTAAGCTTTTGTAAAGTCAATAACACTTGGCGGCTTGACCTTTAACCCGAATACTTATAAACTGAATAAGTGTTTTAGTTAAAGGGGTTATCGATTATGAAACGACAGCGAATTCTCCCAGCACTGATTATTCTGGGAATTTGTGGCGGACTAGTTGCGACACCGGCAACCAATGCCCAAGCACTCCGCGTCCGTGGCACACGCATCACTCGGGTCAAACGCCACGTTCGACATCATCATCCGCGGCGTCACAGCCACCACCATGCTCGCCATCGTCGCTGAGCACTGACTGCTGACTGCTGACTGCTGACTGCTGACTGCTGACTGCTGACTGCTGACTGCTGACTGCTGACTGCTGACTTAGTATGTCATCATGAGACTGATGTTGCGATACAAAATTAATGATAAATAAAACAAGCACTGCTGCCGTTATCTCGTTCACTGGAGATAACGGCGGCGGTGCTTGCTTCGTTTTGTAGCTGATTTATTCATGTGTCGACCCAAACCAACGCGCAGTATCACTCGCTATTTGAATCGCGTGTCTGTGGACCATGCACCTGTACTGTGTGGCATTGCAGGTACTGCAGGTATTGCAAGTATTGCAGATGTTGCCCTAGTTTTGCACTCAATGCGCGTGCCGACCTAGTTTTGCACCCGCTGCGCATTTTGTTGCCGGATCTTATTTGGCAAGTTTTCTGCCAGCAGGTATTGTCGAATCAGACTGACGATTTGTTTATTCTGCGGTAAGTCCGAATGGGCCGTATTGGCGCCCGTGACAGTAATCTCCGTAAAATGCTTGACCTGGTCTTGGAAGATGTACTTGCCGTAATTGACACTATTGTACGGTACCGTGCCATCACTAGTATAGTTTTCAGTTCCGGCAATCGAATAGACGGTCAGGCTGCGTGGCAATCCAGAACGATACTGGTAGAGCTCCTTGAACATGCTCGTTTTTGCTGTCGTGCTCGTCGATTCCATGTTATACGGCGACGCAATCGTCATCAGCCGGTCAATATGAACCTTAGGGCTGTCCTTCAAGTAGCGTTCCAAGAATAGCGTCCAAATCAAACCACCATTGGAATGACCCAACGCATAGAAATGATTAAAATGATAAGTTTTCACCAACGCTTTAAAGGCCGTATTCAGCCACACCGCTTGTTTGTCAATGTTCGCCTTGCCATCCCGATTATTAGCGAAGCCAATCACGATAAAGGGCTCGTTATCATTGGCGGCAATCGAGCCACTATACTTAATGGACCCGTCCGTCTCCACCGTGAGTTTCAAGACGCTGTGTTTTTGCGGCGTTTCTTTTCCTAATTCTGTAATTAAACTATCAAACCGGTTCTGTGAGGCACTCGATCCCGGCACCATGATAACTGGCGCCATCCGCGTTCGACCGGTATTTTTCAACGTTTTAATATTGGCCTGACTCCAGTTATAGGCTGGCCAACACACGGCCACTAATAAGCCTAATCCGAGTAGCCAGCGCCACCAATTACGTTTAAGCATCCGCTTGGCCTCCCTCATCGACGTGGTTCGCTAGTAAGACAAATGGCAAGTAAATCGCCGTGGCAATCGCGATGTTGAGCACGCTCACCAGTAAAGCGCGCCAATCGCCACCGGTTCCTAACCAGCCCGTTAAGAATCCGGGCATCGTCTTGCTGACCGGGTAAACGACTGGCGGCATCCACTGTAGTTTGAGTGCGACCCACGTCACCAGCATACTCGCAATCGGCGCCAACAAAAATGGAATCGCCAAAATCGGACTATAGGCGATTGGCAGGCCCACGAGTAACGGCTGATTAATGTTGAACAAAACGGGTAAAGCGCTAGTTTTCGCCACGGTTCGATAATTGCGGTTGTGTGACCGCCATAAAATCGCAATCAACAATGCCAGTGTCATGCCGGGACCGCCAACATTGGCAAAAGCATCAAATAAAGTGTGCAACGTTACCGGATTAGGTGCGCCCCAGGCAGAACCATGTTGGAGCGCATATTCCAGGTTCTGGACCGTGCTGGTTGCGCTATTGCCGCTGAAATCGACCGGTCCCATAATGCCAATCAACCAGTACAAATTGCTGAGCGACCCGACACCGATAATTGCCAATACAGATGCACCTGGATTGCTGAACGGCAACGTAAAGACGGCGTAGAACAACCCGTTTAGGCCGCCCTTGCTGACAAAACTGATACCATAACCAATGAGACTAAACAGCAATAACGCACTGACCATCGGCACCCAACTCTGACGAGCGCGTTTTAACAAGTGGGTCTGATCCTCTAACTGCTGATGGACATGTGGTCGACGCGCGAGATGGCTAAACAACCAGCCAGTGATCAAGCCGACCAATAATGCCAAAAAGATGCCCTGCGTCCCTAAGTTATTTTCTAAAAAGCGACTGCCCGTAGCTTGCCCATGATTACCAAAATAATTGTAATTAATATTAAGCATCATGAAACTAATCACCGCGGTCAATCCCGCCAGCAAATTATCCCGCTGCGCTGAACGCGCCACAAAGTTTGCAGCGGCGAACGCCCCAATAATCGCAATAATGCCGTTAATACTCAGGTTGAGCATCGTGGTATAGGTCGTCAGGTGTTTAAATCCTGGCACCCAGTGACTCAAATAATAAATGCGGTTTAAAAACCCATTGCGCTGAAAAATGGCTTGATTCAAAAAACTGACGTACGCCCCAATCAGGACGAACGGAAACAGTAATGTCAGCGTATCTCGGAGCGCGCGCCAATACCGCTGCCGCTCGACGACCCGCTCAAACCGCAATAGCGCGTGTTGAACCTGCTTGAACATACCCGATCCCCCCAAAGAAATTCATTGCTTTTAATATACGCCTGTTGGGCGCGCTTGCCCACTAGGTGCGTTTAATTTTCTTGCCGGCCACTTATCCATTATAATGAGCATAAAGATAAGTGGAGGTGGTTAAGATGCCAAGCCGTTATACCAATATTTTAGTTCCCGTTGATACTTCTGATGCTGCCCAAGCGGCGTTTACCGAAGCTGTGAATATCGCCCAGCGACACCAAGCCAACTTAACAGCGCTCTATGTCGTTGATGACAGCGCCTATCACACCCCGGCACTCGACCCAGTTCTAGCTGAACTACTGGACTCCGAAGCGGCCCACGCCAAGGACGCCATGCGCAAACGGCAGCAATTCGTCGCCACCACATCGGCGCCTAACCTGAAGACTGAAATCAGTTATGGCATTCCTAAGCACACCATTGAGGACTATGCCAAGCAGCATCCGGAGATTGACTTGATCGTACTCGGTGCGACTGGCGCCGACTCCCCAAACCGCGTGTCCGTCGGCTCAACGACGAGCTACGTGGTCGACCATGCCCCTTGTAATGTGATTGTGATTCGTTAATTATTCGGTCCCATCTTGCTTGTTTAGTCAGGAGATGGGGCCATTTTTTTGGATTATATGGACTTTGAGGCGCTTGTTGACTGGCGATTGCTGCTGGTTGGTGGGTGCTTTTTTGCTGTGAAATGAAACAATAGGTCTTGGATATACAGTGATGAGATTGATTGCAGTGTAATAATGATTGTCTGATTATTCAGCCGTGACGCGTGTATTGACATGCGATACAGCGACCTGCTATGCTACGGCGTCATGGCAATTATTGGACAAACAAATCAGCTTGACGCACTCAGGCAACATATCGTCACAGTATACATATTTGACAACACTCGCTTATTAACTGACTTGTTGATTTTAAAATACATGAAATATGCTGAATATTGGCATCGTTATACGGTATAGTTATTATAACGATATTTATTTAACGTCTATAATTTGTTTATACAGCAGTTGCCCCTCACACTTGCGAGATTTTACAATCGGGGTCTGTCTCGCGGACATGCTTGTGGGGACCAACTTGCATCATTGGTAGCGCTTACTTAGCCACGACTCAAAGCCTGTCAAATCAGTTTTCTGCCAGCAAATATTTTGAACACCCTTCTCACGCTTCATCGCAGACAGGTATACGCTGTATGTCCATTTTGTCATCAGCGTGCCCTTTTCTACTTGAATTAAACCGCTTTTCGGCCATTGACCAACAATCTCAAGTCATAAAAAGGTGTAATTATTTTGGAGGAATCACCATGAAGAAAATCACCACACTCATTGCAGTACTCGTGGCAGGGCTAACACTAACTGCTTGCGGCAGCACTAGCAGTTCATCATCATCCAGTTCTAAAGCATCCACCAGTTCCAAAGCGTCTACTAACAAACAGTCGTCGTCAAGCGCTAAAACGACGACTGGCATTTCACTTGCGAACTACAAGCAAATCCAAGTTGCGCTTCCCAACAACGGCACCGCAACGACTGAGACCAAAGTCAAGGAAATGTTTGGTAAGCCAGACCAGAGTACTAAGACCAGTATTAGCGGGCTCGATAAAGAAGCGACTCAATATACCTGGACCAATGTTGATCAATCATTGAGCGGTGCAACTGTGACTGCCAGTTTTTATGGTGGTAAAGCAGTTGCCAAGGGCTATAGCAATGCTTCACTAACGCCGAATGACAAACTCACAACGGCCACGCTCAATGGCATCAAGGAAGGCGACACGCTGAGTTCAGTGGAGGCAAAACTGGGGACGCCTAACGCTGAATCAATCTCGGGTTCGGGTGTCTTGAGCGCGCAAATTATTAACTATACCAGTATCAAGGGGAAATCTGGAGCGTCGGTGTCATTCACATTTACTCATAATCGATTGGTGACGACGACGAAGACTAGTTTTAATTAACGGGTTTCTCAACCCGTTGGATTTGAGCTACTAGATCGATCCATCACGTCGAAAACAATACACTGAAGTCTTATTATTAATTGGAGGATTCATTATGACAACACATATTCATTGGCGTAAAGTAACCGGACTATTACTTGCACTGCTGCTGTCAATCACACTGGTCGGCTGCTCGAACAAAACCAGTAAAACCAAGTATTACGACAAGGATTTCATCACCAGCTTGGAACAAGGACTCGAAGCACGTTGGAAATTAACGGATGAAGCTGGTGACCAGGATATCAATCAATCGGATTATAAGTCGTTTATCAATGCTGAGCTCAAACAAATTTCCAGCTATTCTTCCAAAAAGTTCAAAAGTACGTTCCTACAAGAAAACGCCATTGCTTACATCAATAGTTTGAAGAATCAAAAAAAGGCGCTTAAATCTTATAACGACTCCGATTTTTCAACTAAATGGAATAAGGCGTATGACGCTCGCAATGCGATTCTGGTGAAAATTGACAACAAGTACCATTTGAAAGTCGATTCAAAATATAGTTCTTATCTCGTAGAGCTTCGGCGATCCGGCAATGCAGCCAACAAAAACACAACGCGAAATGCAGCTGTAGACAGTCTGATCAAATCAATCAAGTTTAATGACAAAACTGATGATGGTTCTGGATGGATTGAATACAGTGCAACCGTCGAAAATACCACAGGAGCTAATATTAAAAACTTTTCTGCAGTAGTCAAATTAAAGGATAAGTCCAACGTCACGACTGATACGCAATACGTTAACACTGAAGATTGGAATAAAAATGAAAAAGTGAAGTTTAAGTTCTCTACTGACAAAGATTTTGCATCATACACCGTCACGAAAGACTACGTCGACTTTGACTAAACAATAATTCCCGCATCAAATTTAGGTGCGGGAATTATTTGTTATTTTACAATCGGACCTCGCGTTCATTGAATATCCGAATCGTCTTATCCAACATTTTAGTGCTGACCCCAAGTAGCGCCGCTGCCTTCGTCGGTGGTAACGTCCCGTTCTCTTGAGACCTAACTAGTGCGGTCATATAGCGATTATCATTGAAGCTAAGTGCCGTATAGTATGGATTTCCACCCACACTTTTATGGCTAGCTGTAGATTCTAAATCGAGCTCACTCAGATTTAAATCATCAGAAATCAACCCCAAATGTCGCGCTCTAATCGCAACTGCAAATGGACTCACATTAAAATGAGTCGCAACATGCTTGATTTTGGAAGCTCTAAATTCAGTGACAAATTCTTCCGCTGGCATTAGAAAGCTGGCCGTCACCGCATTGATAAAGCGTTCTTCTTTCAAAGTGTGATTAATCGTTGCAAACAGTTCATCCGTTCCTCTCAGTATGTGGATAAATTCATGGAGGAGTGAGAACACTCGAGCCGTATAACTGTCCTTTTGATTCAAGAAAATCAACGGTGCGTAACCGTCTAATAGGACAAACGCCCGGACTTCTTCAACTTGTAGTGGCCGGTTAGTCCCCAGTCCAGCGCCACCCTTTTGCATGACCAGAATTTTATGTCGTGCAATTTGCATCCGCAAGTCATTAAATAGTTCCCGGGCACTTCCAAAGTGTCTCAAGGTCAATAGGGACCTAACTTTAGTTACCACATCATCAACGGAATATCGTGGGGACGCTGCCACGCCAATCAGAGATAATTCACTAGCAGCATACCCACTCTCTGTCTTGAACCAAGCTTGTTTTCGCAACATTTCATAAATAACGGCCCGGGTATTCAAGCTAACCTGTGCAGGTACATTGGCCTTGGTTCTAAATGCTAACTGAATCGGCTCCGTTTCAGGAATCTTACGAAGCAGAAGATTACCAAATGGGACATGCATTCGACTGGCACAATTTCCCAGCTGTTTGACAGTCGGATTCAAATAATTTCGATCAGATTCTTGTAACCAATTGAACGTCGCTCGCAGCTGGTCTTGCTTAGCCTGACTTAAATCAGTTTTCCCAAAAGCCCAGTCAATGTTTTTCTGTTGAACCTCTACCCTAGTTAGGACCAACGATCGTTCCCCCCTTTGCAAATAAACCCATTTCCTAATTCCCGACCAATACTTTATCTTAGCGAAACAGCGGTCCTAAATATTCATCATTTGGACCCTTAAATCTTTATTGTGGGTCTAAGTCTATACATCATGGCGTGACAGTGCAACTTTCAACTTCCAAAAATATATGTCGTGACGCTTTTATTCGTTTTATCCTCTTTTTAGCCTATACTCATACCAAGCAATATCACAAAGCCTGAACGCTAAAGTCAGCTACGATGAAGGGAGCAGCCAAAATGCAATCAAAATCTCAGCTAGTGACATCGATTGAGGCTTTTTATGCACGTCATCACTACTGGACACCAACTAACGAGAAGGTCACAAGGATTGAGACACCATTTGTCAATCGTCATCGTGATACCGTTATTTTTTATGTTGTTCAGGAAACCAAGCAAGGTCTCAAACTGACGGATGGCGGCTATACATTGGATGATTTAGAAGGTGAAGGTTGCTTTTCGAGTCGGTCACCGCAACAGTTGCAGCTACTAACCGGACAAATAGAGCGACGTGGTGTTTCCTTTGATAGCGAAAGTCATGAAATCTTTTTGCGTACATCTACTCAAGATTATGCTCGCCATCAAATTCAACTGCTCCATACTTTGCTGTTTATTGAGGATCTATTTTCAGCGACGGCGTTCCAGCACGATGGCCCATTTATTGACCAGGTCCACGATTTTCTCACATCCGTTAAACGCCACATTGCCGCCCAACCAACACTTGCTGACTCGTCCAATCAGACACGTTATGCCGATTTTGTGGTGGTTAGCTCTGAGCATGGGCCGGCCAAACTCATTTGGACAATGAATAACGCCGATAATCGTAGCTATGCGGCGGCAATTATTATCGAAAAATGCCAGATTCAATCTCAGCACGCCAATACTGAATTTTACGTCATGATTAACGATGAAGCCCCTGTTGCTGAAGATGTGATCCAGATTTTAAAGGCGGAAGATATAACGCCTGTGTTATTTTCCAAGCGTTATGAGCATGTCGCACAATTAACTGGTCAGGCTAATTGGGATGAGCCGGAGTGTTAGGGCTAGTTTGGATTTGAACAGCCTATTATGATAAAGTACATCCTACCGGTCAAACTTTGCAAACTGTGCTATGATATCTTTAAATCGAAGCCGAGGTCAAATTATGCCCTATGATGAAACTAATTTAGAAGATTCAGATGTTAAGTATTTAATTAATTCACTGAAAAACCCTTCGAACAATTTCGATATCCATGAAGTCCAGAAGAAGCTAGCAATTTTATCGGAAGAGATAGACTCAACAGGTGTTGTATTAGGTCTCGTTGATGGAATTGAATACAAATTGCATTTCTTTTGCGGGAATCCCCAGAGTCCTAAGAAAAGGTTCTCAATCCACTTGCGCTTTGCCCAAAGTAATCATCATTTGGCTAGAGTTGATGTTGGTAGCTATCACACGAATCCTGAGGGAATTAGTCCACATAGAATTTCAGGTCCTCACATTCATATCTATAACAATAGGTATAAGAAGAAAGATCGTGTAGCAATGCCTATAGATGGTAATAATTTCCCGAATATAACAACAATTATCAAAGCATATCAGGATTTTCTTGATCTCACTAGCATTAACTAAACTAGTAAAAAGGAGGCACTCTCCATGCAACTAAATGCAAATAACCTTAAAACATCATATTTGAAATGGTTAAGCAAAAATGAGCACTATACTGACATCGATAGTAGTGAAAATGGCATCGTTGAAATTGATACGCCATTTTTAGATAACGAGTTTGACGATGTTGTACTATACGCATACAGTCGTATTGGAGATGACATCTTTGTGACTGACGATGGCTGGACAATCGATAATCTAGAAAGTAATGGACTATCTTTCGACAAACGTAGTAAAACAAGAAATAATATACTAACTGATACGCTGGATATATTTGGTGTTCAAAAAGATCAAGGCTCAAAAAAGCTATATATCCAAACGGATCTTGATGGCTTTCCGGCAGCCAAGCAAAGATTAGTGCAGGCGATATTAAAAATCAATGATTTAATGTACTTAAATCGCCCCACTATCATAGACGCTTTCTCAGATGAAGTTCAGAAGTTCTTTGATAACGAAAAAATACTTTATAGCCGTAATAAGTCGATTCCCGGAAAGCATGCTTTATCGTTCCAGTTTGATTTTATCATTCCGCGATATCTTGGCGGAGACAGGCTGGTTAGGACTTTTTCACAGCCTAACAGAGCCAAAAACCCTGCTAAAATATTTGCCTGGGACTCAGAAACCATCAAGAAAATCAATGGGAATTCTAAAGCTTCGTTTATTGCAATCTTAAATGACTCTGAAAATAGTATAGAATCCGTCAACTCTATTTTGGAAGATAGCTTAGTTCAAGTAATACCGGCTTCAAAATTAGCGGACAATATTGAATTATTGAAAAATTGAGACTACAATATTGTGACTTTATTTAACTGGTAGACTTACAACTAAGTGTAGCAACAAAATTATTCATCTCTCGCTTGTACCCCAATCAAGGGGTATATATTTTGCGCAAATAAAGAACGCACGTTTGTCATACTAGTGGCTCTAAGCACGATGGACTGTTTGATGCACAAGTCGGTGCACAAATCCTCTAAAATGCTTAATGTGCACCAAAATGTGCACCGAAATATCTAGCCACACCGTTTCTCAGCGTTTCTAAAAAAGCAAAAAGCCGCTTCATATCAACGTTCTACGTCGATATGAAACGGTCAGCTTGGTATAAATATGGCCTTACCCGGACTCGAACCGGGATCAACCGCTTAGGAGGCGGGTGCCCTATCCAGTTGTGCTATAAGGCCATTAACAATCCGTAAAATATCATCTCACGGATTGTGATTTTTGGCAATTACTGATTGCTAAACCGGTCACGATTTTTCTTGCGCATGCCCTTTTTCTTGGAATGCTTGTTGTGACCCTTCTTCTTTTTAGGCGGTGTCGGGATATGACGCTCCTGAGTCGCCTGCACGCGATTGACCTTGTCCGGGTGACCAACACTCGTCACGCGATGACGGCCGTTAGTCGCCTCGCCAGCCTTCTCTGGATGGTCAAACGTTAATGGTGGGACCACCTTGTCTGGTTTGGTATCCACGATATGGTAATCGACCAAATAACCTGGCTTGATTTCATAGTCGGTGGTGGCCATCAATTTCTTGAAATCACGAATATCATGATCATCACCAAAGGTCAGCACGAGGCCATCCGCACCCATCCGACCAGTCCGACCACTCCGGTGAATATAGGTCGTCACGTCTTTTGGCAACTGATAGTTAATGACTGCGGGCAGCTCAGGCACATCGAGGCCCCGGGCGGCCAAGTCAGTCGTCAGTAACAAGCCCACCTTGTCCTGCCGAAATAGGCGCAGGGCTTTTTCACGTTCAACCTGGCGCTGATTACTGGTTAACGCAACGTAACTAACGTGTTGGTGGCGCAATTCTAGGGCAACGTGTTGCAGTTCCTGCATCTTATTGAAGAAGACTAGCGCCCGCATGTGGTCGACCCGACTGATTCGTTTTAACAAATCAACGCGGTGGCGGTTACCGACTTGCATTGTGCGGTGGCGCACCACGCCCTGCGTCTGGTCGATGGCGCGCACGTCGATTTTTTCAACGTGCTGGCCGAACCAACGTGGGAGTTCATCTAAAATCTTGGTCTCAGTCGCAGAGAAGAAGCCCAACTGCAAGGTTTCAGCAAACGTCGCGTCTAAGATTTCACGAATCTGATCTAAAGTCTCATCCGTCAACAGCTCATCCGCTTCATCGACGATCATCATTTTCAAATGGCCCAATTTGATTTTACCGTCCGCAATCAAATTAGTGATTCGCCCAGGCGTCCCAACGATCACTTCCGAGTGCTTCTTGAGCTTTTCCATCTGCCGCTTGACGTTGGCGCCACCAGTGATGGCGAGCACCTTGGCGTCAATCAGCTGGCCCCACTCGCGAACCACGTTGGTCGTTTGCATGGCTAATTCTTGCGAAGGTGCCAAAATCAAGGCTTGCGTGCCCTCGCCAACTCGTAATTTTTCAAGCATTGGCCAAGTGAACGCCAACGTCTTCCCAGAGCCAGTCGGTGCGAGTCCTAATACTGACTGTCCCGCTGCCAGTGGCTCAGCGACCGCGGTCTGAATTGGCGACAATTCGGTGAAACCGGCCGCCGCAAATTTGGTTTTAAATACGTCTAACATAGTGCCTCATTTCTATTCATCGGTAGCCGGAGTCTCACCCGTAAACGTCAAGTGAGCCGATTGCCGTAAATTAAATAATAGTTTATTCACATTGCGACTGAGTTGTCGCCAAGCCAAGTAGTCTGCTTGATATTTTGCTGGGTCATTGATCACAGCCGCAAAATCACGCGCCTCCGCTAGCATTGGATTATCATCGGGCGCCACGCCAATATTGTGCGCGTTCCCGTCATTATCCTGATAAGTCACCTGACCCAATTCGGCCGGATTATCCATCACGATAGCATCACGGGCACCGTTGATTTCAGAAGGCAAAAACGAGTTGCTAGTCTTGCCGACATTCAAGGTGACCGTGAAATCCGCGTAACGTAAGATGGCGACCCCTTTGCCGTCCACCCCGGTCCGTGTCAATGTCGGATAGTAAGCGACTTCTTCTGGCATCCCGAACCAGCCGACAGCATCATAGGCCAAGTAAACGCCCAGATCTTGCAGTGCCCCACCCGCATAGTTCAATGAGAAAATATTGGGCTCTTCGCCAGCCAGCACGGCATCGTAGCGAGACGAGTACTTCATGTACGTCAACGTCGCGCCTTGAACCATGGCCAGTTTTGAGATTTGTTCCTTGACCCGTTTGAAATTAACTTCATGAATCTGCCGCGCCGCTTCAAATAACCGCACATCGGGGTGCGCAGCTAACACGGCGTCCAATTGCTCGAACTCCCGCTGATTCGTCACGGCTGGCTTTTCAACAATGACGTGCTTGCCATAAGCGATGGCCTGCTTAGCTTGGGCAAAATGCAGACTATTCGGCGAAGCAATGTACACCGTATCAAAACTGCCCTGACTAAAGAACTCATCCAGATCCGTAAACGTTTCTGTCGCATGATTTTTGTCGGCAAAGGCCTGCGCAGTGTCGGCGTGACGTGAATAAACGGTCGTTAACTGCCATTCTCCAGATTCAACCGCAGCATCCACAAACTGCTGGGTAATCCAATTCGTCCCAATAATTCCAAATTTTAACATTGATTGTACTCCTCTCAATGGCGCCCAAAATTAGCGGTGCTTACTCATAACTCTATTTTAACAGTTTTCAGCGCTGAGTTGGGCGGCAATGATTGGTCAGGAGGACTTTTAGCGTGATAATTGGTATTTCAGAGCGAATTGGCCGATAAAACAAGTCGCAGTCAGACGTCAAACTTCCGCCAGATTCTCGGCTTTAGGAGGTCTAATCCGGCACGCAGTCTGATGATGGTTGCCAGAAACTGCACTTGACGAAATGTCGAACAGGGCGACTCAAGGCAAGTTGGCGATCAAGACTAAAAATCGGGGTGCTCATCCCCCAAAAAATTGTCGTACGATATTAATGCGCCCCAATTTTGGTCGAAAAAAAAGAGCCGCCACGCGGGCAGCTCTTTTAAAAGCTAAGCTTATTGAGGAACAACGTTAGCAGCTTGTGGGCCACGATCGCTTGATTCTTCATCAAAAGTAACTTTTTGGCCTTCTTCTAAGGTCTTGAAACCGTCAGTTTGGATAGCTGAGAAGTGAACGAATACATCGTTGCCATCTTCACCAGTGATAAATCCATAACCCTTATCAGCATTGAACCATTTTACAGTACCATTTTTCATGAACTAAATCCTCCTAGGATATAAAAAATTAAAGTAACAAAACAAATGTTATTAACACCTATAAAGAATTTACGGTAACACAATTAAATGATACTTTAAAACTTCACATAAATGCCAATCACATTATATAGATTAACACACTCACCCAGTAAATTCCAATCAGAACCCAAATTAATTCAAAAAAAGTACTAACCCCCGTCACCCAAGTTAACGAATTGTTACGTTCATTACCCGCAAGTAACAAGTGAATAAAGCCTTTGATAAGAAGCCACTTATTACGTGACGGAGACCGTATTTTAGTGGTATATTTTAACCATAGACTTATCCGAAAGAAGGTTGATCCGGTGAAGCGACGAGGCGCAATTTTATTTGGTTTATCATTATTAGCAGGACTCTCCAGCACATTGGTCCGCAAACGTCACCCCAGCCAGATTGCTGATGGTGATCTAGCCGTGTTCTATGCTGGCACCTGGACGTACCGCGACGAGGCTCATCACCGGGATCACACGCTCGAAATTGACCCCAACATGATGATTCGCATCGACGGTCGCGCCATGCCCGCAACGGTTGAATCCATCTCATCAAGTGAACTGATTTTACTCGATCAGTACGGGTTTCACCTTGAAGTTAAAGCGAACGAGCAGCGGCCCGTCGCCCTATTCGACGAAGCCGACGACCGCAGTTACGTGATTTTATCACCACACCAAGCCAAACGCTTAACTGATTAAACCCACGCAGCTCCTGATTCATCAGCTGCTTTAAAATAAGTCCCAAGCTCATCATCTGATGGTCTTGGGACTTATTTTTTGATTCGGCGGTGCTTAATTGGTGTAAAGGTTTATCGCTAGTTTGCACGTTCACCACTAGTTCCAGCACTTGGTACTGGTTTAAATCCGGCAATTAAATACTGCAATACCAATTTAAATGCACACTGATAATTGAAATACCCGTCATTAATTAATTTGAACGCTGGCCACTAACTTACAGGTGCACCACTAGATTAGGAAACCACTATTTGAACCGTGCAACGCTAGTCCTACTGCTCAACACGCATTTAAGCATCCGCCGCCAAGTCAAGCTTACTAATTCAAACTCTCCGCAACGACTTGATTATACTGTGCCGAATTACCGTTAAAAATCAAGCCACTAAACTCTTGGCGCGTTCCATTTTGCTGATAAACGGCGCGGTCAGAATAGTGCATGAACAGCACACGTTTGGACCGATGATGGGTGTTCGTCGTATCCAGCCACAACGGGCTCTGCTTAATCGCCGGCTTCACAACTTGTTTCATTAGTTCTGGCGTCGACCAGATCACACACTTGCGGTCATAATCCTGCGTCAGCTTGGTCACGAGTGCGCGTAATTTTTGTCGCGCTTGCCGCACCGCAATCGTTTTATCCGTATAATTGCCATAATAATTGACTTGAATCGCAATCGGTAAATTGCCGATGCTGTCGCCGACCGTCTTCTCAAAATAAGCAGCCTGGGCTGACGCGGACGACGAGAAACTAAACGTATGGACAACGCCCACGCCGAGACTGGTCCCGATAATGCGTTCGTAGTTGCTTGAAAAGTTGTCATCCGTATAGCTCGCGCCCTGAGTCGCATGCATGTAGACAAACTTCAGGCCGTCATTTTGCAAAGCCGCAAAGTCCAAGTAGCCGTCATTTTGCGAAACGGCGACGCCTCGAATATTGAAGCCTTCGACGACGGACGCACTCCGCCAGCGTAACCACATCAACCCACCCCAAATACTACCGAGGAGCAGGACTAGAATTAACAGCCAGCCAAGTCGGTGACGCCAGCGCGCCCACCACGTTCGTGCATATACTGGTCGATAATGTTGCCGCTTTGTCATCTCATCAATCCTTTGCCTACAGCATTAAAGCTCTGTTCGCGTCTGACTAATGGCCTCGCGAACCCGGCCAAGACTTTCAGCCATTTCGATATTCCCGTGAACAGCCGTCATCAAAAAGAGACTGTCGATAATGCTCATTTGCGCAATCAACGAGGTCAGTCCTTCTGAACGATAATTAATTTCTTCGGCCACCGAGATAAAGGCGACCGTGCTATTTTTTGCCAATGGTGAATTGCCGAAGCTAGTTAGGGCAATCACCGGCACTCCTTGCGAGTTTAAGGTCGATAACACTTGTAGCGTCTGTTGGTTGCGTCCTGTGTGTGAAATCACAACGGCGACGTCCTGAGCATTCATCTGGGCCGCCTGCATCAGTTGCATATCATAGTCGCTATTATGCGCACATGGAATGCCCGTGCGGACGAATTTGTGGTAGCCATCTAAGGCTGCGACCGCCGAGCCTCCAAGGCCGTAAAACCCAATTGAGCGCGCATTTAACAATAATTCGACCGCCTGTTTTAAGTCGGCCTCCGTCATCACCTGACTGGTCTGATCCAGGGAGCTCCGAATACTATTGAAAGTCGATTCAGCAATGCCCTTAAAAGTCGTTTGCTTTTCAACATCTTGAAAGGCTTCGGCATTCGTCTGTTCGATGGGTTCCGCGGCCGTTAACTCACGTGAAAAATCGCGAAAACTGCTAAAACTGATGCGTTTAACGAACCGTGAAACGGTCGCTGTCGACACGCCAACTGCCGCGGCTAGATCTGAAATCGACTGCGCCGCCGTTTTGACTGGGTCGGCAATAATATAATACGCAATCTTGCGGTCAGTAACACTGAGATTCGGATAATAAGACCGAATCAGCGTCAGAACGCGATTGCGATGTACTGGTGTTTGTGTGGACATGCTGACCACCTCCATGTCCAAATTTTACCACAATTCTGATGGTCACTATCAATTTCTTGTCATCATCACCAATTGACGTGCTGTTTTCGCTGACCAGTCAGCTGCCGCGAATCACCAACAATCACCGTCATCAGCTTTAATCATCCGGCTAAAGAAACGCTGGCACGCTGCCAACCAATCTGATCTGCTGACAGGCTGAGCGGTTGGCTTCTGATAGATTATGGCGTCGGATTTGCCGAGATCAGTCCCTTGTTCGTCGGTTTATTTTTATCGAGCATATAAGTCCGAATCAAGGTCACGATTTGCGCGTTTTGAGGCAGATCTGAGTGTTGGGCGTTATTTCCCGTGACCGTGATTTCAGTGAAGTGCTTGACCTGGCCCTGATAAACGTACTTGCCCGCTTCTACACTGCGCGCGGGGACTAGGCCGTCCGAATCATAATTTTCAGTCCCGGCCACCGAGTACATCGTGGCAGACTTCGGTAGTCGGTCCCGATATTTGATGAAATCCGCCAACATCTGGGTCTTATGATTCAGATTTGCTTCAGAAAAGTTATACGGCGAGCCAATCGTCATGATGCGTTTGACCGTAATATCATCCCGATTAAAATAATGCTCGAAGTAATACGTATAAATCAGCCCACCATTCGAATGACCGATGGCTTTGAAATTATTAAATTGATATTTAGCGGCCAACTTTTTAAACGCCAGCGAGAACCAGCGCGCCTGTTTTTTGATATTGTCATAGCCGTCCCGATTATTTTGAAAGCCGACGACAATAATTGGCTCATTGTCCCGCGCCCGCAACGTTCCCGTCATTTTGATACTGTCATCCGTGTTGACGGTCAATTTGATCAAACTATGCCGGCGATGATCCGCCTTATTGAGCTGTTTGACCAGGGTATCAAACCGATTTTGAGTGGCACTACTCCCCGGAATCATGATGATCGGTGACATTTGCGAGTCGTGACGGCCAGTCATCGCGGCCACATTGGCGCGGGTCCAATGATAAGACGGGCCAACTAGGCAGCCGAGGAAAATCAAGCCCAGTATTAAAACTAGCAGACTACGCCGTCGACGCCAATTTGGTTGATTACGCATTTGAATCGCCTCCCACTGACTGCTGAGCAGCGCGCACGATGGCTTCCGCTAACCGCATGAATGGCAGATAAATCGCGACTGATAACGCTAAGTTGATTAGCCCTAACCCAAGCGCCACCACGTTGCCGTTTGTTCCGATAAAGGCAATCAATGGTCCCGGGGTCCCAATCGGTACTGGGTACACGACCGGTGGAATCCAATGCAACGCAATCGCGATGGCCGCGGTGCCCATATTGACCAGTGGCGCCAAAATAAACGGGATCAGATAAATTGGATTATATAGGACTGGTAATCCAGTCAGTAACGGACCGTTGCTATTGAAGAGTGACGGCAACAAGCTCCACCGCGCGACGACGTGATAATTATGATTATCGCTGCCGATATAAATTGCAATCAGCAGTGCGAGCAACATCCCCGTCCCACCGAACGTGCCAAACGCGTGGTAGAGCGTGTTTGCCGTGTACGGATACGGGACATGATAAGCTGAATGGTGCGTCAGGGCATAATTCAGGTTCGCAGTCATCGTCGAACTATTGGTCACCAACCGTTCTTGATAGGGCCCCGCTAATCCCAGAATTTCAAGTAAGAGCGTTAACGCGGCTAAGGCAAACGTCATCCAGAGGCTGTGACTCGTCATCGCGTACTTTTGAAACGCCGACCAGCTGTCCATCGAATAGGTCAAAATCATCAACCAATTCAGGGCCAAACTAAGCCCCACCGCTAGCACTAAGATCAGGGCCATCGGTAACAACGAGCCAAACGTCCGGGTCAATATATCGGCCGTGTGCGGACTGGCTTGTTCGGGCACGGGTTTACTGAACCATTTAAAACACAAGCCGGTCAGACCACCAACCAGCAGTGCGCCCGTCAGGCCATTCGTCCCAATCAGCAACGTATTAAAGAGACCAACTTGATTCTGATTCGTATATTGATAGGCAATGATTAGCAAGGCAATCGCCGCGGTCAACCCAGCTAACTGGTCATCGCGCTGATGCAACTTGGCATGATACTTGGCCGCCCCAAACGCCGCCACGACAGCTACCCCATTCAGCGTGAGCGTCGTCAAACTATCAAAGGGATAGTGTAAGTAACGATAATACGGCACCCACTTAGACAAGTGAAAAATACTGGCAATAAAACCCGACTTAGTCAGAACCGTCAGCTGAATAATCTGGCTGAACGTCCCAATTAAGATAAATGGAAAAATCAACATCAGGGTGCGCTGAATGATACGATAAAAATTGGTTTGCCGGAAACGGACTAGGCGCGGCACTAACCGTTGAATTAATTGCTGCTGACTGATTCCCATTGACAACCCCCCCGATTCCTGTCATTTACTGGTTCTTATTATAAGCCGTTTAGTCCGCTTCTGCCTATTACAATCTTTCACAAATTTTGACACGTCAACATTATCGATGATTGTATTAACAAAATTATGCTCGCGATAGCCACTGGTGAGCGTTCTCGGGCTGCATCTGGTAAATTCATGTCAAAGTGAAACCGATTATTCGGCCTGATTTATCGCACAATCTCGTGAGACTCATCACATCATTTATTGATTGCTAATCTGCAACCAAAAAACGTGCAGGTCAGTCCTTGACTTGGACTCACCTGCACGTTTAGTAATTAATTGATTAATTGTTAACGATGACCGAACTGATTATCTTAAACTAATCGACCCTGACCGTGCGCGACCGCTAATCAGATAAGTGGCGGTGGTACCGACCCGACCCGCCTGGTAACCATCCGCATGGTGGTCCACTTGGGCAAAGTGCGGCGCGGTGACTCGACCACTTTGGGACTCTAATTCATAACGGTAGCTGGCATCTGTGGGTGTCGAAACCTTGATCGATCCACTATGTGCCGCAAGCGTAGTATCCCCGTTAATAGCGGCCAAAGCAAGCTTGATGCTCCCCGATTTGGCCGTCCATTGACCGCCACCACGGACTTGCTGGCCGCTAACACTACCACTAGTCACACGGACGTTGTAATTCCCAGCAGCGACGTCAAGTAGCCGCGCCCGACCGCTTTTAACGTTCAACACTAATTGTTCAGCAATCTGAACATCAGCCATCGTCAGACTTCCTGATGTCACCTCGCTGGTGAAGGTCGTCATACCAACCGCCACCAGCCGGGCACTACCACTGACAACTTGGAGTTGTAATTCAGACAAGTGCTGGAGATTGCCCATAATGACGTTGCCAGAGCGGTCGCTCAGTGTCAGTTGACCTGCATATGACGCTGGAATCAGGATTTGGACGTGGACTCGTAATGGAATCAAAAACGGCACCTTGCCTTGCACGATTTCAAGCCGTTCCTCAAACGTCGTGACCTGACTGTAATAAGCCGGGTTATTATAATTCATGTAGTCCCGAATAATCACGTCATTCCCCGCTTCACGCGTTGGAAAGACTTTGACCGTCGCTGCGCGATAATTGATAGCGATGTGTGCTAATCCAGTCAGTGACACGCGCTGCTCGTTGACCAATGGGTGCCGTTCACGATAGACGTCGTCCAGGTTCGCGGTGACGTGCTGATTCGACTCGTCAGTCGCGGTATCGTCCGTGGTTGACTGCTCCTGATCAGCATCGGTTTCGGGCTGGGACGTTGGGTCGGGTTGCTGTGACTGTTTCTGTTGTTGTGACTCCCCTCGTTGTTGCGAGCGTCGTTCATCTTCAAAATCGGTCTCGGCCTGGTTTTGAAGACCGTGTTCATCCAGAATCCAATTGCCCACCTTCAATCCATTAGCATCCGCTTTGATGGTGCCGTTATTAATTGAGAGACCGTCCGCATTGATCTTGAGCGTTTTACCGTCGTCAATTTCAATGCCGTTGTCATCCACAATAACTTGATGTCCGTGGACGTGTTCAGCGCTGCCATTCTCTTCGTTGATCTGTTTAATTAAGGCATTAATATCACCGAAATCACTAAACGCTTCGGCGACCGCCTCTTCTGGTTCAAGTCCACTAGCTGCTTTATCATTTGCCGCTTCGTTCAAATCAGCTGATAGTTCCGTTTTTAATTCTGCCAATGCGGCAGTGTCTGGTTGGTGCTTAAAATAAGTATTCAATCGCATTGCGACGAGTTGTTCAATCTTGGCTGACATCGGCCTCAATCCTCCCTAAAATCAATTCATCAATCACTTGCTTTGCAAAATTCCATTCATCGATATTGTGTTGCAGTGTCTGTTGGCCCTGCGTCGTAATCTGGTAATACTTACGCCGACCACCCTGCGTTTCATTGCCCCAATAGCTGCGAATATCCCCATTTTTCTCTAACCGCCGAAAAACGGTGTAGAGTGTTGCTTCGTTGATGACGTACGCGCCATGGCTCAACTGCTTGATGGTCTTCGCAATCGCATAGCCGTAACTGTCACCCTGGTTCAAAATATTGAGCACAATGGTTGTCGTGTGCCCCCGAATCGTATCCTTGGAAATTTCTGGTTTCACCAAATTGACCTCCTCTCGACTACTTTGTCAGACATAGTAATTTGATGAACATAATATACCACCAATTACTGTGTGTGTCAAAGTAATTTGTTCTGAAAAATGTTCAGTTCTCAATTGGGGCCCATTTTTGAGAATTAAGTGCCGCCGGAATCATGCGATTGACGCCAAATATGCGCATGTTTACCGATTAGTGCGCTCATTCTGGCGATACGAAAAAAGCGACGCTGTCTGCATCACACGTCGCTTAATATCGAATTTATTAATTTTGAATCGTGATTACCTCTCATCAATCCAGCTGCCAGCCGTAACTGTACGCAACTCAGGCATCAGTTTTTCAGCTATTCAGATTGAACTGCACTTGAGATTGGCAGCTGACCCGGTTTCTCACGCCATTCACACAAGTACAACCGTATCACAACTAGGGTAACCTCTCAAAACCCCGGTCACTAATTACAAGCCACTATAATTATAAAAGACTAGTTAGCATACCAGCTACTATAATGACAAACTGGTTAACAGTGACTACCCGCTATCGCCAGTTAATTCGGCTCAGCACCCGTTTACCCAAGCCGTTTTGCAAGATAATGAAGACTGGGTAGGCGCTAATCATCAGTGGCAGGTAGATCATTGCCAGCGACCAATCCAGCAGATTGACTAGCGAGAAAATCTTGCCACCAAATAAGAACACGAGGACAAATAAGGTGGCCATCAAAGCGACCAGCCCGATTTTAAACCGGTTCAGTGGTCGTGCCGCAATCAGCAAGGCGTTCAAACTAAAAATTCCCGTCATCAAGACACTCAAGGTCGCGGTCGTTTCGAAATTCAAATTGAAATGACTCCCAAGCGCCATAATAATCATAATATAACTGACGACACACAGAGCGGCTGGCACCGCAATCTCCATGACTTGTTTCATAAAACGACCCGTAATTCGCGTATAATCTGGCTGTAACGCTAAGAAGAATGTTGGGATTCCGACCATCAGCGAGGAAATCGGTGTTAGTTGAATCGGCTCAAACGGGTAGCTGTGGCTCATAAAGATAAAAATCAGTGTCAACGCTACCGAATACATCGTTTTGATCAGATACAAGGCGGCGACCCGCTCAATGTTGTTGATGACTCGCCGACCTTCGTTTAAAACTTGGACCATCGCATCAAAATTTGAATCAATCAGGACAAAGTCGGCAAGACTCTTCGTGGCTTCACTCCCACTCGCCATGGCGATGCTACAGTCGGCTTGTTTCAACGCTAACAAATCATTGACCCCGTCACCCGTCATCGCCACCGTATGGCCATCACGTTGGTATGCCTTGATCAATTGTTCCTTTTGTTGCGGGGTCACCCGACCGAATACCGTGTAATCCGCAACCAATTGGTCATAGTTAGGGTCATCACCGACCTGGCCCATGTCGACAAGTCGCTCTGCACCCTGAATTTCCGCGCGTTTGGCAATACTTGCGACCGTCACGGGATTATCTCCGGAAATGACTTTCAACGCAACATCCTGATTGGCAAAAAAGCCAAAGGTGGCTTTCGCTCGCGGACGTAATTCATCCGTTATTAAGATTAAGCCCAGACACTTTGGCGCCGTTGGTTTAGGCGTCGTCAGAGCCGCAACTTCCGCAAGCACTAAGACCCGGTAACCTTGTTGTGCCAGCGATTGAATGCGCGCTTGTAAATCAGTCGGAACTGTTGTAAAAATAAATTCCGGTGCGCCCATAACTTCCGCGTGATCCGCAAACGCCGCCCCACTCCATTTCCGACTAGACGAAAACGGCATAACCTGAGTTGGCTGGACATCCGGTTGGCCTAACGCTGCTTTGATTGCCTGGGCCGTCTCATTATCATCATCAATGGCTGTGACCAATGCGGCCAGTCGGTCTTCCACAGCCTTCTGAGCAATCTGGCCCCATGGTTCGACCCGTTCAAAGACGAGCTTGCCACTCGTAATCGTCCCGGTCTTATCTAGGCACAGCGTATCGACCCGCGCGAGCGCTTCGATTGCTGGCAACTCCCGGACTAGGACTTGGTGACGACCAAGGGTAAACGCCCCGGCAGCTAAAGCCACAGAGGTCAGCAACACCAGCCCTTCTGGAATCATACCGACCATCGCCGCCACGGTTCCTAAAATCGCGCGATTCTGGCTTTCACCACGCATCATTGTCGAAATGAAGAGTCCGGCACCTAGTGGAATAATCGTGAACGTCAATATTTTGATAATTCGATTGATAATCGTTAATAATTGACTCGGTGTCCGCCGTTTTTGCTTGGCAGCCCGTGCCATCTGTTTGATAAAACTACCGTGTCCGACCTGTGTCGCCTGCACGACCCCGTGGCCACCAAGGATGACACTGCCGGAGACCAGTTCGTCCCCGGCGCCCTTAATGACGGGGTCAGCTTCACCGGTAATTTGCGACTCATCGACTTCGAGGCCACTCGTTTCACGTACCAAGCCGTCGACTGGAAGTTGCTCACCACGTGTGACCAGTAATAAATCATCCTGGACGATTTCATCCTGTGCAATTGCCAACGTTTGGCCATCGCGCCGGACTTTTACCTTCGTAGCTGACAACAGCGACAACTTGTCCACCTGCCGTTTAGCCCGAATCTCTTGGAATATCCCGATTGCCGTATTGACGATGACGACGAATAGAAACAGCATGTTCTTATAGCTACCCGTCAACAGGACTAATCCGGCTAACAAAACATTGATACAATTAAAAAGTGTCAGTAAATTGTCACGAAAAATCTGTTTGACCGACCGCGTCAAAGGCGGTAACGGCTCATTTTTTAGGCCCGCTGTCAGGCGCTGGTCAACCTCTTTGGACGTTAACCCGTGTTCAATTGCTGATAAATAACGTTCTGACATGGCGCGCCCTCCCCGTTTACAAAAATAACGTTAACCTTATTGTAAACGATTTTTTAAAGGCGATGCGAAAAAAACGCCCGAATTTATGCTTTCCATTGTAAAATTAATCTTTTCGTTATGATTACGATACTATCAAACTGATTGCCATGGGGCTAGAAGCTGCGCACGTGCTTCACAACCAAGGTTGACAGCGCCAACACGCTTCGTGACTGCCTGCCCATTTTCATGTTATCACGGCACTCGCTATCCGTGACGTGTCCCACAAAGTTGGCAGACATTTGCATTTTGACCGAATAAAAAAACGGCCACCCGATATGGCTAGCCGTGATTATCATTAATCGTTAGTTTCATCCGCTGGTAAATGCGTCTGGTCAATTGCCAGCTGCATGACCTTTGTAAAACGTTCATCAAGTTCTGTCCCGCTCATTTTGAAAAAGCCACCGATTTCCTGAATGATGAAGCCGAATAAAGTCGACCGGTACAACGTATTTTCAACCCGCGCTGAGTCGTCCAATTGTAAAGGTTTAAACATCATTTGATACAACTGCACGATTGCTTTACGTGAGCGTGGAATCTTCAAGTTGTCATTCAAATCCAGTAATAGCGGTGCCAAACGTTGATGTTGAACACAGGCCGCCCGAAATTCCTGTGCAAAGGCCATCAAGGCTTCATCGCCATCAACATTGGCAATTTTTTCAGTCAACCGATCAGCCACATTTTGAACAAATTGGAGACCGACCTGATCCAATAGATCACTCAGGCTATCAACATAATTATAAATGGATTGTGGCCGGACATCCAAAACTAACGCTAAGTCACGAATCGTTAATCCGTTAATACCCTTACTCTCAATTAACTGATTAGCTGTCGCTAATACTTTTGCTTGTGTTAGTGTTCTTCTCTTTACCATTATGCTCCCCCGTTTTTTGGTTTATTTCGTGTTTCATTATAACCCATACTGCGCAAAAACCGGGATAAAACGCTTATTTTTTATTTATTTTAAGATATTCGATGGCGTTTGCGTTTAATAATTGACCAATAAATACAATTATTTACGGGGGTACTTATTGAAATTCAAATAGCCAACTGACCCACACCGAAAAAATTCAACCAAGCGTAATCTTGATAAATTGTCACATAAGCATTTTTGTTTTTAGTGTATTAGTTGTCGCTAACTGGCTAAGGGTGATAACCAATTTGTAAGTGGCTAAATCAACACCAACTGCCTAAAATCATCGCAAACATTCACGCTTACAAAGACTCCCCTATTCTTCATATGGCACGTCATTTTCGTGGCACCACTCAACGGCCATATCGTGATAGGCTTGCGCTTCAAAATCATACCATTGCTCTAATAAACCAAGTTGTTCAATTGTTGACCGAAACCTACGAAAGGCGCCTCGCCCACTGATTGCTTGTTCTAGCCGCTCTCTTTGACGATCATCAGCCACTTGATCAACATAATCCCTCATAATCTGATAATCGTGAATGTCGATCTCAGTTGGAAAGCTCACATAGTCATCACGATTGTCATCAATGGCTTCTGCTAATTTATCATTGCTGTCGTCATCCGCAAATTGATCATTTACTAGTACCACAATCTCATCCGTTGAACGACGGTAGTAGTAGATCATACCATCTTCAGCATTAACAAACGGGTCAACCAGATCATCTAATTTCATGGAAAACATCCTTTCACGCTCACTAGAGTATAGGCCCATTGTAGCCCTTTTCACGGACTATTTCTGCTAGGGCCAAACAATTTATGTGATTGTGGTCAGTTTCAATTACTGAGGGCAACAAGGCGCTGCTACTAGCGTCACTAGGATGCTTAGTTCATAGTAATTGTAATTAAAAAGTCTAGCTTTAATTGCTAGACCAAGTTGGCACAATAATATTCTTAAACCGACCTTTTGAGTGATTCAACATCAGGGGGCGCTGGCAATATCATCGTAAATATTGTCCAAAAAGACTGGTTTTATTGGCTTCATCATTACTCATCTTCAGAGATGAATTTACAGGCCAATTGCCTTAGCAGCTTCCTCTTTAGTCATTGTTATGCCATCGTCCGAATCCTCAATTAGACGATCCATCGCTTTAGGCAACTGCCTTTTCATCTTTTTGAACTGGGTGATTAATTCTTGGCCTTCGTACCCTTGATGAACCAGATCCTGAAGAATGTTTTCACTAAAGTCTAAGCAGTCATCGTCCTGAGCAAATTCATAAAAGATTCCATAATCAGTTAGATGTGGCCTAACTGTTACGCCAACACCAATCTTGAATGATTCAGGAACCGTTAGCGTAATCGCATTACCCTGACGCCTAGTTTTTGTCGTTTTCATGACTATCACCTCTTCGTGAATTACTCATCATTTGTAATAATTGCTTATGATTATAACTTGATACTCGCCTTTTAAACAAACTATTCCATACAAATAGACCAGCAAAAGGCCCTATATAGAGCTGTCTTGAAACTAGAACTTCAGGTACAATCTGAGAAAAAACGAATCACGGCTATTCTCATGACGATACCTAACTGTTACGTACTGGAGAATAGTCAACGAAAAAAATTAAAGGCTGCTTTCCAACATGCTGCACTAGCCCCTCCTCAAGACTATACGCCCGTACCGTCTGTAATACCACCTTTTGAATCATAATTACGTGGTTAGCTTGCACCATGAATGAAGATAATACTCGCGCTATTTACGCTGGACGAGCTCACTGACGAAATGATTGCAAATGCTTGCTATTAGATTGCAAAAAAGATAATGTCACATCAACAACTTGAATGTGGAGGTAATTAATATGGCAAAGCCAATCAAGAAAACAGCCAGCGTTTTCACTAGAGTCAGCCCAGAACTAAAAAATCAGGCTGAAGATGTATTAGACAAACTTCAAATTCCGATGTCAACAGCACTCAGTATGTTTCTACAACAAGTGGTGGAACAACAAGGCATCCCTTTTGAAGTCAAGCTTCATCATCACCCATTAGATGCCTCGACTTTAACGACAGAACAATTTGATCAAAAAATTCAAAAAGGCTTCGATGACTTTAAGCATGGTAAGACCTACACAGCCGAACAAGTACACCAACAATTACAAGAAAAGCATCGTCAATCGTGACAACAAAAAAAGTGTACCAATTTCCGTCAACAAAAACGGAACTGGCACACTTTTCAGCTATCATGAATGCCTTTATACCGGCATTCAAAAAACTATTTTTCTTTACGTTCCAATACCGTCACCGATTCAATATGCGGCGTCTGTGGGAACTGGTCTACAGGTTGAACTGGTGCACTGATCTGGTACCCGTATTCCGCAAACCGTTGAACGTCGCGAACTAAGGTTGATGGGTTACAACTAATGTAAACGACCCGTTTTGGTGCCATTTCGCCGGCGCTCTTGATGAAGTCAGCGTCCAGACCCTTGCGTGGTGGATCGACGACGATTACGTCTGGCTTGATACCATCCGCTTGCCACTTAGCCATCGCTTTTTCAGCGCTATCCAACACAAACTTGGCATTCGTGATACCATTCTTATCCGCGTTCTGGCGAGCATTATCAATCGCAGCGGGAACAATTTCGACCCCATACACCTGCTTAGCATGTTGCGCCATCGTCAGTGAAATGGTTCCGATACCGGAATAAGCGTCAATCACCGTTTCATTACCCGTCAATCCAGCGCGGTCAATCGCCAATTGATACAGTTTTTCAGTCTGTTGTGGATTGACCTGGTAGAATGATTGTGCCGAAATAGCAAACGTCAATCCTAATAATTGGTCATCAATTGTCGACTTTTCTGCTAACACGTTGTTAACCGGCCCTAAAATCACGTTAGTCTTCTTTGAGTTAACGTTTTGAATCACACTGACCACTTCTGGTAAGGCGGCTTGAATCTCTTGTGTGACCACGTCAGCCATCGGTAAGTGCTTCGTCCGAGTGACGATGACCACCATCATCTCGTGGCTGTAGTAGCCCCGACGAACCATAATCGTCCGAATCGTGCCACTGTGATGGAATTCATCATAGGCTGCTTCGTGATACTTCCGCAAAATATCGCGTACGACCACGATTGCCTTATCAATTTCAGGATCCTGAATATAATAATCTTCAATTGGCATTAATTGATGACTGTTCTTCTTGTAAAAACCAGTCGTTAATTGCCCCTGAACCTGGCGAACAGGCACTTGCGCCTTATTCCGATACTGGGTCGGATTGTCCATCCCAATCGTTGGCAAGACTTCAACATCATCCATGTGCACTTTAGCGAATAATTCAGCGACCTGATGTTGTTTGAATTTCAGCTGTTCACTGTATTCTAGGTGTTGCAATGGCGCAATCCCAGTCTGCCGATAAACGCGGCCCTTTGGATTGACTCGGTGCGGACTGACTTGGTTGATTTTTTCAACTTCCCCGAACGCAAAATTCTTTGTCGTCTTCGTCACTTTGACCGTGATTTTTTCTTCCGGTAAGGCATTTTCAATAAAAATCGGGTAGTTATCAACTTTGGCAACTCCCATGCCTTGATACGTTAAGTCCATGATGGTGACATCTAACACGTCACCCTTATGCACTGGTAAATTAACTTTCATTGGTTTCCTCTTGCTTTCTTTGTGAGTTCTTTTGATTATCTGTTTGGCTGGATATAACTGTACTACCAGGCGTTCAAACGGGTTGCAGGTCATATTGCTAAGCTGCACGTGCACTCGTTTTGGGGTCGAAACTGCATCATTTCACTTCACACGCCCCGTCCCAACCTTACTGTTAAAACGTTCAACCTTCAGCTGTGCACTCCGCTTGCTACGCTAGTTGATACTTGCAAAAACCGCAACCATCAACTCACTCGGTCTCGTCCTAGCCTTACTGTCGAAACGTGCAACCTTCAGCTGTGCACTCCGCTTGCTACGCCAGTTGACCATTGCCAAAACCGCAATAATTAACTAGCTCAGTCTCGTCCTAGCCTTATTGTCGAAACGTGCAACCTTCAGCTGTGCACTCCGCTTGTTACGCCAGTTGACCATTGCCAAAACCGCAATAATCAACTAGCTAGGCAATGCTCGAGCACAACCCGCTGAACGTTGCACTCTTAAAAAAATTACCGTCCACCATTGTATCGGTAAACGGTAATTTAAGCAAGTTATTCTGTTTTTTCGTCGTCCTCAGTTGCGGCTGGCAACTGGTCGACGGCCGAAACGAAGTGCCGTTCTGCATCTTCTAATTCTGGATCAGTGTCGGTGATTGCTTCATCAGGGATGCGGTCCGTATCGGCAAACATTCCAATGTGTTGCTTCAAGTTACGGAACGTCATCGGTGCATCACCACCGTATTCCCCGTCTAAGTTAATCATCAACCGGTCCTTATCAGCTGGCTTAGCAACGACCTTGCTCGTCTTGACATAGATGATGCTTGGATCATTGATGTGCTTACCACCATTGAGCACTAAGGTCATCAGGTGGAGCATTTTGGCCAAATTACTGGTCTTAACGATAATCATCGTAAACTTACCGTCGTCGAGCGAGGCATCCGGCACCAACTGTTCGAAGCCACCGACCGAATTCGTCAGCGCTAAGAAGAACATGGACGCCTTGCCTTGATAATGGCCACCATCATATTTCAGATCCATCTCAATCGGTTTCACGCGTGGCAATAACTCAGCCCCTTTGGCCAAGTATGCGGCGTAACCGAAAATCGATTTCAATTGTGATGGCACGTCATAAGTCAATTCCGTCAACATGCCCCCAGCCGCAATGTTGATGAAGTATTGGTCACCGGCTTGACCGATGTCCATTTTGACCGTCTGGTTCTTTAAAACGACCTTGGCCGCGGCGACCGGATCATTTCGCGGAATCCGCAGTGCCCGGGCATAATCATTGGTCGTACCCGCCGGAATAATGGCCATCTTAGGCCGCCGTTTTAAGCCAGCTAGCCCGTTTACTACTTGATTGATGGTCCCATCACCACCAGCTGCTACAATCAGTTCGAACCCATCCTTGGCACACCGTCGCGCCTCGTCAGCCGCCGAATTAGGGGCTGGCGTCGTCGCAAACGCACTGGTCTCATAGCCAGCTTGTTCAAAGATACCAAGAATTTCAACTAGATCGTGGGCGAGTGCCTCACGTCCAGAAGTCGGGTTGTAAATAAGTCGTGCCCGTTTACGCATGTTTCCTATTCCTCCGCTCGCACGGTCGAGTGTTCTGTGCTTAGTCGTGCCAACTACTGGTCATAGAATCGTGATTCAGGTCCAAGACCTAACCGACCTACCCCAACACGCTACCGTGCCTTTTGATGCAATTATCGTGCTTTTAATGACGTCATTAATAATTGGTTGACCACTTTCGGGTTGGCCTGACCATGCGTCTTCTTCATGATTTGACCCACGAGGAAGCCGACAGCCCGGTCTTTCCCATTCTTAAAGTCGTCGATTGATTGTTGGTTGTTGTCCAATACGTCATCAACGATTGGTTGTAACTTAGCTGGATCTGACAATTGAACTAAGCCCTTGTCATTGACCCATTGAACGGGTTCTGAACCAGCCATGATTGCTTTGAAGACTTTCTTGGCGATCTTACTTGAAATCGTCTCGTCGGTAATCATTTTAATCATGCCCGCCAAATGTTCTGGCGTTAACTCAGTCGCTGACAAGTCGACCTTGTGCTCGTTCAAGTAGGCGTTGACGTCCCCTTGCAAGTAGTTCGAGGCCAACTTAGGATCGGCACCCTGTGCGACCGTGTCATCAAAGAAGTCAGACATTTCCTTAGTCTGCGTCAAAACACCCGCGTCATAAGCCGTCAAACCAAATTCGTTGACGTAACGTTCGCGCCGTGAACCAGGCATTTCTGGAATCGTGGCTTTGACCGCTGCAATCCAATCATCGTCAATGTTGACGGCTGGAATATCAGGTTCTGGGAAGTAACGGTAATCATCGCTACCTTCCTTGACCCGCATTAAAATCGTTTCACCAGTTGTTTCGTCAAACCGACGTGTCTCTTGTTGAATCTTGCCACCAGACATTAAGACTTGTTGTTGCCGCTTTTCCTCGTATTCCAACGATTTACGGACATAGTTGAAGGAGTTCAAGTTCTTCATTTCGGTCTTCACACCGTACTTATCCGAACCTGCTGGCCGAATCGAAATGTTAACGTCGACCCGCATGGACCCTTCTTCCATCTTAACATCTGAAACACCGGTAAATTGAATCCGTTGCCGCAATGCTTCACAGTAAGCATAAGCTTCTTCTGGTGACGCAATATCCGGCTTCGAAACGATTTCGATCAATGGCGTCCCTTGCCGGTTCAAATCGACATAGGAATAGTCATTTTCGTGGGTGTTCTTCCCGGCATCTTCTTCAATATGCATTTCTTCGATACCGATTTTTTTCTTCTTGCCATCAACTTCGATTTCGATCCAACCATCATGCGCAATTGGCTTTTCATGCTGCGTAATTTGGTAGGCCTTAGGGTTATCTGGATAGAAGTAGTTTTTGCGGTCGAAGTACGTATGGTGCTCGATCTGTGCGTGTAAGGCAGTTGCGGCCTTGATTCCGGCTTCGACAACACCCTTGTTCGGTGTTGGCAGTACCCCAGGATATCCCCAATCGATCACATTGGTGTTGGCATTTGGTTCGGAACCAAATTGCACGGGTGAAGGACTAAAGATTTTGGAATTCGTTTTTAATTCAACGTGGACTTCCAAACCAATCGTGGTTACAAAATTCATTAGTTAGCACCTCCGACTTTCGGGGTTTGCTTGTAGACTTGGGTCGCCTGTTCAAAGGCATAACCCGCCTTGTAGAGCGTACTTTCATCAAACGCCTTACCGATTAATTGCAGTCCAACTGGTAACCCGTCTGCAAACCCAGCTGGCACTGACATCCCTGGCAATCCCGCCAAGTTGACCGGAATCGTCAAGACATCGTTCATATACATCGTGATTGGGTCTGAGAGTTCATCGCCTAACTTGAACGCTGGCGTTGGTGCAACTGGGCCCATGATGAGGTCGTAATCTTCAAAGACCTTATTGAAATCATTAATAATCATCGTCCGAACTTGGCCGGCCTTGTGGAAGTAGGCATCGTAGTACCCTGCTGAAAGCGAGAACGTTCCAAGCATGATCCGACGCTTAACTTCATCACCGAAGCCCTCAGAACGGCTACGAACATAGACGTCTTCCAAGTTCTTGACATCCTCCGCCCGGAAACCGTAACGAATCCCATCAAACCGTTGTAAGTTAGATGAAGCTTCTGATGACGCGATGATGTAGTATGCAGCCACACCATAGCGACTATTTGGCAATGAGACTTCTTCAACGGTCGCACCTAAGTCTTCGAATTGTTTAACGGCTTGTTCGATGACTTCGCGGACCTTCGGATCAATACCGTCGCCCATATATTCCTTAGGCAACCCAATCTTCATACCCTTGATATCACCAGTCAAACCAGCGGTGAAATCTGGTACGGCTTGTTGTGACGAGGTCGTATCATGAACATCGTTACCGGCAATCATGTTTAAGGCCGCCGCGTTATCCTTGACCGTCCGTGTCATCGGACCGATTTGGTCGAGTGATGAACCAAACGCGATCAGACCCCAGCGTGAGACCCGACCGTACGTTGGTTTCATCCCAACGATGCCGTTGAATGAAGATGGTTGACGAATTGAACCACCAGTATCAGAACCGAGTGCAACTGGCACTTGTCCAGAAGCAACCGCAACGGCTGAACCACCCGATGAACCACCAGGAACGCGACTGATGTCCCATGGATTACGGGTCACGTGGAAGGCTGACGTTTCCGTCGAACCACCCATCGCAAATTCATCCATGTTGGTCTTACCGACGATTAAGGCGTTGCTGGCTAATAATTTGTCAACAACGGTCGCGTTATAGACCGGCACAAAGTTTTCCAACATCTTAGATGCCGCCGTGGTCGTTAAGCCCTTGGTCACAATGTTATCCTTGACCGCCATCGGAATTCCGGCAAACACATTGTTTTCATCGATGCCTTTTTGGTCTAAGGCTGCGGCTTGTTGCAATGCCTGTTCTTCATTTAAATTCAAGAAGGCCCCTAATTGGGGGTCAACCTGATTCATCGTGGCAAAAGTGGCCTTGGCTAGTTCGGTCGCACTGATTTTCTTGGCGACTAAATCAGCATGTAAACTAGTCAGATCTTGGTCGAAATAAGTCATTATTCACCGTCCCCACTTTCATCAATAATTGCTGGCACTTTGATCAAGCCATTGGCCGTTTCTGGCGCGTTCTTCAATAACGCTTCCCGTAGTTCTTCATCACTCTTGACCGCCACGTCCTCACGTAACGTATTGGTATGGTCACTCATCCGTGACGTCACGGGAACGCCAGTCGTATCAACCTTGCTCAATTCTTCGAACATGCCGATGATTTTTTCCAACTGGGGTGTAAACATCGCCAGTTGGTCTGGTGTAAATTCCAATTTTGCCAAACTGGCAACGTGTTGGACTTGTTCGGCATTAATCCGTTCTTCAGCCATCAGATTTCCTTCTTTCTCAAATCTACTTAATTATTTAATCGTCGCCCTGGTCACTAAAGACGTGGGTGTAATACGAGCTACCCTTCGCAGTCCGCGCTAAGAAACTTTGGATATCGCCATTGGCACTCTTGACCGTGATTTCCACTGGAATCCCAGATGGCAAGTACCGTTTTGCAGCGGTCGCTAAGTACTGCGTAAAGCTAATGATTTCAGTCTCACTGTAGAACTTAGTGGTAATGTTGACACTTAACTTGCTCAACGACTTGTCTTTATAGTGGGCATTGGCAGTCACACCAGACAAGTTCGGGAAGAAGTTCTGAACATGCGACTTAAATTGACTAAAGTCTGATTCATCGTTACTATTAGCGCCCGAGTTCTTAGACTCTGAGGTTGCTGGGAAGACGTAATTCTTCCAGTTCAATGAGGTCCAATTGGAAATTGATGTCGACCCATTCTTAGACACGGCGTAGGCAATCATGTCACCGCCCACTAAGCTATCGTTAGATGATTGCTTATAGAGGGCTAATACGATTGGGACACTCTTCAAAGCTGAACGTTGACGCAAACATTGTAAGACGGTGTTAGCCATCTTCTTCCCTTGTGCCGTTAATTCAGTCGTTGAAATGTTCGTCTCATAGGTCGCCCCATATTCAACCTTAGTATAGTAATCGACAGAGTTCATCCCGAGCCCGATCGTAACCCCACCAAGGGACAGCTTACTCCCATTTTGGACCATGTAGTCCTGTTCTTCAAGCTGTTGTAAGTAAATCGGATTCCGGGTCGTCTCCCCAGTCTTACCATTACTTTTCGGGTTCAAGCCTTCAGAATTACTGCTTGATTTACGGCCCAACCAATTTTCGACCGTTGACGAACTCAAATACTGGCCTTCTTGGAAGACGTACTTGCTGGTTGGAAAGACCTTCTTAGAAACGTCCAAGAGGCCACTTTCAAAGCTCTTCAAATTCATGACGTTATCATTTTGTGATGCGGCGATTCCACGAGACTTACTCGTGCGGTACCGACCATTCTTGATCACACCTTGATAAAATTCGCTGTCGGTCGTCCCAGTCGTCGTGGTCGTTTTCGTCCCAGTCGTCGTGGTACTGCTACTACTCGAGCCAAATGATGAATTTTTTAAATTACCGCAGGCGGCTAGAACAATGGCAGCCATTGCTACTAGACCAATCGTGCGTATGCGTTTGACATTCACGCTTGTGTATCCTCCCTCATTGTTTCGCTGAACCGGGCTTCATCCCATACGGTAATGTCCAGCTGCTGTGCTTTTTGCAACTTACTTCCGGCATCGCTACCTGCAATGACGAGGTCGGTCTTTTTCGAGACGCTCCCCGTTACCGTGGCACCATGGGCCTGCAGCCATTGCGTCGCTTCAGGACGGGTGAAGCTTTCCAGCTTACCCGTTAAAACGACCCGTTTACCTGCAAACCAGCTATTACTATCTTCTGCCACGGTGGCACTAGGGCCTTGATACGTGGTATTCACCTTAACGGCTTGCAATTCGCTGATCAACGTATGCACTTCGTCACTCTCAAAATATTGAACGACGGCGTTTGCAATCACGTCACCCATCGAATCAATGGCCGCAATTTCTTCCTGACTCGCCGCCATCAACGCTTCAATGGTGCCGAAATGTTGCGCAATCAGGCGAGCCACCTTCGCGCCAACGTGCCGAATACCAAGGCCGAACAATAACCGTTCAAGTGAATTATCACGGCTACGGTCAATTGCTGTCAAGAGCTTTTCAGCAGATTTATCTTTTATTTTATCTAAAGTTAACAGTTGGTCCTTCGTCAATCGATATAAATCAGCGACATCCGCCACCAAATGATTGGTATACAATTGGGCAATAATCCGTGGCCCTAAGCCATCGATGTTCATCGCATTACGGGAGGCAAAGTGGACAAGCCCTTCTTGGACTTGCGCCGGACACTTCGGATTAATGCACCGTAACGCCACTTCGTCTTCCAAATGAACCAGTGGCGCGCCACATGACGGACAATCCGTTGGAATCTCGAGCGGCTGCGCGTCTTTTGGCCGTTGTTTTAAATCGACCGATGAAATTTCGGGAATGATATCGCCAGCCTTGTGCAACAAGACGGTGTCGCCGATGCGGACGTCCTTAACCGCAACGTAATCCGGATTATGCAGAGACGCGCGAGCGACCGTTGTCCCCGCCAATTGAACGGGTTCCATCACTGCAGTTGGCGTGACGACGCCCGTCCGACCAACCGTCCATTCAACATCTAACAGGGTCGTTGGTTGTTCATCGGGCGGGAATTTATACGCGATCGCCCACCGTGGTACTTTGACCGTGGCACCTAATGACCGTTGTAGTGGTAATGGATTGGCTTTGATGACGATCCCATCGATACCATACGCCAACTCTGGTCGTTCATTTTGATACTGATCGATATAGTCAAAGACTTCGCTCATCGAATGGGCGACCTTAAAGTCAGGATTAATCGCAAACCCTAAGTCAGCAAACTCCGTCAACATGTCGCTCTGCGTCCGGGCTGTGAGCGGTTCATAGTCGGCAATGTTGTACATGAAGGTACTCAGCTGACGTTCGGCGACCACGCGTGAATCTAACTGCCGCAACGTCCCAGCTGCCGCATTCCGCGGATTAGCAAAGACCGGCTCACCGGCTGCTTCTCGCCGTTCGTTCAACGCTGCAAACGCCGCTTTCGGCATATAACATTCGCCCCGAACGTCAATCGTCAATGGCTTGGTCAATCGTTGTGGAATCGACTTGATCGTCTTGATATTGGCCGTGATGTCTTCACCGACCGTCCCATTACCACGAGTAGACCCTTGAACGAGCACCCCGTCTTCATAACGCAAGGAGAGCGCGAGCCCATCGATTTTCAACTCACAGTTATAATCCACCGCATGACCGACATTTTGTTCCAACCGGTCCGCGAATTCCTGCAATTCGGCTTGTGAGAAGACGTCGCCTAATGACAACATTGGAATCTCATGAGTGACTTTGTCAAAACCAGATTTGACCGTCCCACCAACTAATTGCGTTGGCGAATCGGGCGTGACCAATTGCGGAAATTGTTGTTCAAGTTCGACTAAGCGTTCATACTTTTGGTCATAAACACTATCTTCAACATTCGGTGCGTCTTCATCATAGTACTGCCGCCGCCATTCATTTAACGTTTGCCGTAAAGTCGCCGCCTCTTCAGCCGCCTGTGTGACGGTCATTGTGTTGGGTTCGTCTGCCATCAGCTAGTCCTCCTAACTAATCTTGTACTTTTTGAATCGGTGCAAACGCCGCTAATAAACGCTTGATCCCTTCAGATTTGAAGGCAATGTCTAATTCAGCATCCTCGCCAGCGCCAGTCACCTTCACAACCGTTCCAGTACCCCACTTGCGGTGCTTGACTTTATCACCGATTGACCAACTATTCTTGTCAGCACCCGTTCCAGCGGCTTTTTTGACCGTGGCACGCGTTCCGACTGGGTTCTTCTTGTAGGATGGTGTAAAGGCTCGCCGTTCACGATCGTTACCAAACGGCACTTTTGGCCCAGTGCTGCTGGCGCCATCCAACGTATTTTCATTCTTGATTAAGTCCGGTTCAATTTCTTCCACGAACCGTGATGCCGGGTTGTTTTGACGCCGACCATACAACATCCGTGAGTAGGCATTGGTCAAATACAGCTTCTTTTCAGCCCGGGTAATCCCAACGTAGGCTAAGCGTCGTTCTTCTTCCAATTCATCTTCATCCATCATCGCACGCAACAATGGGAAGATGCCCTCTTCCAAACCAATCAGGAAGACGACTGGAAATTCCAGCCCCTTAGCCGCATGCAGCGTCATTAACGTCACAGCTTGCGGTTCTTCTTCCACGTTATCGACATCCGAGACTAAGGCTAAGTCAGCTAAGAAATCAACAAACTTATCGCTGTCTTCATCTTCAGGTTGATAACTATCATCAAATTGTTTGGTAACGGACAAGAATTCTTCGATGTTTTCGATCCGTGCCTGAGCTTCTAGTGATTTGGTTGCTTTGGCATCCTTCAAGGCCTTCATGTACCCAGTCCGGTTCAGGATTTCTTGCGTCAAATCAGTCACTGACAAGTATTCACGCATCGCGCGTAATTCATTCATCGTTGCCGCAAACTTAGCTAATGCCCCTTTGGCCCGCGCTGAAATACCGTTGGCCATATCGACGTTGCTAGCGGCTTCGAGCATTGAATAACCTGCTTCATCCGCAAACAACCGAAGCTTTTCAACACTAGTCTGCCCAATACCACGTTTGGGTTCATTAACGACCCGTTCAAAATTCATTGAATCTTGATCATTGACGACAAGTGTCAAATAGGACAAAACATCGCGAATTTCTTTGCGGTCGTAGAACTTGTTGCCCCCGACCATCGTGTAAGGAATGTTGGCCTTGACCAGCGATTCTTCCATGACCCGAGACTGTGCGTTGGTTCGATACAGGATGGCAAAGTCACCGTAATTAAGATTATCGGCTTGCATGCTCTCCTGAATCTTGGCAATCACAAAATGCGTTTCGTCACTCTCGCTTTGACCACGATAGTAAGAAATCTTGTCGCCCGATTCATTTTCCGTCCATAACTTCTTCGGCCGGCGCGTTGAATTGTTATTGATGACCGCGTTAGCAGCCGACAAAATCGTCTTCGTTGATCGGTAGTTTTGTTCCAACATCACGGTGTCGGCTTGTGGATAATCCTTTTCAAAATCCAGGATATTTTCCATGTTGGCACCCCGCCAACCATAGATGGATTGGTCGGCATCCCCAACGACACAGAGGTTCTTATACTTGTCTGCTAACAAGTTGACCAATGTGTACTGGGCGTTATTCGTATCTTGATATTCATCCACGTGAATATAATGGAATTTATTTTGGTACCAAGCCAACGTCTCCGGATTTTGTTTAAATAACCGAATCGTCAGCATGATCAAGTCATCAAAATCGACTGCTTGGTCGGCAGCCAGTTCGCGTTGATATTGTAAATAAACATCCGCAACAACACTTTCAAAAGGACTTGCAGCGGATTCCTTATACATTTCAGGCGTCTGCAAATCGTTTTTGGCATTCGAAATCGCGGACAAAATCGAGCGCGGGTCAAACTTCTTCGAATCAATATTTTGTTCCGTCAAAATTCGTTTGACCAGTGTCCGTTGTTCACTAGTCCCCGCAATCGTAAACGCCCGGTTGTAACCAATCTGCTCGATATCACGACGTAAAATCCGAACACACAATGCATGGAACGTTGAGACCCAGACTTCCTGTGCCGATTCCCCTAGCAATTTTCCGACCCGTTCACGCATTTCACGTGCGGCCTTGTTGGTAAAGGTAATCGCTAAGACGTTCCAAGGGTTGACCCCTCGTTCTTCAATTAAATAAGCTACCCGGTGTGTCAGTACTCGCGTCTTCCCCGAGCCAGCACCGGCCATAATTAGTAGCGGTCCTTCTGTGTCTAATACGGCTTCCTGTTGCTTGTCATTCATTCCTGCCAATAGGCTTTCTTTCGACACGCTGTTCGCCACCCTTTCTAAAAATCAGTCACCAAACATTATAGCAAATTTTGGGCATGATTGCTGAACTTTAAAGCCGTCATCGCGGACAAAAATACCACTCACGACCCTGGCAACCGACACACCCTAATTTTACTCCATCCTCGTGCTTACATAAGCTTTTATTAACTTTCAAATTGAATTGTTTTTGACTGTAGTAGCTGCGAAAGTCAAAACCGCCAGCTATGGCCCGCTGGAAAGTAAGGCAAGTTAGTGTAAATCTATTTAGTTAGTCCGTCCTATACCGGCTTCCAGGTATTTCTGACAACGCTGGAACGCGATGGATACAGATTTAAGCCGACAACCCACGTCTTAAATGCTGGTCTTCCACTAACCAAGCCAAAAACGCTTGCTAAGTGGAATTTCATCGCTGAGCATTGTCAGAAACACCTTCCATCCTGGGATGGTATTCGAAAGGCAGACATGTGCGGACTCAACCTTGGATAGACTGGTCGTTGGCTCTTAGCAAACCGTTGTTTTTCCATTCCACTGTAGGACTGACGTTTGATAATTTCTATGCTATCTTACCCATATTTTCATTCTAGAGACCATCATCATCACTGAACGTTATCGGAGCTTTTTTAGTTGACTGAGATGACGATGTGTTCAAGGCTAATCGTTTGGTAATTCTTTTTTGTCAACTTTATGACTATACCCATTTCCGTTGAAACTAGTTATAAGTCTTCAAACAACTTTCTCAGTATTTAGCTGCTTGAAGTCGTCCTCGACGTTGCTTCAAAGTTTGATTGAAGTTCCCAGTCTCTTAATTATTCAGTGCTGAGTTGCGCCAGGATTGGTGGCCGTTCATCTGCCATTCGAACGTTTTTCCAACTGGCCGGACCGCCGGACAATGCTCAGTAGCCAAATTATTCGTAGTCGAAAGTGACTTTCTTCCGACTTAGAATAAGACTCGAATTTGAAATTGCGCAGTGATTTTCTGCGTGAGCTCAAATCGATGTTCGGCTGCGTTCCAGCAATTGTCGGCCGGCCCCGGAAGTCGGTAGGACGCCACCACCACTGCAGATTTACACTGTTCCCAACGGTCCTCAGCTGGCGATCGTGACCTGAATGCGTCACAAAAATAGCCGCCCCAAGAAGATCACATCTTGAAACGACTATGTATGATCTAGTTAGCCAGCACTGCCGACAACTAGTTTGAAATTATTGATTATTGATGACTGCAATTAAACATCGTCTTCGGTATCAGTTTCAGTCTCAGCTGGCGTGGATTGACCGAAGCGCCAGATACTGGTGTCCTCAATCTGTTCGAGGGCTTCTTTGACACTCGGTGCTTCAACGAGCACGTGACCAGCAACTGGTGCACGGTGCGCTTGTAGCAGTGTCCGGTGATAGAAATTGAAGAACCAGTTAGTCTTGATCTGCCACTGCGTCCGAATGCCACTTTCTTGAGCCGGCGTGAAGTAAGCTGCGACCACCGGCATTAGTTGCTTGACCGGCATCAATGGTAAGCCAGCGATCGCCCGTAAGTGTTGTTCAGCCATACTGATGTTCGTGGCCCGTTCGAAGACGTAACCCGCTTGGTGCATGGCAGGGACGACCCGTTTGACATATAAATTGCCGCTCTTCGTCAAGAAGAAAGCCACTTCGAAGACACCAGTGTAGTTCAAGTTGTCACTGATTTCTTTAGTAATCCGCAACATTTCATCGTTAACGGCTGAATCGATCTGAGCCGGTACGATTGAGGCGACTAATTCATGATTTTGATAACGGTTCTCGACCGTTGGGAAAAAGGCGGTCGTGTCACCGCTCTTAGCGCCAAAGACTGAGAGTTCCTTATCATAGGGAATCAAGGATTCTAACAGGTAAGTTCCCCAGTCGAGCAAGTCGGCAGCCTTAACGATATCCGTCTGCGTCTTAATGACCAGCTGGCGATTCTGACCAAGCCCCTTTTGAATCGGCTTCAAAATACTTGGGTAGCCAATCGAACCGATTGATTGATAGACATCGTCCAGGCTGACGATAGTGGCAGACGGCGCCACGTTCAAGTTAAGTTGACTAAAGAACGCCCGTTCCAAAGAGCGATCCTGCGTGATTTCAAGCGCATCCGCACCCTGAGGAACCCGGGTATGGGCCGCCAAGAAATTAATGACGGACGCGTCAATGGTTTCTGATTCATAAGTCACCATATCGCAACGTTCCGCAAAGTTTTGTAACTGTTGTTGGTCATTGAGGGCTCCGACAACGCGAAAATCTGCCAGTTCCATGGTCTCTGTATTTTCGTTATCGCCGTATACCCCGACATTGATGCCAGCATTACGCGCGGCAATTACTAATCCAACACCATTAGTACTACTTCCAATGATGCCAAGCGTACCACCTGGGTTTAAAATCGAGTTGTCCACTTCAGTCCCTACTTTCCTATGCTTAAAATAATAATTTGATTATTGATTCATACTTAACGCTGATTAACCTGTAACAATCATACTTGCTGGTGCACCTGGTTGCAAGTTTATCACTGTTTTTTCCGCCGCGCATTGCGTCGTTTGACCCGTTTGAGCCAAAAGCCACCAGAGATATAGCGCGGTTCGTAAGCGATGACAAATGCACTGGGCGCCGCGTCCTTGATCAAATCATAGAGGCGCCGTTCGTTCTTGCGTGGGGCTAAAATCTCCAGCGCCAGCCGTTCACCTTCCAGACCATACGCCGCGTGCTGGGTGACGCCAAAGCCATTTTCCCGCAAGATGCCGGGCAAACTTGACTTCGGGTCCGGCAAAATGACTGAAATCATCGTGTAACCCAGGGCCAGGTGGTCTTCAATCACCATCCCGACGTACACACCGACGCCGTAGCCGAGCGCGTAGACGATCAGATTGATTGGATTATGCAAGCGGTCAAGCACCAGTGACAGCCCTAAGACGTAAATCGTAATTTCAATGACACTGGCGAAGGCCGCGAAGTACCGATAGCCGCGCATCACCAGCAAAAACCGCACCGTGTTTAACGTAATGTAGACGAAGTTGATGACAAAAATGAGGACCAGCATCCCAACGTCAATTTGCATCATAGTCCCCCCTACTTTTTGAGTTCAAACTTACGCATCCACGTCTTCTGAAGCAAAGTGAACGCGGTCCCCGTCAAAGGACGTAATCTGAGCCAATGATTCTAGCCGCACACCGCGGTCGACGATCATCTGGTGACCCGTCTGGAAGACTTTTTCAATGACGATTCCCACGCCTGCAATCGTCACTTGAGCTTGGTCACAAATTTCAAACATGCCTTGAACGGCTTGACCATTCGCTAAAAAGTCATCGATCAAGAGGACCTTTTCACCGGGCTGTAAGAACTTTTTGGCAATCGAGATATGGTTGGACGTCTTCTTCGTATATGAATAAACTTCAGCCGTGTATAAATCGTCGATCAGCGTGACGGATTTGTGTTTCCGTGCAAACACGACCGGTACGTGCATCGCTAAACCAGCCATGACAGCCGGCGCGATACCGGATGATTCAACGGTCAAAATCTTGGTGACGCCCGCATCTTGAAAACGGTGGGCAAATTCAGTTCCCATCGCAAACATCAAATCTGGATCGACTTGGTGATTCAAAAAGCCATCCACCTTCAACACTTCACCGGGAAGTACCCGGCCATCCTTCAAAATGCGTTCTTCAAGTTCTCGCATAGTTACCTCCTAGAGTGAAATCAACAAGCCACACATTGTTCGCCACTAATGTTAGTCACGAATTTTGACAACGCGTTTATTGATTTATTTACTCTCTATCATACCGTTGTAAGTCGTATTTTTGAATAATATTAATTAATTTTTGTGCATAACTTGGGTCGGTCGCGTAGCCAGCGGTCTGTAATGCCTTGGCTGCGACCTTGTAATCCGTAGCCTTAATGACCGCGGCGTAGTGCTGAGAATCCCAAGTCGTACCAAACGCTAATTTTTTGGCATGGTCGACCAGTGAGGCGTGCCAACTATCGTAGACCGCAAAGCGCCGTTTGACCGTATGATAGGCACCATCATAATACTCCTGGGTCGTCATCAACCGCCCCGAATCCGATTTGACGCCAAACAAGTTATTATTTTCCGTAGCGTTCGTGCTCTTGCCCCAATCCGATTCCAGAATCGCTTGACTCAGCGTGATACTCGCAAGCACGTGATACTTCTGGTCCAGCTGTTGCGCTGCGGGCGCGAGCTTCTTGATAAAGGCCGCATGTGACGTCGCTGGGAGCGTATCGGTCGTTGAATGCGAGGTCGCTGAAGTCCAATTGTGTTGAATGAACCAGACCATGCCGACGATTGCCATAAGCACGACTAAAATATTGAGCCATTGAAGACGGCCCTTTTTCACGAATAGTTGTGAACGCGCTCGTTTACGTGGCCGTCGTCGCTTTTTCGCCATCCCCAATGCTCCCTTCTGACTAATTACACCCATTTTACCGACTTTTGGCTTAATTTTACATGATTATCAAGCGCGAATTTCTTATTTTTTTGCTAAAATGTAAGTGTTCACATTCGATTAATCCTAGGAGGAACTTTTCAATGTCGAAAACTTATCGTTGGGCCATCGTTGGCCTGGGTAACATTGCCCATAGCTTTGTTAAATATTTTGATCAACCCGATGGCGAAATTTACGCCGTCTGCTCACGTTCACAAGCCAAAGCGAGTGCTTTTGCTGCCGAACATGACATTCCAAAGGCTTATGGGAATTTAGATGACCTGCTTGCCGATGACCAGGTCGACATCGTCTACGTGGCAACGCCACACAACTACCATATCGACACCATTTTGCCGGCATTACGGGCTGGCAAACACGTGCTGAGTGAAAAAGCGATTACGATGTCGAGCACCCAACTCGCAATTGCTAAGGAAGTCGCTGCCAGCAACCACCTCATCTTGGCCGAAGCCATGACGCTTTACCACATGCCGCTCTATGAACGGTTACACGACTTCGCAGCCGAACGGCACCTTGGTGATCTGAAAATGGTCCAGGCTAGTTTTGGGAGCTTCAAAGAACCTGACCCGACGAATCGGTTCTTCAATCCGGACCTTGCGGGTGGTGCGCTGCTTGATATTGGCGTCTACGCCCTCGCTTTTGTCGAAGAATTCTTGACCGCCACACCTTACTTAACGGGAACCACGATGCACCGTTTCAGCAGTGGTGTCGACGAATCCTCGACCATCACGTTGCGGACCGCCAACGATGAATTGGCAACGGTCGCGTTGACGTTTCGGGCCAAGATGCCTAAACGTGGCATCGTTGCGTACGAAAACGGCTATTTCACCGTCGACACCTATCCACGCGCCGACACCGCCACCTTTACCGACAATGAATGCCACACGGAGACGATTACTGCCGGCGATAGTACCAACGCAATGAATTACGAAATCGCTGACATGCAGAAAATGGTCGCCGGCGAATTACGGAATACCAGTCTGGCGAAAACGACCGACGTCATGGCAATCATGACCGCCGCACGCACCCAATGGGACTTCCGCTACCCCTTTGAAAAATAACGTTGTTCGTGCTTAAAAACCAGCTCACAAGGACGCGGTCAGAATTCACTGATCATGTGCTTGTGAGCTGGTTTTTTAATTTGAATTCACACGCATTGTGCTGGTTTGCTTGTCATGGATCATGCCATTTCTTAAGGTCAAAAGCAGCCAGCTGAGACCCGCTGGAAACAAAGCGAGTTAACGTAAAACTGATGGATAGCTGCGTCCTACTCCGGCTTCCAGGCGGGACAGTATTCGAAAGACAGACGTATGCGAACTCAACTTTTTGTTAGATTAGTCGTTGATTCATAGTCCAAGGTCATTTTGACATTCAACTGTCAGATTAGTTTCTAATGATAACTAAGCTTTCTAAACCATGTTTTAACTTTTCGAATCAGCAATTTCACTGGATTTGTCAAAACTTTCCCTAGTTGTTTGAGATGGCAAAATCTCGAATTATAAACGCAGGTAATTTATCGAGTAAATTCAAGACAAGCGTCCATTGAAATTAATGAATCAAATTCAGGCGATTTTCTCAGTACTCAAATGTCGTAAAGCATTAACGATACCAATTCAAAGTTTGTCTGAAGGGCCAGTCTCCCTACATTTAGCGGCCAATTGTACCTAATTAGGTGGCCGTTCATCTGCCATTCGAGCGGGTTCCCGACTGGAGGGGCTGGCTGACAATGCTCAGTAGCCAAATTATTCTTAGCTGGAAGTGGGTTGCTTCCGGCTTAGAATAAGACTCGTATTTGAAATTACGCAGTGGGTTTCTGCGTGAGTTCAAATCGATGTCGGCTTACGTTCCAGCAATTGTCAGCCGGCCCCGGAAGTCGGAATCGGACGCGCATCGGCTGACGAACAGTAATCCGAACTAACTGGCATGATTTAATCATCTTTAATGCTAAAGACTAACTAGCACACGTCATTGGACTGATATTTATAGCCAAACCCGTCCTAATGATTACGTACTAACAGTTCCGTCACCAGTCGTCGGATGGTCTGTTGCGTCTCGCCGGCGGGTAGCTGGTCGATTAAATTCAGTGCCGTTTTGGTATAGTGTGTCGCCAGTTGTTGGGCTTGAGTGACACCGCCGAGGGCAATCACCTGGTCGCGAATCATTAGCAGGTGCTCGTTACTGATTTTATCGCCTGGCTGTGGCAAAATCGTCGCCAGATTAGGGTCAGCGGTCAGCGCATAAATCAACGGTAACGAGTACACGCCGTCTTTGAGGTCGTTGAGCACTGGTTTTTGGGTCAAAGCTTCGTCTCCTGCAAAATCGAGGACATCGTCGAGCATTTGATAGGCCAATCCTAAGCGTTCGCCAATTTGTTGCGCGAGTTTGACAACGTTTTCAGGAGCAGCCGCAAAGTGCGCGCCCTGTTCACAACTGAGGCTAAATAACCGAGCTGTCTTCCCTCTGGCAATTGCCAAGTAGTCGTCTACAGTCGTGGTGGGGTCGTAGTTATGGGACATCTGGTCGAGCTCCCCCTGCAAAATGGCGCGCATCGCGGCCGTGTTGATTCGAATATCATCCGCCGACTTAGCCGCAATCAAGACTTGATCAAAATAACAGGTAAACAGTAAGTCCCCCGCGTAAATCGCGTTTCGTTGCCCATAATCTTGATGAATGGTGGTGACATGGCGGCGTTCTGGCGATTCATCAATTACGTCATCGTGAATCAGGGTCGCCACGTGCAATAGCTCCATGGCCGCCGCGCCCGCCTGTAAACGAACTGAATCATGCTCAGTTCCAAATTGACTGAACAAATAAAAAAAGCCCGGCCGTAAAAATTTTCCACCCGCCGCTAATAATTGATGGACGCGCTGATTGATCGCAGCGTTATCAATCTTAACGTTTGCTGCCAGGTACGGTTTTAAAGCTTTTAGTTCATTTGCTACGGCACTATTAGGTTGCCAAATGGTTTGCATCATCATGAAATCCCCCGTTTTTTATAGAGATGGCTCCGGGGCGTGAAGACGCCGACACTTGCAGCCAGTCACATTCTAAAATACAATCTATACTAAAGGTACAAATAACTGGTTAGGTTGTCAAACAAAAGGATGGTGTAAATCATTGAAACCAAAGGTGTTTCTTGAATTTGTCGAAATAAAATCTTTAATTGCGAGCGTGTTACCGTTCGTTTTGGGGAGTATGTACGCGTTTTATAATTATCATCAGCTGCATCTCGGCTATCTACTGCTATTTTTCATCGCGTCGTCCCTCTTTCATATGGCAACTAATGCCAATGATAACTACCAAGATTTCCTGCACGCGCCACGTAACGACGATAATCAGGCGTTTCTTGAGGAAACCAACGTGGTCGGCGTCAACCAGATTTCAATTGGCCAGGCTCGCCTGATTACGTTTGGATTGGCTGGTATCTCGCTGATTATCGGCTTATGGCTCGTCACGCAAACGGGCCTGCCACTGCTATGGATGGGGATTTATTCCTACGCGGTTGGTTATTTCTATGCTGGCGGTCCCAAGCCAATTTCACAAGGCCCATTCGGTGAATTCTTCTCCGGCTTTACGATGGGCTTCATGATTTTCTGGATTGCCGTCTTTATTAATACTTACGACGTCGCCCCACTTAGCTGGTCGTCAACGTTAGGCGTGTTGATTGCCTCAGGATTAGCCATCTTCGCGATTTCAAATATTATGTTAGCCAATAACATTTGTGATATGGATGAAGATATTGCACTGGGACGGCACACCATTCTGTATTACCTTGGCAAACCCGTCATGCTTCAAGTCTTCGCCTGGAGTTACGTTGCGGGCTATGCCTGCCTGGTGATTGCGGTCATCATGGGCGTGTTACCGAAGTTCAGCCTCCTGACTTTAATCAGTATCATTCCAGTTTGGAAAAACACCCGCATCTTCATGCACAAGCAGGTCAAACGGGAAACTTTCACAATCTCAATCAAAAACGCAACCTTAATTTGTCTCTCCTTTATCGTATTCATGGGCTTAGGATTGATTTTCAACTAGTTTCGACTTGTACCTTTACGTAACTTAAATGATGACTACCGGTCACAAAAAACAATCGCAACAAGAATGAGTTCTTGTCGCGATTGTTTTTTTGCTTAAGTTCAATAACGGCTAACTTTGAGGCGCTAAAAATAATGCGAATTAGCCGGTTGACTGGCAGTTAGCTTACGATTCAACCCTATCTGTTTGCAACCTAGCCACTTAATTATCCGACACTCGGCTATCATGGCCTTGGTCCAAATCATAGAGCCGTTTGAACCGTGGGGCTGTGGCATATAATTCATCCGGCGTCCCGGCCATGTCGAACTTACCAGCTTCCAAGAACCGGACTTGGTCGACGTGGTTGATACCAGCTAAATGGTGCGTGACCCACAAAATGGTCTTGTCGTTGAGGACCCGGAAAACCGTCGTCAACAAGTGGGCTTCCGTAATTGGATCCAAACTAACGGTAGGTTCGTCCAAAATAATGATTGGGGCATCTTGAAGTAGGATGCGGGCTAATGCCAACCGTTGACGCTCACCGCCAGAGAAGCGCGCCCCGCCCTCTTCTACGACCGTTTCGTAGCCGTCGGGTAAGCTTGTGATCAAGGGTTCGAGTTCAACCGCTTTAAGAGCGGCTTTCACCTGTTCATCCGTTGCTTGTAAGTTCCCCATCCGCACGTTGTTCATGATCGTGGTGTTAAAGAGGTACGGCTGTTGGTCCAAGACACCGAACAAGTCGGCCCGTTCTTTTTGCAAGCGTGCGATTGGAATATCATTGAGTTGAATGCTCCCAGCATCCGGCGTCACATCCCCTAAAATCAGCTTGAGTAAGGTACTCTTACCAGTTCCAGAAGGCCCTAATAGTGCCAGTTTTTCGCCGGCTTTCAACGTCAAGTTAAGATGTTCAAAAATTGCGTGACCGCCACCCGGATATTTGAAGTCCAAATCAGCGACCCGTAAGACTTGGAACGGCTCCGTTAAGACGGTTTGATCCTGTTCGTCAACCGGCGTGGTATCCAGAGCATTGACCCGTTTAATCGAACGTTGATACGTCGGCCATTCACTGACCCCTTGACTCACCGACTGCATCGCATCGACCAATGGGAAAACGGATAAGACAAACGCAGCAATCCAGTTAGAACTAGCGGCATTCGTCGTCCAGTAAAAGCTACTCCAGACGAGCAAGGCGAGGCAAATCACACCAAAAATAATTTGAATGGAAAAGCCACGCCACCATTGAAACCGGTGATCCTTTTTACGAAGGGCAGCAATCGCCGCAATCGGCTTGGTTTGCCGTTGGTAAAAATCGGCTTGCCGACCCGCAATCAACCAGTCACCGAGACCCATGACCGAATCTGTCAGCTGGGTATAAAAGCCCTGTTGAATCTGACGACTCTGCGATTCCCGCGCGCCGTTTAATAGCACTGACCAGAGTGGCATCACAACTACGACGAGTCCTAACATCAGTAGCATCAGCAATCCGAACCACCAACTGAAATAGCCGAGCGCAATCACGATAATCAGCGTCATGAACCACGCGATCACTGTCGGAAAGACCGTCCGCAGATATAAGTTCTCAATGTGGTCGATATCATCCGCCAAGATACTTAGGACATCCCCCGTTTGAAAGTTTTGCCGAATGGCGACCGCGTGCTTGGCGACCGCTTGGTATAACTTCTTACGAAAGTCTGACACGATCCGTAAGACCCAGTTATGACTCGTGATCCGTTCTGCGTAGCGAAAGGCAGGACGGCCGATCCCAAACGCCCGCGTGAGCACGATTGGCACGTAAATCATTAGGATATTATACGGATGCCGCGCCGCCTTACTGATTAAATAACCGGAGTTAAACATCAGCGCTGAGCCGCAAAAGAAGGTCATCAAGCCTAGAAACAGCGTCAACGCGAGTAATTTTTTGTACTTACGCAGGTATGGCATGACCCACGTATCGTGTTTAAATGTTGCTAAAAAATCTTTCATTAGATCGCACCTACCATTTCATCACGCAAGCGGACATAAGCGCCGTCATGTGCCGCCAATTCTGCTGGCGTGCCTTGTTCGACGATTTGGCCATGGTCCATCACTAACACGTAATCCATCTGATTGATCCAGTGTAGCCGGTGGGTCGCAAAGAAGACGAGATGGTCATCTAATACGGGCAAAATCGTCTCCTTCAAGGCCGCTTCCGTCTCAATATCCAGATGGGCAGTCGGTTCATCAAATAGTAAGACTCGCCGTGAATCATCCAGAAAGGCCCGTGCGAGCGCGATTCGTTGGGCTTGTCCACCACTGACACCCCGCGATCCTTCACCAATCTGGGTGTCGAGTCCGTCTGGCAACGTGGCGATCCAAGCCGTTAAACCGGCTTTTTCGGCCGCTTGTTCAATCGCTTCACGCGACGCATGCGGCTGATAAAAGGCCAGATTCTCAGCTAAGGTTGCATGGAACAAATAGGGATTTTGTGGAATGTAGAAAAAGCTCTGTTGCCAGGCCTGTTGACTCAGGTGAGTTACGGTTTGACCATTGACCTGAAGCTCACCCTGGTCCGCAACTGGCGTCAAGAAACCACCGAGCAAATTAATCAGGGTCGATTTACCTGAACCCGAGGCACCAATAATCCCAATCCGTTGATAGCCGTGCACCTCGAGGTCAATCTTCTTCAACGCTAGTTTATCATCATTGTCATAGCTAAAATCGACGTCGTGTAAGCTTAACGTACTATCTGCTTGCCAATGAATCGGCGTCGTTCCGAGTTGTTCACGATCAGTCGGAATCGGCAGCGCTAACATCTTTTGCACATCCGCAAACGCGTTTTTCCCATTCAGAGTCGCGTGATAGTCATTCGCAAACGTCCGGAGTGGTAGGAAGTAATCTGGTGACAACACCAGAATTACGAGTGCTGGCAACAGGCTAATCGTCCCGTTAATCAGGCCGAACCCTAGGAAGACGGCAACGACCGCAATGGATAACGTCGTGAAGAAGTCGAGTGCAAACGTCGAGAGCATCGCAATTTTGATGACCGCTAACGTCTGCTTACGGTAGCCTTCACTGACTTGATAGACGTTATCCGCATAGCGTTTCGACAGTCCTAATTGTTTGAGCGTTGGTAGGCCCCGTAGCGTATCCACAAAGTGATTGGACATCCGCTGGTAACCGACATACTGTGCGTCAGCCTTGGCTTGGGCGGCGTAACCCAAAATAATCATGAAGAGGATAATCAGTGGAAAAATAGCAAATAGAAAGAGGGCTTCGCGCCACCGCAATACCGCAATATAAATTAAAATAATCCACGGAATCACCATCATGTCGATCACTTTGATGACGACTAACATTAAGTACGTTTGAACCTTATCGATACCTTCCAAGGCCGTTGTGACCACGTTCCCAGTCCCAGTCTTCGCGACGTAGCCCGGTCCTAATTGATACAGTTTTTGCATGACTTGCCGACGCATATCGCCACTCGTCCGCTCAACCAAGGGGTACATCACCCGATTTTTGATAACGACCAGTAGCTGACGACCGACCCACGCTAAGGCAAATATCAGCATTGGCCGCAGAATCGTGGACAAGGCATGCAAGTGCCATAGTCCAACGATGGCGACCGACAAATAGTAGGCCTGAAATACAATACAAATGCCTTCGATGACCGCCAGCAGGCCTAAAATACCTGCTGCTCGGCGCATTCCCGGTAGTTTAAATAACGCTGGATCAAACACATCCGATCCCTCCCCGCTTAAAATGAACGGGGCCGCCCCCTGGCACTAGGCCAGGGTCGCGACCCCGTTGGTGCTGTTAAATTCATTGTACCACCGCACCCCGTGATACTGTTGTCATCAAATTAAATTATGATGCCAAGCGTTTGTAAAATACCCAGTAACTCCAAATAAAGTAAATCAACATGATCGGTAAGACCGTTAAGGAAATCACCGTCATCAGATGTAACGTGTATGGTGAGTTCGACGCGTCTTTGATCAGAATGCTGTAAGCCGAATTGTTGGCAACCATCACCCGTGGGAATAAGCCGTTGAACAGTAAGACGACCACGTCAATCAATGATAAGCCACTGCTGATGAAAGACAGCCATTCGTGATTACCATAAACGCCCCAGGTTGCTAAGACGGTCAATAAGACCAATGCGACCACTAAAATCGTTGTTGAGATTGGCTTCTTCGTGAAGAAATCCGTATTGAAGAAGAGTAGAATCGCAAAGACCACTTCACCTGCAAAGAGCACCCAGTATAGTGGTTTGGCCCATTGCAATGCTCGTTCACGCAACGTCCCAGTCGTCTTCAGACGAATGAAGTTCAAACCGTGCAAGTAGCAGAGCAAGGTCACTGCGACCCCACCGACGATTGAGAACAAGTTGACGTAATCCGTAAAGTGCGCCGTCATATCACCATTGGCGTTGATTGGCATCCCTTTGACCAGCGCGGTGAACATCATCCCAAATAGGAAGGCAGCGAAGAAACTACCTAGTGCGGCTGCCCATTCCCAGAAGTTGCGACCAGATTCAGTTTCCATCCGGCTACGGAATTCAAATGAGACACCCCGCATGATCAAGGCAACTAAAATCAACAAGAGAATCAGATAGAAGCCGGAGAATAAGGAAGCATACCACATTGGAAACGAGGCGAACATTGCCCCACCAGCGGTAATCAACCAAACTTCATTGGCATCCCAGTGTGGGCCAATCGTGTGAATCACCACGTCCCGTTCATCACGGGTCCGTGCCAAACTCTTGATGGTCATCCCAACCCCGAAGTCAAAGCCTTCCAGGAAGAAGAAGCCACTGAATAGCACGCCGACAAGTATAAACCATAAGAATTGTAAGTTACTCATGACTGAACGCCTCCTTACCATAAGGATCGTATGATGCGTCATCAGCAGCTTGTAGTAAGTCATCTGGTCCTTGATGTAAGGCCCGCCGTGACAAGACGATCATGACAATTCCGAGGCCACTGAAGAGGCAGAAGTAGACGATGTTAGAGATCAACAACGAAGCAACACTGACATTTGGCGATACCGCATCGGCAATCGTGAGTAAGCCATAAACGACCCATGGATAACGGCCAAGTTCAGTAATCAACCAACCAGCCGTGTTAGCGGCAAATGGTAAGAACGTACAAATACCGAGTACCCAGAGGAACCAGCGTTGCCGTTCGATCAACGTCGATTTCGCACGAACGAAGAACAACCCGATGATCGCAATCAGCGCGAACAATCCACCGGAGACCGTCATGACCCGGAAGCTCCAGAACAAGGTCTTGGTTGGCACGTAGTAATTCATGTCCTTACCAAACTTCTTATCATACTTCGCGTGTAACTCTTTGTTGATCGTATTTTGACCCTTAACGTTACCAGATAACTTGTGGTAGCTGAGGATATCGAGGACGTATGGAATTTCAACCGACCATTTGGCCTTGTGATTCTTGGTATCCATACCTTCGATCACCGCCCAAGAAGCTGGTGAACCGGAGTCCTTGTACAACCCTTCAGTTGCGGCAAACTTCATCGGTTGTTCCTTAATAATGTAGCGTGTTTGTAAATCACCCATGCCGACCACACCGATAGAAGCAACCAAACCAACGATCAAGCTGACCTTAATCGACTTGCGGAAGAAGGTCACATTCTTCTTCTTCAACAAAGCGAAGGCCGCCATACCTGCAACCACAAATGAACCGGTGACAAAGGCGCCAAACAACACGTGTGGTAATTCATACCATAACTGTTCGTTCTTAACGACGGCGGCAAAGCTCGTCATTTGTGCCCGACCAGTCTTCGTGTTGATCATAAAGCCAACCGGATTTTGCATGAAACTATTCGCCGCTAAGATCCACATTGCGGAAATCATCGTCCCAATCGACGTTAACCAGATAAACGCACAGTGGATTTTGGCATTGAAACGGTCCCAACCAAACATCCATAAACCAATAAATGTGGATTCCATAAAGAATGCCACCAACGCTTCAATCGCAAGTGGTGCACCAAAAATGTCACCCATGAAACGTGAATAATCAGACCAGTTCATCCCAAATTGGAATTCTTGTATAATCCCTGTTACGACACCAACGGCAAAGCTAAGTAAGAAAATTCGGCCCCAAAATTGTGCCATGTGTTTGTACATGATGTCTTTTTTGACAACATATACCGTTTCCATAATTGCAACAATCAAGGCTAAGCCGATTGATAATGGCACGAAGAAGAAATGAAACACCGTGGTCATCGCAAATTGAAAGCGCGCCAAGGATAAGATACTTAATCCGAGATTCATAATGGTCCCCCCTTTATAAATTTATTCCCTACGAAAGCGGAAACACCTTATTCACCTTTAATAATAGCAAGTGATAGGTGAGATTTCAATCAATCTCAACTTTTATTCCCAAAATAGTCAAAGTCGCTAATTTTCAAGGCCACTATTAATACAAATACTAGTTAGTTAGTTGACATTGTCTGTTGCTAATCACGTGATAATTCACGGTTTTGCGCGACTTTAGTTTGTCCATTGGCATTACAAAGCTTTTGACAACTTTAACCAATATAGCCATATACTTCACACTATAAACAAGTGATGCCGTTATTAAAAAAGTCCCTGTTTCCGCAACTTAAACCGTGGAAACGGGAACAATCGCGCGCTGACGTGCTATATTTTTTAATGTGCAGCAGACTAAAACGTTACGAGGAGTAAATAATATGAAAAGGAATTCACAACCATCGGCCACCATTGATCATTATAAATTGTTCAAAGATGGCAAGCATTGGGTCTATGCCGGCATTACCATCGCGGGGTTTGGTAGTACGCTGATGCTGACCACCAATGCGCTTGCCGACACGACGACACCCGTGAGTGCGACGACCACGGCTTCCGCACCCAATACCACCACTAGTGACCAACTCAGTCAGGCTGCCGGGGCAACTGCGGCTGATTCGAGTTCGGTAACTGATACGAACAGTACGCCGGTCACCGCTAGTTCTGAGACCAGTACCAGCAACACCACTGGCGATGACACGACTGCTACAACAGCAGCCACCACCAGCCGGACCAGTCTCGCCACAACAACGACTGACGCTGTTGCAGACGCGGCTAATAACACTAGCGCGACTGATAATGCGGTAACCAGCGGCTCAACTAATAATACTGTTACAGATCAAACTAGCACTGACGCCACTGCCACGGCGGATTCAACGAAGTCTACAACGACAACTGATGCCGTTAGCGACAAGACTAGTGCTGCGCTAAATTCAACTGAAACGTCATCAGTGGATACAACCACCACTATGGCCAATCAAGCTGATACGACGACTGCTTCAACGGATGCCGCAGCAAACACGACGTCAAGTGCAACTGATGATGCGACAACTGACGATGCGTCGACCGGTACGACGACAGCTGCAACTACTCTGACTGGCGAAGATGCTACGACTGACAGTGACGCGACCGCCGAAGACGCTACAGCCGACACTACCGCAGCGACGACTGCCGTTACGCCCGCCAGTACCAGTTTAACAACGACTGACAGTGGCCACGGTTTGATTTATGAAACCAATGACCAAACCGGCAACCAAAAGAGCACGATCACGATTGAGCAAACTGGTCCTTATAGTGTCACTTGGAAAAAGGTCACGACTTCAAATAAGGACGAAACCACGACCGTCACGTTAGACGCCAGTGATATCGTCGCAATCGTCAATGAAATCAAAGATTTAACTAACCAAGCAGCGACATCCGCTGTCCAAGAAAAATTAGCAGCGGCAAAGGCCAAGCTTAACACGATCGTCGACCAACTCAAAGAACTACCAACCACGATTGCCAGCACGATCGTCGGTAACTTGATCTACCCGATTGTTTTCACTGGAAGTGGCTCAGAAGCGCTGTCGAATTTACGTACTGAAATGAATGAACATCGCTACGACATTTCCAATACTTGGGAAGGCCTCGACCCCGTGGCTTACGCAACTGACCGGGCGGCGGCAGAAGAATACTACCCCGCCGCAGTCACGTGGTGGAACAACGTCACCAAAGAAACTTGGACATTGCCAGAATATAACGACCCGACACAAAACGTTCGGGCCTACTACATTCAAAACGGCGATGCCACCAAAACCGTTATTATTGGTCAGGGTTGGACTGAACATCTCGACTGGATCGGCTACGTCTCTAAAATCTGGTATGACATGGGTTATAACATCCTAATGCCAAGCCAACGTGGTCAATTCCTGAGTGACGGCGATGATTTGACCTTTGGATACCAGGATAAGTATGACTGGTTGAACTGGGTCAAGATGGTCGACGAACGCAACGGCGCCAACAGTGAAGTCGTCTTCTACGGCCAATCATTAGGTGCTGACACCGTGCTCGAGGCTGCTTCAGTTCCGGGGTTATCAAAATCGGTCAAGGCGGTGGTCGCTGATGCCGGTTACGCGACCTTACCTGAATTGGGTGCGTCACTGTACACGAAGGCCATCAATTACGTCTCGAACGCCCTTCAATCAGTTGGGTTACCAGCGATTACTAGTTTGCCGTTCTTATCGTATGACAAAATTGTGGCTGCCATTAACGCTCGTTTGATTAAAACTCAGGGCTTCAATGTTGACGACTTATCCGCCGTCGATGCGGCAAGCAAAGTAACGATTCCCCTGCTGTTGATTCACACCGAAGATGACGCGTTCATTCCATACACGCAATCACTTGAATTAGCCGCTGCTAATCATTCAGCCGACCAAGAAGTCTGGATTTTACCCGGACAAGTTGGTGGTCACGCGGCCGCAAACAACGCGATTCTTCAGTACCAACAACATCTGCAGGACTTCCTCACACCATTAGTATCGGTGGCAGAAGCTGAAGATGAAGCGGTCGATGTCGACCCTAGTGCTGACTCGACGGAAACATCTGATGCAATTGATCATACGACCGATGCGACTGTTAATACAGACGGCAAAACCAGTACTACGGATACGACTGTTGACACAGACGGCAAAACCAGTACTACAGATACGACTGATGAAACGGATGGTTTAACTGATACCACTGAAACGACTAACAGTGCGGACAGTTCGACTGACACGACTCACACAGCCAAAAATTCAGCGAGTGCCACCGGCTCAGCTGAATCAGCAGATGGTACAACTAATGGCAACGATTCATCGCAAACTGATCCAGATATCACAACTACTGACGACGATCAGGATGAGTCGACTGCCACCGCTGATGGTTCAACTTCAGCAACCGTCAAAAATGGCCGTTTAGCACCTGTCACAACGACGGATGAGTCCGCTAATGACACCATATCGCTGGCAGAAGCAACTCCCGAAGACGTTGATATTACTGATGACCAGACGAGTGATGTTGAAACCGATGCTGCAGTCACGAACAATGACTGGCTGGTTAATCACGACCACAGTGGTTCCGTGGTAACTGCCAGTCTACGCGAAGATTTGAGCGCGGCTGACGCAAAGATTGCCATGACACCAACGGCCGTTTCGACGACTAAGCCCGAGGCAGATTCAGACCTTGCCCCGGTCAGCTCACCAACGACTAAATCAGCACCAGCCTTGCCACAAACTGATGAGACGTCGCAATCATGGTTGACTGCGCTCGGTGCCAGTTTATTAGCTGTTGTCACTGGTCTTTGGACACGGATTCGTCGGCGTTTTGCTTAACGCAGCGGCCCAACTTTGTGGTATTCTGAATGAACAATAACCAGTGAGGAATGATAATAATGGATATTGGAACATCAGTCTCGTTCGTACTTGAGGGGCAAACCTATACCGGTACGATTGCCAAAAGTTACACGAATTCTTATCTCATCAACTTTAACAGCACCGACCCTGAAATCATTGATAAGTATCATAATAAAGTCATTATCAGTCAAAAGAAGGTTCAGGCAGTTAAATAACGTCAAATAAGCATCGCAGCAAATTACCCCGATTGAGGGTTTGCTGCGATGCTTATTTTATTTTGCAATGATAGCTCAATCTATGCTTTTTTAAAACGTAATAATGGTGTTCCAATCAGCGGTGTTAAAATCCCGGCTAAAATAGCTTCCGGTACCCCATTTGAGGCAACGACCGCTAATAAATAAGGCATTAGCTTACTTAAATTGATTTGATAAAATCCCGCTGCCTGATGACTGTATAGCAGACCAATCAAGCCAAGCACCAAAATCGTGTTGGTCAAAGCGCCAGCAACACCAGCTAGCGTGAATCCCAGCGTTCGGTGTTGTCGTTTTTGAAACCAAATAAAAATCCAGCCAGCGACCACTCCGATCAAAATCCGTGGCACTACTGAAATTAATGGATTGGTAAACACGATTGGCGCTAACGCACTGGTGGGCGCGACGAACGCGCGAATCCAATCAATGATTCCCCAAATGCCCCCAACAATTGCGCCATCTCGTGGTCCCAAAACCACTGCGGCAATAATAACCGTCACGTGAATCGTCGTAATGCTCAATCCCGGCAACGGAATGTACCCAAAAAACGGCACGATATTTTGAATGATCACAATCGCCATTAGTACCGCCAACACACTGATATGATAGGCGTTTGAACGTCTCTGCATCATCAGTCACCTCAACTCTCTTTTCCATTCAATTACGCGCTTAATTATAGCATATGACAGGTGCCAAATCGCAAACGATATAACGTCAAAAAAACTAGCCCCAATGCTGGCAGCTAGTTTCGAATTTTATTCTGATTCTTTTTTCCGTAGGCCCGCACGAATCCGTGAGTGACGATAACTGTAGCTAAAGTAGATGACCACCCCGATGACGAGCCAAATGGCAAACATGTGCCAAGTGAAGGCTTGCAAGTTGATCATCAGATATATACAAGCTAGAAACGATACAATCGGCAACACCGGATAGAACGGCACTTTGAAGGAACTATTGATTTGCTGTAGCGTTTCATGACGACGTAAGAAGACGACTCCAATCGAGACCATAGCGAATGCAAATAAAGTCCCGATGTTGACTAACTCCGCAATCTTATCCAACGGAATCACCGCTGCAAAGACGCTGGCGATGATACCAAAAATCCAGGTACTCTTAACAGGGACTTTCGTGTGTGGACTGACCGTCCGAAACGCCTTCGGTAAGAGCCCATCCCGACTGATGGCAAAGAGCAACCGGGTACCACCATACAACATGACGATCAGCACCGTTGTCATCCCAACAACTGCGCCGAGGGATACAATGCCCGCGGCCCAATTCTGATGAATCACAGCTAACGCGTAAGCCACGGGATCCCCAACGTTTAATTGACTATAATGGACGACCCCAACCAGAACGGCAGCCATTGCCACGTAGAGAATCGATGCAACCACCAATGAGCCAACGATTCCAATAGGCATATTGCGCTTCGGATTTTTAACCTCTTCGGATGCCGTTGATACCGCGTCAAACCCAATGTAGGCATAAAACGCAAGTGATGCCCCTTTGACTAACCCGCTCACCCCATGGGGCATGAACGGATGATAATTGGCTGGTTTCACGAAGAAAATCGCAACCGCGATAAAGAGTACAATCACTAAAATTTTGACAATTACCATAATCGAATTGACCCGGGTCGATTCTTGCAACCCGCCGACCAACAGTAACGATACCGCTAAAACGACCACAAAGGCAATCAAGTTGAAGCCTGCGTGACTCGTTCCAGCCGTCCCCGCGGCCGCCGACAAATACGACGGTAGCTTGAGCCCGAAACCACTAATCAAATTTTGAAAATACGACGACCAACTGACAGCGACTGAAGAAACGGCAAATAAATACTCCGATATCAGTGACCAACCCAAAATCCAAGCTAGAAACTCACCGAAGACCGTGTATACATAAGTGTAGGCACTCCCAGCTAACGGAATCGTCGAGGAAAATTCAGCGTAACATAATGCAGCTAACGAACAAACCACCGCCGCAATCACAAAGGATAACATTGCAGCGGGACCGGCATATTTGGCCGCAATAATTCCGGGCGTGATAAAAATCCCGGAACCAACAATTGCCCCCACTCCCATCATCGTCAGGCTAAAGGCATTTAACGTTTTTGCGAGGCCGCCCTGATTAAAACTCGCTGGATTGACTGGCTTTTTGACCAACAATCGGCGTGACTCTTTCATATGGGGTTCCTCCTAATCAAATTCTTAATAATGCAACGTGCTTAATTCTATTAATTTTTGTGCGATTAGTCAAGTTAATCTAGAAAATTCAAGCAAATTATCTTAAAACGCCTTAAGATAGCGTTTTATTTAGTTAGTTACTTTAAACAAATTTATTAATTGTTCATAAGATTTGCTAATTTCAATCTCACGCTGTGCTTAATAATTCAGCTACTACTACATATGTTGCTAATTATTATTTAGCATTAAAAATGATTAAATTGTGCTATTTTATGAGTTCAAGCGCTGCCAGCTGAGACCCGCTGGGAACAGTGCGAGTTACCGTAAACTTGCAGTGGTAGGATCGTCCTCGGGCGGCTTCCAGGCATTCTGGGTAATGGCCGTGACGTGGTGGACACAGATTTAAGCCGACAACCCACGTCTTAAATACTGGTCTTTCACTAACCAAGCACAAGACGCTTGCTAAGTGAAATTTCACCACTGGGCCTTCCCCAGAATACCTTCCAGCCGGGATATTATTCGAAAGGCAGACATGTGCGGACCCAATCTTTTGATGAGCTAGTCGTTGATTCTTAACAAATGTGATTTCGACATTCAACAGTCAGACTACCTTCTTGAAACAACTAAACTTTCTTAGCCATGTTTTAAGATTACTGACAACTTCACTGAACTTGCTTGTCAAAATCTTCTCTAACCGTCTAAGATAACAAAATTTTGAATTCTAAACGAGGGCAACTTTATCGACCAATTTCAAGACTAGTTGTCCTTGAAATTGGTGGCATTGAGATGAGTGAATAGTATTCAGATGATCTTCTCAGTAATTAATGCCATCAGTCCTCATCCGTACCAAATAAACTTTTGCCTAAAGGGTCCAATCACTAAATATTCAATGGTCAATTGCACCTAGATAGGTGGCCGTTCATTCGCCATTCGAGCGGCTTCCCGACTGTAGGGGCCGGCTGACAATGCTCAGTAGCCAAATTATTCTTAGCTGGAAGTGGTCTTCTTCCGGCTTAGAATAAGACTCGTATTTGAAATTGCGCAGTGGTTTTCTGCGTGAGTTCAAATCGATGTCCGCCCTGTTCCAGCGTTGTCAGCCGGCCCCGGAAGTCGGACTAAGGCGTGCATCGGCTGACGAACAGGAATCCACCAACTAGCATGATTTATCATGATTCATGACAAGTTGACCAGCACAATGCGTATCCCACTAAAAAAAGCGGCCCATCACAGGCCGCTTTTAAACGATAAATCTAGTTTGGATTAAATATATTGAATCAAGGTCATCAAGACTGGCACAACCACGATGAACAAGACGGTACTAGTTGTGACAATGTTGGTGGCGTATTCGACGTCCCCATGTGCTTCGTTAGCCAAGATTGGCAATACGGCTAACATTGGCGTTGCTGATTGAACGATCAACGTTTGTGAAGCCATGGTTGGGAAGCTGGCACCCAAGTTGCCGGCAACCATCAAGACCAAGATCATGATGATTGGTGACAAGATGAAGCGACCAATCAACGCAACGATCGTATCACGGTCGAAACGAATACTCTTCAACCCGGCATCCGCTAGCACGATCCCGATATAAATCAAGGAAAGCGGTGTGACCAAGTTACCAACATACGTCAAGGTTGAACTGATGAAATCAACCTTCATCACTGGAATGTTGAGCAATAGCACAACTAATGCGACTAAGAACCCAACCAGTGGCATTGGAATAACTTTCTTCCAATCAATCTTGTTGTGCGTCTTTTCCTTAGGCTTCGTTGGATCATCGTTAGAAATCAAGAATACCCCGAAGGCCCAAGTTGAAACGGTGTTAACAATATAGTAAACCAGGAAGTACGTCATACTCTTATCGCCAAACAACGCAATGTTCAAAGGTAACCCAATGAAGATCGTGTTGGCGTTGACGATCGCATTAATGAAAATCCCTTTACGACCAGGCTTGACCCGCATCAATTTGACTAGGATAAACGCAATCACATAACCAATGATGACGGCTAAGAATGCGTAGGCCAAGTAGCCGGCAAACGACCCTAGCTGACCACGCGTCAACCGACTCAACACTGAAACGAAAATCGACGCTGGCAGGGCGATGTTTTTGATAAACTTGGAAATCGTCCCCGCAAACTTGTCATCAAACCAACCGGTCCGCCGTAAGACAAACCCTAATATCATGATCAAAACGACCACTAGGACGCTTTGAATCGAATTCCATAAAACTGCCATGTGCACTTATACCCTCTTACAATCTCTTAATTTGCCGATGCCATTCGCGACGTTAACCTGCCAAGCTAACTCGCGGCATGGGCTTGTCAATCTCTTATTTGCCGACGCTATTTGCTGATGGTTTTGTATTCTGGAACCCACTTCATATCAGCAACTGCTTGTTTGGCATCCGTAATTGGTTCTTTGTTTAACTTCTGATCAATCACACTTTGTGCAACGACTTCAGCTAAAGTTTGTGAAAATTCAGTAATCTTTGAAACTGGTGGTAAGACCGCTGCACCTGGCTTAGACGTATCCACGATACCGCCCAAGGCATGGCATGCAGCTGATAAGGTCTCACTGTTCAAGACTTTAGCCGTTGATGCAATCAAACCAAATCCTAAACCAGGGTACATCAAGGCGTTGTTCCCTTGACCGATTTGGTAAGTAACACCCTTGTATTCCACATCGTCGGCTGGAATCCCAGTGGCAACTAAGGCGCGACCGTCCGTCCATTTGATCAAATCTTCTGCTTTGGCTTCTGCTAACTTGGTTGGGTTAGACAGTGGGAAGATGATTGGCCGTTCCGTATGTGCAGCCATTTCCTTAACAATGCTTTCAGTGAACGTCCCTGGTTGAGTTGACGTCCCAATCATAACTGTTGGGTGAACGGCCTTAACAACGGCTTCAAGGTTAGTTAGTTCATCAGCGTTACTAAATTCGCTACGCTTACGAGTGAAGGCCTTTTGGGCTGGGGTTAAGCCTTCAGTATCGTCAAAAAGTAAACCTTGCTTATCAACAGCGTAGAAGTGTTGCTTAGCTTCTTCTTCGGTCAAACCAGCTTGCATTAATTCATCGAGGATTTGGTTGGCAATCCCCATGCCGGCAGTACCCGCACCGAATGACAAGATCTTTTGATCCTTGATACTTTCCTTAGAAATGTTCAAAGCACCTAAGATACCCGCTAAAACGACCATCCCAGTTCCTTGGATATCATCGTTAAAGGTTGCGATTTGATCTTTGTACTTGTCCAAGATAACTTGCGCGTTGCCACGACCGAAATCTTCAAAGTGTAACAATGAATCTGGGAATAATTTTTGTTCTGCTTCAACAAACTTGTCGATCACATCGTAGTATTGTGCGCCAGAAACTCGCTTGTGACGGTTACCTAGATACAATGGATCATCCAATAATTTCTGGTTGTTGGTCCCAGCATCAATGCTTACAGGCAAGACTTGAGATGGGTCGATACCGGCAGCGGCCGTGTAGACCATCAACTTACCAATGGCGATATCAACACCGTTAACGCCCCAGTCACCCATACCAAGGATTCCTTCAGCGTCAGTCACAACGACTAAGCGAATATCGCGACCATCAGCCGCGTTCTTCAAAGTAGCTTCAATATCTTCTGGTGCATCAACTGAAACAAAGGCGGCATTTTGTGGATCCAAGAATAATTCGTTGTATTGTTCGATTGAATCAGCAACGACCGGATCATAAACGATTGGCATGAATTCAACCACGTGTTCATCCATTAAGTGGAAGAACAACGTCCGGTTTTCGTTGAACAGGTTCATTAAGAAAATCCGTTGTTCCAACCGACTTGGCTTGCTCTTGAATTGCGCATAAGCTTGAGTCGCTTGTTCGTCGATGGTTTGAACCTTACTTGGTAACGTCCCGGTCAAGCCCAGTGCTTGGCGTTCTTCTTTAGTAAAAGCAGTCCCCTTATTTAAGAATGGGTTATTTAAAATGGTACTTGCAGTTTTTGTCATTACTGCGACCTCCTATTTTTGAATGAGCTTCAATAAACTTATATCAACAGGAAAAACTGTTCTTATCATTTTACATGCAATAAGATAACAGCCAGCGTGTCGTCCGTCAAACATTTGAGAATGTCTCTCTCAAAATTGCTTGGTTGCCACACAGTTGGTTAACAGTCAGTAAACTTGCCTGAGCGGGAAAACTGTTCCTATCAATTTACAAAACATACTATAGACCCCCGGAAATGTTATAGTCAAAACTATGTTATGATATAAATAAATTAAATAAGGTCGCTATAAATGCTGATTTAGAAAGGATAAAAAATGAACACAAAAGACTTAGCTTATTTCGATGAATTAATTTCTCAAAAAAATTTTTCAAAAGTTGCGAAAACTTTCAATGTGAGCCAACCAACCATTACCACTGCCATCAAAAGATTGGAAACTGAGTTCGGCGCCCCACTAGTGATTCGTGACCGCATCCAGAACACCTTGCACGTTACTGAGAGCGGCGCACAACTAGCTGAACACGCCAAAATCGTGCTTCACGAACTGCGCATTGCTCATCAGGAGATTGATAACCTCTCGCAAAACCGACTGATTTTAGGGTTACCGCCGATTATTGAAAATCACTATTTTCCTAAAGTCGGTGCCAAATTGGCGGAAGCCGGACTGCTTGCCAGTCTGGAGACGGTGGAAGGCGGGTCGATTTTCTTACGAAACGCCGTGCGCGACGGGCGAGTGGACTTGACCTTACTTGGTTCAGTCGAACCACTCGCTTATCAGACTCTGATTGCGGAAGAATTTGACCGTCAACCCTTCTGTATTTACGTCTCTAAGGACCACCCACTCGCCCAACGCAAACGAATTTACTTCAATGAATTACGCCGTGAGAACTTTGTCTTCTTTAATAGTAATTTCATCCATAACACCGCGTTCAACAAACTCACGCGCCGGAATCATTTCCGTCCCAACATCGTCTTTCGTTCCAATGACACCCACGTGTTGATGAAATTGATTGGCGAAAACGTCGGCGTCGGCTTTTTCACACGAATCGTCGATCACTACCGCAAAGATGTCGTTCGCCTCGACTTGATGGATACCGAACCACCAGAGTTCATCACCAGCATCGTCTACCGAACGACCCACATTTTGACACCGGTCCAGCACCAACTATTGACCATCATGCACGACACGTTGGCACCCAATGAGGACGATTCGAATGAATCCTAAGTTGTTGTATTTGAAACGCATTGTGCGCATTAGTTTATCATGAATTGTGATTAAATCATGCCAGTGGTTGGCTTACTGTTCGTCAGTCGATGCGCGCCTTAGTCCGACTTCCGGGGCCGGCTGACAATTGCTGGAACGTAAGCCGACATCGATTTGAACTCACGCAGAAACCCACTGCGCAATTTCAAATACGAGTCTTATTCTAAGCCGGAAGAAAATCACTTCCGACTAAGAATAATTTGGCTACTGAGCATTGTCAGCCAGCCCCTACAGTCGGGAAGCCGCTCGAATGGCGGATGAACGGCCACCTAGCTTGGCACAATTGATCATTGAATATTTATTGACTGGCTCCTTCAGATAAATACTTAATCGGTATCGATGATGACTGATGGCATTTAATCACTGAGAAGATCACCTGAATATTGTTCACTCATCTCAATGCCACAAATTTCAGTGACCACCACTCGTCTTGAAATTAGTTGACAAGATTTCTTTCGCCTATAATTCAGGAGTTTGTTGTCTCGGGCAACTAGAGAAAATTCTGACAACTGCAGTGAAGTCGCTTGTCTGACAGCATGAGTAAGAAGCTTTAGCTATAATTAGAGATCAGACTGACAGTTGAATGTCAAAATAACTGTGTACCAATGAATCAATGATTAATTAAGCAAAATGTTGAGTTCGCACATGTCTGCCTTTCGAATACAATCCCGACTGGAAGGCATTCTGGGCAAGGCCAAGTGGTGAAATTTCACTTAGCAAGCGTTTTGGGCTTGGTTAGTGAAAGACCAGTATTTAAGACGTGGTTTATCGGCTTAAATCTGTGTCCACCACGTTCCGGCCATTGCCCAGAATGCCTGGAAGCCGGTGTAGGACGTCGCCACCACAGAAAGTTTACGGTAACTCGCACTGTTTCCAGTGGGTCTCAGCTGGTAGCACTTGAATTCATAAAATAGCATGATTTGATCATTTTTAATGCTAAAGAATAACTACCACAACGTGTATTTAAAGCACGCCTGCACAAAAACTCGCACCACCACTTATTGTGATCGTGCGAGTTTTTTGGTGTTATCCGAATAATCAGTCATTTTCATTGATCCATAATGATTGTCTCACGTATAGTCGCGCTAGACACAATTACAACTAACCATTAGACGGTCATTTTCAACAGTTGGTCAATAAAGCGTTGTTCATCATCGGTCGGTAAGTAGCCGGCGCGAGTCACGACCGAAATGTTGAAGCTGACGGGTAATTGGTCCTCAATGTCGAGGCACACCACCCCATCATCTGGTTTCACGACGTCGCGGACTAGCATGCTGATGCCGAGGTTGGCTTTGACCAGCGCTTTGACCCACGAAATATCAGGAGTGCGGTAAATGACTTCCGGATGAACCCCGGCAAAATCACAGTAGGCTTGAAAGGCTTGCGGATGAACGTATTTACCATCCAGGCCGATAAACTGTGCTTGTCCTAGATCTTTGAAACCAATACTTGTCTGCGTCGCCAAGCTGTTTTGCGGACTGACAATGATGCTGAAAGGTCGCGCCCCTAACTTTACCGCGTGTACGGTCGGCAAATCAAATGGCAGATACGATCCCAATAACGCAATATTGATTTCACCTTTGACCAGTTTGTGCAGTAATTCGTCCGAGCCCGTCTCGGTAATTTTCAACTGCTGTAACAACCCGTTTTGTAGCAATTTTTCAGCAATTTGTGGGAAATACAACGTCCCGATAATCGGCGGTAGACCAAACCGAATCTCCGCTTGCTGAGCACTATCAATTTCTTGATGGGCCAAGCGCAAACTCGCTTGAATTTGTTGGGCGTTCTTATACAGTAGATGGCCCGCCCGCGTGATATTCGTCTGTTGATGATGGCGGTCTTGAATCACCAACTTGACCGCAAATTCTTTCTCCAACCGATGAATCGCCTGCGTCACTGCCGGTTGTGAAACGGCAAACTGGCGCGCAACCATCGTATAATTCTGACAATCGACCAGTGCCCGAAAATAATCTAAATCCCGTGTATTCATACGCGATCACCGAATTCTGCGTCATACATCGCCGTAATTTTTGCTTGCAAGTCCGCCACTGAATGTCGACGTGATCGCGCGCAATCCTTGGCGTCACGCCCACACAACAAGCACCGCCGTTTTGGTAATCCCAAGTCAGTCCGCGACAGTGCACGTTGCGAGCCCGTTTGTAAAATGTCAATATCGTACAATCGTCCGAGTGAATCCTGCTCTTCAAACGCTACCGCCGCGCGCTTACTGGTCGCAAAATCTAGTGGCAAAATCAAAAAGCGTTCATTTCCCGCAGGATGATTCCAGTCCGCCGCCAACGTATAATCCGCCAGCTGGTCCTCAAATCGCTGAACACCAGCTAAAAACAGCCGCCGCAACGCATCATTATTCTTGATTGGTCCCGGAATATTGAGCTTGATTGCCGCAATCGACGACTTCGGATGAGCGGCCGTCAGTTCCTGTTGAAAGGCCACGCGCTGGTCCCTTGCCGCCAACATATCCGTAATTGACTGCGGTTTTCCGCTCGTAAAAATACTCGCCATACTTGTCACTTTCTTCCTATTATAAATACTTATACACTCAGCTTAACTGAAAATGCGGAATTTTGAAACCGATTTTATCCGAATTTGGGGAATTTTGTCATATTGCCTGTTATTCAAATCCTGACGCTAAAGCCGACATCTCAGGATTGCAGGAAGCCGTGCAAGTTGGCGTAAATTTGCCTTAGTGGCTGGGTGAATCCAAATCGATATTTCCTTGTTAACCGGTTTTAGCGTCCAGATTAGCGCGATTACCGGATGACTAACAGGATATCTGGGGCTGTATTTTGAGCTTGATCAGTCATCAATTCCAACACCAAAAAAAGTTGCCCTGACAATCCATTACTGAATTCTCAAAGCAACCTTAATTTATCCGCTCAGCGCTCAACGACCGCTGTCGAAATTACTGTAAATATTTGAACATCTGTTGTCCGGCTTGGCGACCGAAGATGACCGTTTCGGCAATCGAGTTACCGCCAATCCGGTTATTGCCGTGCAAGCCGCCAACGACTTCACCGGCTGCAAATAAGCCGTTGATCGGTTGGTCCTGTTTGTCCAGAACTTGGGTCGCTGGGTTGATGCCGACGCCACCCATGGTGTAATGGACAGCCGGTGCAATGTGAATCGCATAGAATGGGCCTTTGGCAATGTCGCGATCCATCCCAGTTGTCCGCTTGAAGGCGGTATCCGCTTGGTTAGCAACGGCTTGATTCCAATCCGCAACCGTCTGGGTCAACGTATCTGCGTCTAAACCAGCTTCAGTCGCTAATGCCGCCAAATCAGCACCAGTTTTGACTAAGCCAATGTGATCGTAGAATTCAACGGCCTTGACCCGGTCACGAATGCCGCGGTCAAAAATCAGATAAGCCCCGGTACCACCGAGCTGGTCGATGGCGGCGGTCACGTTTTTACGCGTGTCCAATTCGTTGACAAACCGCTTATCTTGCTGGTCGACTAAAATGGCCCCTTCACCACGCACGGCTTCACCAATCAAGTAAGCATGGTCCGTATCTTGTTGCACGGTCGGATGTACTTGAACTTGGTCCATATCAACCACCTTGGCCCCAACGGCTTCGGCTAGTAAGATACCGTCGCCGGTCGCACCCGGTTGATTAGTGGTTTGATAATTTTTGAGGTCATCGCGATACTTGCCCAATAAGGCTTTGTTGGCACCGAAGCCACCAGTCGCTAAGAGGACGGCACCAGCATTGATGGTTACCGCACCGTTAGCCGTAGTTGCCTTGACTCCGGTAATTTTGCCATCCGTCTGAACCAATTGGTCAACTTTGATATCTGTGAACAATGATAACTTAGCCGCCGCCACTTGTTTCAATAACTCAGTAACCAAGAAGCCGCCGATTGGGGCCATCGAGCTTGGGCGGTGGGTCCGCATGACACTCATCCCACCCGTAATCGTTAAGTCGTCTAATTCGATGCCGTGGTCGGCTAACCAGTCGATGGCCAACGCACTATGTTCCGTGAAGAACTTCAACAGTGCTTGGTTATTCAGATTGCCGCCACCTTTAAGCGTTTCGTCGTAGAAGTCGCCAAAACTGTCGACGATGTGGTGATGCAACTGGACGTTGGTTTCAGCGGCGTTCATCCCCGAAGAAGCCCGCGTCGTGTTGCCACCGATTTTCGGCATTTTTTCTAAGATCACCGGTTTTAATCCAAGCTCGTGGGCTTGAATCGCTGCGGTCAAACCAGCACCACCCGATCCAATAATGACCACGTCATAGGTTGTTTTTAAATTCGCTAAAGCGGTTGGCGTATACGTAAATTTGTCAGCCATCAAATTACTCCTCTCAATTCATCACACACCGCGTTACCGATGTGGATCGATCCATTTTCATTAAGTTTATTTTTCAGGTACTCGTCTGCGCCCCCCGTAAACTAGCGATAAGCGGGTACGGGCCACCATTCCACTCGCGGAACAATGACCCGTCGCCAGCCTAGTCGCCACTCGCTACAGGAGCGCTATCACTAGTTTACCTTAATTATCAATGTTGGTCATATCAATTGGAACCATCCATTCGTCGAATTGTTCCGCTGTAACTTTACCAGACTTGATGGCCGCTTCACGCAAGGTCGTGCCCGCTTTTTCAGCTTGTTGGGCAATCACCGCACTGTCATGGTAACCAATGTGTGGTGACAACGCCGTCACAGTCATCAAGGAACGGTCCACTAATTCAGCCATCCGGTCTTCGTTGATCGTCAAACCAGCAATCATCCGGTCTGCGAAACCAGTAATCGTACCGGCTAATAATTCGGCGGATTCCAAGAAGGCGTCAATCAGCACAGTCTTGTAGACGTTCATTTCAAAGTTACCTTGACTAGAGGCTAAGTCCACGACCACGTCATTCCCCATGACCCGAACTGCTGCCATGGTGATGGCTTCAGCCTGAGTTGGGTTGACCTTCCCAGGCATGATCGATGAACCTGGTTCGTTAGCTGGAATGTTCAATTCGTCATATCCAGCCCGTGGGCCACTAGCGAGGAACCGCACGTCGTTGGCGATCTTCATCAAATCAGCCGCTAACGTCTTGATGGCACCATGGACCACGTTCAAACCAGAGTGATGGGCCAAGCCATAGAACTTATTGGAGTCAGCAGTAAATTCAATGCCGTACAGTTTGCTCATTGCAGCGGCAATGTTTTCAGCAAAATGTGGCGCCGCATTCAGCCCAGTTCCGACAGCCGTACCACCCATGGCCAGTTCGCCCAAGGTTGGGTTCAATTGTTTCAAGTAAGCAATGTCATGTTCGATGGCACTTGCCCAGCCACTGACTTCTTGGCCAAATGTTAATGGCGTCGCGTCTTGTAAATGGGTCCGGCCAATCTTAACAACGCGCCAGTACTTCTTTTGTTTAGCTTTTAATTCATCTAATAAGTGTTCGGCAGCCGCAATCAATTTATCGACAGCCACGGCAGCTGTGATGTTCATAGCCGTTGGGAAAATGTCGTTCGAACTTTGACCATGGTTAACGTCATCATTTGGTAAAATTTCAACGTCTGGGTTGAGTTTGCCGGCCATATGGGCCACAACTTCGTTCACGTTCATGTTGGTTTGAGTTCCTGAACCAGTTTGATAAACAACTAACGGAAAGTCCTTCCGCAAGTCTTCATCGTCTAACGCCAACAATTTATCAATGGCGGCTACGATCAAATCAGCCTTTTCGGCGGTCATTGCTTCAACTTCCTTGTTCGCAATGGCAGCGGCCCGTTTGATTTGCAAGAGTGCCCGGATAATTTCTAATGGCATCTTCGTACCAGTTGGGAAATTATGGCGACTCCGTTCAGTCTGGGCCCCCCACAGCGCGGTGGCTGGAATTTTAACTTCGCCTAAAGTATCTGATTCTACACGATATTCTGTCATGTTAATAACCTCCAATTAATGTGTTGGTAAGCGCTTACTAAATGTGTGAAAAAAATAACATTCAATTTATAAATTAAGTTTAGCGCCTCCAGAAGACTATAGTCAAACATCGATTTAGTTATAAGTTTTAGTTATGAGATTGATGTGGCAGTGGTTTGTCATCTACAACTTGCAACAATCGCGTTCACGATAAAAATGTTTATTTTTTCACATGTCACGATTTATCTCTGCTGATTGATTTTAATCGTAATCAGCACTTTTTTGCCCTTTTCATAGTCCAAAATCGACAAGAAATCACATCGGCTGAGCAACAGCGCTTCTAGCTGTATGACCGAACCATGTCAAAAAACAAGTTATCGCGAGCCAAGACAAAAAGCACCCCTACTAATTGCGATTAGCCGAGATGTTTTTGACAAAGACAGTCTAAATATGCCCACCTAACATCAATCTTAGCGGTTCAACCATAATCCAAGCACTAGAAGGACAATCATGATGCCTAGAATTTTGGCGTGGTTCCAATATTTGAATAGTAAGTCAATAATTGCGACCACCACGAATACAATCAGCACTGCCATAAAATACAGCCAGACATTACCATTAGCACCAACCGTCACAACAAAACCAATCACGGCCAGCCATGGTAAGTATTTATCGATAAATAGCTTAAAATTTGGAAATTGATCCATCATTATTCACTCACATCACCTTATCATTCGCTACACGCGTTGCGCTTGTTATTATTCGGCATTATGGATGATTAAATCATGCCAGTTTCTAAGTTCAAGAGCTACCAGCTGAGACCCGCTGGGAATAGTGCGAGTTACCGTAAACTTTCTGTGATTGCTACGTCCTAGTCCGGCTTCCAGGCATTCTGGTCAATGGCCGTAACGTGGTAGACACAGATTTAAGCCGACAACCCACGTCTTAAATACTGGTCTTTCACATTGCCTGCGATATGGATGAAACGTGTTCTGGTCAGACTGGGACTTCCGGTTGGCTACGCCAGAACGCCAAGCGGAAGTTCGCCGCTTAACGTTCTAGCTAGGCTAATCCTCAGTCCCAACCCGTCTGAACCTCACACTCTGAGAATCACTGGGCCTTGCCCAGAATACCTTCCAGCCGGGATGGTATTCGAAAGGCAGACATGTGCGGGCCCAACTTTTTGATGGATTGGTCATTGATTCTTAACATACGGTTATTTTGAGCATTCAAACTGTAAAGTGAGCTACTGATTTTCACTAAGTTATCCTAACTTGTATTTGAGCGTTATAAACCAATAGCATCACTGAGCATTGTTGTTTTTTCTAGTCGACCGAGATTACAAACCGTGAATCCCAGATGAAAGGCAAAACGATTGGTAAATTTTAAAGCTAGCTACCAGTAATACTTATCAATAATCTTTAGACCGTCTTCACAGGATTTACGTGCGACAAATCAGCGTCAGTGCTGATTAAGAGTTTATTTGAAGGACCTGTCTCCTAACATTCAGTGGTCAATTGTACCCAGATAGGTGGCCGTTCATCCGCCATTCGAGCGGCTTCCCGACTGGAGGGGCTGGCTGACAATGCTCAAGGGCGAAGTTCTTCTTGTCCGGGTGGTCTTCCCGGGCTAGAAGAAGACTCGTATTTGAAATTGCGCAGTGGTCTTCTGCGTAAGTTCAAATCGATGTCCGCCCTGTTCCAGCGTTGTCAGCCAGCCCCGGAGGTCGGACTAAGACACGCACCGGCTGACGAACAACAAACCAACTAACTGGCATGATTTAATCATCTTTAATACTAAATAACAATAGGCACAACTCGCAACTATTTATATTGTACTACATATTTCGTAGTTTTTAGGCTCACATTGGACATAATTGCCATCGAACGCCCCTGCTCAATTCAGATTGATTTACTTTAAAAAAATGACCCAACTGGCAATTTACCAGCAAGGTCATTATTAATCAGTATTAGGTTAGTCCTTAACCGCTTTGATCGTATCAATAATCGTGCCGTCGCGATATTCAATCAATGCGACAGTCCGATCTGTGAATTCAAGTGGTTGTGGTTGACCGACTTTCTTTTCGGCCATTTGTTGAAGTTCTTCAATCGTGTAAACGGGCACACCTGGAACGTGGCTCAATGCCTTGACCAAGTCTTGCCGCCGTGGGTTGATGGCAATCCCATATTCAGTGACCACGACATCAATCGAATCGCCTGGTGTCACGACCGTCGTAACATCTGGGACAATCGTTGCTAACCGGCCCCGAACGAGTGGCGCGGAAATGATCGTTAACTTGGCCGTCGCAGCGTCTTGGTGACCACCGATTGCACCCCGAATGACCCCGTCAGAGCCAGACATGACGTTGACGTTGAAATGGGTGTCAACTTCCAAGGCACTGAGAATGGCGACATCTAATTGGTCGACCATCGCACCCTTGTTGTCTGGGTCCGCGTACCATGAAGCGTCGATTTCTTGTTGATTTGGGTTGGCGTGCATTGAAGCCGCGGCGCCCTTATCAAAATCTTGAACGTCCATGACTTTGTCGACTAACCCTTCTTCGAGCAAGTCGGTAGTTGGTTTGGTAATCCCACCGAGTGCAAACGATGCTTTGATTTGATTATCGAGCATGGCTTGGCGTAAGTAGCGGGTTACGGCCAGAGCGGCACCACCGGAACCAGTTTGGAATGAGAAGCCGTCCTTGAAGTATGGTGAGTTGACAATGACGTCATTGACCGTCTGCGCAATCTTTAATTCCTTTGGGTCCTTAGTAAAGCGCGTTGCACCAGAACCAATCTTGTCTGGATCACCGACTTGGTCGACTTTGACCACGTAATCAACTTGCGTTTGCTTGATTGAAGCTGGCGTATTTGGATAAGCAACTAGGTTATCCGTGAGTAAGACCACTTGATCGGCGTATTGCGCGTCCATTAACGCGTAGCCCAATGAACCGAAGACTGCTTTACCAGCCATCCCATTCGCATTACCTAACCGATCCGCATTTGGAACCCCCAGGAAAGCCACGTCGATCTTAATATCGCCGTGTTCGATGGCCCGTGCCCGGTTACCGTGTGAACGGAAGATGACCGGGTTCTTCAAGCCACCGTGTGAAACGAAGTCGCCAAGTGAGCCACGCATCCCAGAACTAGTGATGTTGGTAATCGTCCCCGCCTTGATGGCTTCGATCACCATATCGTTCATGACACCCGTTAATGAGGAAGGTGCCAAAGTCAGGTCTTGGATACCGGCATCAATGATTGCCCGCATGACTTGGTTGAAGACGAAATCCCCATTCCGAAAATGGTGGTGAAATGAAATCGTCATGCCATCTTTGACGGTCGCCTTGACCACGTCTTTGATCGAATCGACGACCTTATCATCACCGGTTGAAACGTGGACTTTTGGGGCGACCCGCTGAATTTCGGGATGGCCGATTTCAGTGGATTCGAAGCCCTGATAGTTTAACTTCGACAATAATTCATCTGGTAATTCACGGTTTACGCTATTTTTCAATGTAATTGCCCTCCTCATCAAGTAAGTTGGAAACCTTGGCTAACTGCATGACCCGCTGTGCGCGCAAGACGACTGGCCGGTCGACCATTTGACCATTCATCGAGATGACTCCGGAACCTTTGATACGGGCTTCTTCGATGGCGGCAATCACTTTTTGGGCCTTAACGACTTCATCCTTGGTTGGTTCATAGACCGAGTTGACCATTGGAATCTGCCGTGGGTTGACCAATGACTTCCCATCAAATCCGAGTTGATGGATGTGCCGCGTCTCACGGTAGAACCCATCTGGGTCGGCCATATTCGTGAAGACCGTATCGAAGGCGGCAATTCCAGCGGCCCGTGCGGCGTGGAGGACCATGTTGCGGGCAAATTCAAGTTCGGCACCATCCGGATAACGGTGCGTCTTCATGTCAGTGGTGTAATCTTCAGCGGATAGCGCGACCCCAATCATCCGATCGGAAGCAGCGGCAATCGCTGGCGCATTCAAGACCCCTTTGGCACTTTCGATGGCAGCCATCAAATGAGTCGTGCCAACTGGTAAGCCAAATTCAGTTTCCGCGGCAGCCACGTCTTTTTCAAGTTGTTGGATCATTTCAGCGGATTCGACCTTTGGCAACCGAATCACGTCGATGCCCGCCTTGACCATCGCTTTGACATCATTGGCGTAGTACGGCGTATCCAAGCCATTGATCCGCACGACTAATTCGGCATTGCCATAATCTTGCGTTTTAAGGGCTTCATAGACTAAGACCCGAGCCGCATCCTTTTCAGCCATCGAGACGGCATCTTCCAAGTCAAACATGATTGAATCAGCGCCATAAATTCCCGCGTCCTTGACCATGGCCGGATTATTCCCCGGCACAAACATCATTGTCCGCCGTAAGCGTTCTTCTTTTTCAGCCATTATAAGACCTCCCATGCTGGTGTCGTTTGTTCCAATGCGCGTTGAGCAGCGGTAATCGTCCGTGCTTTGATGACACAATCTAACGCACCCTTATCCACTGCCTTGACCTTGGCATTTTCGATACCGAGTTGTTGCAGCGTCGTCGTGATGACCTGTTTGATTTGGGCCCCAAATTGCTTGATGACATCTGATTCCAAGTCAATCTGAATGCCAGTGCCTCCCGCAGCCAACATGATTTGAATATCGGAAGATTCCAACGTTCCGGCCACAGCCGTAGTCTTAATTTCCATTAATTTTCATTCCTTCCTGAATACGCTTCTGTAATGTTGCTAAATGAGTTTTAATAAAACGCGCCGTCGTGGACGGTACGAGTTGATCTAACTTAGTTAACTCGCCGGTTTGAATCGCCTGGCGAACGGTGCGGGCTGAGATGGGCTCGGTCCCGACCGTTTTACGCGGAATTACCTGTAATGCCACTTTTGGCGGTAACTCGCGTTGTAGCACCTGGTTGTAAATGCCAGTCGTACGCGAGGTTGGCTCAGTGCCAACGAAGCGGGTCGTCAAGTGCAGTCGTGGCGCTAACTGATTGCGGAAGATCCGTGCGTCCAAGGTGGTTTGCGCCTTAATGGCACTTTCCGCCGAGTCTAAGAAATAAGCGGGAAAGGTGGCGGCACTGACCAGATAATCGCCCCCGCTGACGACCCGGACATTCGCCAAGTCTGCGGTGCCCTGTCGAACTAACTCAAGCCGTTCGGCAGTTTTGAATAAACTAGCGTCGGTGGCGACCACGAAGACGTACACCAAGTCACAGGCCGCAGCCGCTTGAGTGACCAATTCGCGATGGCCCTGAGTAAACGGGTTGGCGTTCATCACGATCGCACCAATGCGCTTGTTTTCCTGATCCGAAATCGTCGGTAACTGTTGAACAAAATCAGCAATATCCGGCGTCCCGTTTTCAAGCACCGCCGCTTCATCCGAGTGCGCCAGCTCTTTAAAGCCTACGTGTTGAAAGCTCTGCGAATACTTAGCTTTCGTGAAGACCATCAAATGAAACTGTTGGGCTTGAAACGCACGGCTGACTAGTGCACTCACGATTTGATTGAACCGTGCTCCCGGCTGACTATCCCGATCACAAACGCCGACGTATTTCAGCACGTTTCCCGCTAATGAGCCGGTCCCGACTAACTGGTCGTCTTCCATCAAGCCCAGGGTCAAGTCGATTTTATCCACTTCCTGATCACTGAAATTAGTGATATCCAGTGAGCTTAAGAATTGTTGCCACTGGGTGCGTTCGCGTGAATTATTCAGTTGTAACTCAACGACTTGCGCTGTCATCTGGAACCCTCCTATGCTTGACTAGTCTCGGCTGAAGCGGCAACCGCGGCCGTCACGTTTGGCACCACGGCTGGATCAAACACGCTGGGGACAATGGCTTGCGCGGTCGGATTCTTGACCGTGGCCGCCAATGCCTTGGCGATTTTAACTTGCAGGTCATCATCGACTTGTTTGACCCCATTTTCGAGCAATCCCTTAAATAATCCTGGGAAGGCCAAAATATTATTGACCTGATTAGGATACTGACTTGAGCCGGTCGCAATCACTGCCGCACCCGCCTTTTCAGCTACGGTTGGGTCGATTTCTGGGACCGGGTTCGCCAACGCGAAAATGATTGGATCATGATTCATCAAGTGCACGGCGCCTGCGGACAAGACATTGGCATCCGACAAGCCGATAAATGCGTCTTGATTTGCCATGACCTTCGCCAAAGGTTGGCCCTTCAACGTTGCCGGTGTGCCGAGTTGCTTAGCTAAGTCCCGTTGGTAACGGTTATAGCGCGAATCATCCGCAGTCACGACCCCGTATACGTCGACGAGCGTCAGTTGTTTAACGCCGACTGCCGCGAGCAAACGAGCAGTGGCCAAACCAGAAGCCCCAACGCCATTCACAACGACCCGTAGCTGTTGTAAGGATTTGCCAACCACGTGGGCGGCATTGATCAATCCTGCCAACACCACGATGGCCGTCCCTTCTTGGTCGTCGTGGTAAACTGGGATGTTCAACTCAGCTTTGAGCGCGGCTTCCAACTCGAAACACTTGGGCGCCATAATATCTTCGAGATGAATCCCAGCAAACGAAAGCGACAGGTTCTTGATGGTCTTGACCATCTCAGGGACGCTGACCTGATTGAGTGCTAACGGAATCGCGTTGATGCCAGCTAAGTTTTTATAGAGTAAAGCCTTACCTTCTACGACCGGCAAACCACCAGCCGGGCCGATGTTGCCGAGTCCCAAGACAGCCGAACCATCCGTGATCAAGGCGACCAATTTACCACTCATCGTGTACTTCGCCTTTAATTCGGGATGGGCCGCAATCAGCTTCGAAATCACCGCAACTCCCGGAGTGTAAGCCTGTCCGAGTTCTGCCTTGTCCGTCACTGCCAAATCCGATTTGACTTCCAACACGCCGGTATGCGCCGCGTGCAGTTTTAGAATTTCATCTTGTTCAACCATTTTGTCATGCCTTCTCTTTCGTCAAAATACCGTTCATCTTTGTTAAATTCAGTGTACGACCATTTTTAAAAAATATCAAATTTAATCTGTATTTTTTAAATTTTTAAAATGCCGTTTATCTGGTATAATGAACTTATCTTTAAACGAAGAGGTCATCGATATGGACGATATGAACCATCGCCGCCTGCTCATTGGGATTGCCCATGATTACTACTTATCGAAAATCAACATTGCTGAAATTTCTAAAAAATATCAAGTCAGTCGTTACTTGATTTCCAAATATCTGGACGAAGCAATGGCGACCGGGTTAGTAAAAATCAGCATCAACACCCCCATCGAGCGCAATGGCGAACTAGAAACCAAATTCAAAAAACAATTTCCGATTGATCACATTTACATCATTAAAGATGCCGATACGACCAGTGACGATGAACGCCACGTCATTCAATTCGCCGCAGAGGAGATTCAACATCAAATCTTGCAAAGTCAGATTATCGGCGTGGCGTGGGGCGGCACCGTCCTCAGCGTCATCGACAACTTTCAGATTAGCACCCGCGATGACTTGCTGTTTACGCAGTTCATGGGTGACAACTTGAAAACCAACGCTGCCAATGGGTCGACCCCACTCGTACAAAAAGCGGCTGCGAAGTTCAGCGCCAAGTACGTCACAATTCCAGCACCACTCTACCTGTTTAATGACCGGGCTCACCAGGCACTTGCCCAGGAACCCGCCATTACCCCGGCCATCAGTAATTTTGACCGGATGGACATGTTGTTCGCGGGTATCGGGACCTTGGCATCGATCGACTCGATTCCAGTGTGGAAAGCCCATCAACAAGCCATCTTGGGTGGCGCGGATCCTGAGGCCGTCGCTGGCATGCTTTATGGTCGGCCTTACGATATCAACGGCCGGATTCTCAACACCGACCATGACAAGTTATTCGGCGCTAAGATGGCCGCCATTTTGAAGGTGCCCCGGCGCTTTGGCGTCATCAAAAGCAAGTTTAAAAGTAAGGCCTTGCTGGGCGCGCTGCGGGGACATCTGCTCACGGACATCATTATTGACGAAGCCGTAGCCAACCGCGTCTTACAAGAAGACCAGGCCACCCCACTTCAATCATAAATACATCTTACTAAAACAGGTACCAACGCTGACCGGTTCGCGGCAGCCTGGTACCTGTTTTTTCAGTCGCTCAGTCTACCAAATGCCAATTACTTTCATCCAGAGCGCGCCAACGCCACCCCAAACGACTAAGTAGAAGAGACCGAGTACGAAGTTTAACTGCCACCATTTACTTTGCGTCACATAACCCGAACCGAAGAGCACACTGGCCGGACCATTCGCGTAATGCGTCGTCGAAGCAAAGATCGACCCGGTAAAGCCGAGCATCAATGCTGAGAAGGCCGCGGGAGCACCGGCAGAAACCGCCACCCCGAGCAATGCGCCGTACATGGCAGACACGTGGGCCCGTCCCACTGGCAAACAAATAATGACTGTAGAAATAGAACAGCACTAACGCTGCCAAGACAATGCCCCAGCTGAAGCCTTTCAGCGCGCCACCAATGGCACCTGATAACCACGGAATAAACCCGAGTTTGTTTAACTCATTGGCCATGAAGATTAAAATCGAGAACCAAACCAACGTGTTCCAAGCACCAGTTTCGTGCAGGACATCGTCAACGGACAATACCCCAGCAACTAACAGCAATGAAACGGCCATAAAGGCAACTAATGAGGCTTCCAAACCGATAAAGCTTGATAACATCCACAAAACTAAGGCTAATAGGAAGACAGCGCCCATGATTTTTTCTGGTAAGCTCATCTTGCCCATTTTGCTCAACTCATTGTCAGCCCATTCCTTGGCATTGGGCGTATCTTTGATTTCTGGTGGATACATTTTATAGATTAAATATGGCACAACCAACAAACAAATAATGCCGGGAACGATCCCTGCTAGGAACCACTGCATCCACGATAAAGTAATGTGAAGGCTCTTAGCTAAAGTGACAGCCACCAAGTTTGGTGCCATCGCTGTCATAAACATCGTACTGGTGATCAAATCACCGTGAAATTCGGCAAACACAAGAAACGACCCAATTTTACTTTGTGTCCCGTCTTTAGGATCGGAACCAAACGTTTCGGCCAGAGATTGAATAATTGGATAGACGATTCCACCGGCACGGGCCGTGTTACTTGGGGTGGCGGGTGCCGTGACCAAGTCGACCCCAATCAGCGCGTAGGCCAATCCAAGGGTTCGTTTACCAAACAGTCGCACGAACACCAACGCGACCCGCCGGCCTAAACCGGTGTTGATGAAGCCCCGGGACATGAAGTAGGCCATGGCGATCATCCAAACGGTACTACTCCCGAATCCTGCGACCGCCGTATCCATGGGCACCACGCCCAGTAAAACGGTCAGGGTCAAACCAATGATGGCCACACCGGCAATTGGTAACGGCCGGGTAATACAACCAATAATCGTTGCCACGAAAATGGCTAAAATGTGCCAAGCGTTCATTGAAACGTCCGCTGGCTTGATGGGACTGCTGAACCAGATAATCAGGCCGACGATCAACGGCGCTAGAAAATCCCGGTATTTGACTTTGTTGAGTGTCATCTCAATTCCTCCTACCCACTAATTCATTCTTATGATGCGACATTCATCATGTTGAGCATCTTGCTGGCAAAATGCTGCATCCGGCCGCGTTCGTCGTCAGACAATTCGGCTTCGATCACTTTTTCAACCCCATTGTGATTGATGATGGCTGGTGAGCCCAGATATAAATCATGAATGCCGTATTCCCCAGCTAATGGTGCTGAGATAATCAATTCGGTACTTTCGTCGTTCAAAATTGCCCGGCAAATCTGCATTAAACTAATGGCTACCCCATAGAAGGTCGCACCCTTTTGTTCAATGATCTTGCCACCCTTGCCACGAACGGCTTGTTCGATGTCGGCCTTAAACTGGTCATCGACGGTCGTGACAGTATTCAGTGGTTGATAAGCAATTTTGATCTCATCAAAGTTCACGATGGACGTGTCGCCATGTTCTCCTAAAACGGCGGCATCGACTGCATCCGTCGAGACGTTCAACTTCTGGGCCAAAGCGACCCGGAGCCGTGCCGTATCAAGGGAAGTCCCCGTTCCGATTACCCGGTTACGTGGAAAACCGGATAACCGTTGCGTCATGGAAGTCAAAATATCGACGGGATTGCTTGAAATGACGAAGCAGCCGTTAAATCCGCTAGCCACTACTGGTTTAACAATCGATTCCAAGATTTTGGTATTCCGATTGACCAGATCAAGTCGGCTTTCACCAGGCTTGCGGGGCACCCCGGCCGTAATCACCACGATATCGGCATCATGGGCATCCGCGTATTCACCAGTATGAACATTCGTCGCATTCGTAAACGCGGCAACGTCTTCCAAATCTTTAACATCGCCCTCAGCATGTTGCTTGACCAAATCAACGATCACTAATTCATCGAGCGCACAATTTTGGACCAACGAAAATGCAAATGAGGAACCGACTGAGCCATCACCGACGATAACGATTTTGCGTTGCTTCTTATCCATATCAATATCCTTCTTCCATTGAGCTTCTTGTTGTGAGATATCTGAAACACTTAGTTACTTAACTCACAAGTATTATAACGCAACCGCTCACATTTTTGTTAATTTTTTAAAAATAAATTACTTTTTTGAAAAATTTAAACGTAATTATCGCTATAAATGGGATTACACCGGGATTCTAATTATTTTAGCTTGTGAACCATTTCTAAAGTGTCGGCTTTGTGAAAATGTATTCGTAAGCGTTTACAATCCGAACGTTTTGTGTGCTTGCCACCAAGTTCCTAGCAGGACCTGATTGGCTCAGCCGGTTACTGAGATTTAGGCCAGCTAAATTCAGAACAGCGTGGTATATTAGAGGTACGTCTCAACGAAGAAAGGAACAACACTGTGGATAACGAAACACTAAAAACATACCTGGCTGATAACTCCCAGGTCATCACCATTTTTATGGATAAGGCAACCGATTTTCTCAATCGCCAAAACGCCGACCGCGCACCCGCTCGACAATATAATGACGCTGAAATCGCCCGGCAAGCCGATAAAATGTTGGACGAGGTCATCGCCAACATTCATGACAAGATCGTCCCCCACACCCGCGAACAAACGCCAGCCGCCTGGGAACAATTTTTGAGTGAAAATGACGTGCTCGACGACTTGGAGCTGTCGATGACGGAATTGTCATTTGAATCAGAAGACTAAGTTATCGACACTAGTTTAATCAGGCGCTGATAACAATGTCAGTCAAAAAAGGACCGCGAATTCTCATTTGATTGAGAACTCGCGGTCCTTTTCAAAAGCTTAAAGACCCTTTGTTAATTGTTGTGGCGCCGCCGTTTAGTGAAGCCTAACGCGCCGACCAGTCCAATGAGCCCGGCCATGAGTGCGGCCCACTCGAACGGTGCTTCATTCGTTTGCGGCAGTTTTGCTTGCCTTTTCGCTTGGGCATGATCTACGCCCGCAACCGCACTTGCTGCCGCCGGTTGGATTTTAGCCTTCGCAATTGTCTCAGTCGCTGGTGTCACCTGATGTTTAGACGTCAAACTTACGCGCTGCTCAGATTGACTTGGTTGCGTCGCTGGACGAGCTTGATTGGACCCGGTATTGTCGTTATCACCATTTGAGCCAGCATTGCCGCTCAAATCTGGCTTATCAATAACATCGGCCTCACCATCATCAATGACCGGTTGCTTATCAGGATTAGTCGTGTCGACATTATCATCAGGATTGGTCGTATCACCCCCGTTACCCGGGTCAGTAATGCCATCACCTTCACCGGGGTCAGTTGTGCTGCCGCCATCGCCTGGATCAGTTGTACCACCGCCATCACCTGGATTGGTCGTGCCGCCACCGTTGCCGGGGTCAGTTGTACCACCGCCATCACCGGGGTCAGTCGTGCCGCCGCCATCACCGGGGTCAGTTGTGCCGCCGCCATCGCCGGGGTCGGTTGTACCACCGCCATCACCGGGGTCAGTTGTACCGCCACCATCACCGGGGTCAGTTGGGTCTTCAACAACGGTGATGAAGGCCGTTTCGGTTAACACATTACCGACTGCATCCATATACGTGTAAGTCACCGGATACACCCCGGCAACACTCGTATCTACCGATTTAGTCACCGTTAGCTGATCAATGCCAACTGATTCACCGTTCTGATCAGTGACCTGAACAAGGTTGTCGCCAGCTTGCCAAACGCTACCGACCTTAATTTGGCTATTTTTCACCTGCAGCGCTGCTTGCGAAGCCATCACATTAACAGTGGCCGCTCCAGTAATTAAGTTGCCGACAGCATCGACGTAACTCAACTGCAAGGCATACTGACCTGGAACTTGCAGATTCGGCTTCAAATCAGCTGTCACCTCAGACACGTCGGCCTCAGAAAGCGGTTGGCCATCACTCATCAAACTCTTGGACCAGTCCACACTATCGCTTAGCGTCCAATCAGCTGCTGGACCAGCGATGAGGGTAACATCCCGACCAACCAACTGGGCCTGTGATTTGGTTGTCGTCACAATTGCACTAACCTGTTGCGTGCGCCCAAGGTCGTCCACATATGCCAAGATAACGGTTTGTGGCTGACAATCAATTCGGGGCTCAGATTAGGTGCACTAATGACGTTAATCGTTGCTTGATCGACCTCAACCGGATTGCTAAACTATCCGTCACGCCGGCAACACACATCCCGTAGTGCCACTGTGCGTTTGGTCCGGCGACCAATTGAACAGGCGCCGTCTTCAGTTCAGCTAAATCAACCGTAACCATGGCTATTGCGGTTACTTTATTACCTACCGCATCCGTATAGGTCAATGTAATTGCTTGTGGTCCCGCCTGCGTTTTGTCGATTGGCGTCATGGCAACGTTGTTAACATCGGTCACGACCTGGCCAGTCGCATCGGTAACTTGCCGAACCAAATCCGCTACTGACAGCTTGGCAACGTCTTGCGGCCAAACCTTCTGTGGGGCTTTGGCCGTAATGTTAGCTTGGCTTGCCACCACTTTGACGAGGGCCGTTGCCGTCAGTTCGTTGCCTTGATTATCCGTATAGGTGAACGTCACGTTCTGAACGCCCGCAGTGGCTAAGTCTGGCAAGCTCGTCACGTTCTTAATGGACAAATCGCCCCAAGCACTGGACTCAATGGCGTTGCCATCATAGTCTGTCACACTGGCAATATGCGCCAGATAATTCCAACTCGCATCGGGTCCCATCACAACTTCGCTCGGGTTAAAGGTCAGCTGAGCTTTAGAACTCGTCACCGGCTGATAAACAAGTGCACCGGCAGCGATGTTAAAATAGTCGATTGGATTACCCGCAGCATCCGTATAATAGCGCTTCCAAATTCCGTCCGCATAATAAAAGGTTCCATAAATCAAGTAGCCATTATTGACTTTCGGATTAACCAACGTGTATTTCCAAACTTCATGAGTGGTACCATCGGCATCAGTGACGGTCGCCAGGTGCGCGTCGGCCTGCACGAGTTTGCCATTGGCGGTGCCATCATCTTGATAGTACCGCGCCGTATAATTCAATGATTCACCTTGAAGCCCCGTCAGCTCTGAGGTAACCTCGACGGTGTCCCCGGGTCGATAGGAGACCTTATTCTGGAGATAAATATTCTCAAAAAGGCCAGTAACTTGCCCGTCCGTGGTTGGCACCAGCGATTTCAAAGCACTAAAATCACTGATTCGATTACCCGAAAATCCAATCATTTGCGATGCCTTGCCGCTGTTTTCAATGGCGGCTTTAACAAACGGAACCAAGATATTAAACTGGCGATTCGTCATCCCGTACGGATTGGATAGGTATTTGTTTGGTGAGGAAAATTCCAAATTATGGATTTGACTCGGATCCAAGGCAGCAAGCAGCTGTAATTGCTCATCAGTCACGGCGCCCCAATAAAAGGTGTACAAGTTGAGATCATACAATTGAACGCTTTGTAGTGGTGAAAAGTCAAATTGCGGTATTTCCCGATAATTCGCCGCAATTTGCACCGTCACGCTCGTCGTGGTGCCAGCTGGCAAGTTAGCCAATAGCTGCAATCCCTGTAAACTGGTCACTGGTTGATAATCGCCAGTACCGTCACTATTCCACTTAACTGCCTGAACTTTGAGATCTGCGTTTTTGTATGCTTTGATGGTATTGACCGTCAGTTTGTCTTGAGCCGTTAATCCAAGGCCGCTACGAACAGCGGTCAACAAATTGGCATCGACAAATTGAGAGCTAACATCCTCATCATCGACATCGGTCGCATCTGCGATGGTTGGCGTCGTGGTTTCTGATTGTTTGACAGTCGATGTGGCATCGCTGCCCGTTGTAGTTGAATTGGTGGCTGATTCGGTTGAATGGTTCGGCTGCTCAGCGGTATTATTCGCTGACGTTTTCGTAGTTAGCTCGGTGCTCGTATCTGATACTGTTTCCGTAGTCTGCTTCGTGTTCGATGTCGTTCCCGTTGTTTGCTTAGTGCTTGTGGCCGATGTCGTTTTAGTGGTTTGAGTAGCCTTTGTATTCTGTGACTGCCCCACCGCTTGTTCAGTGCTCGTGGCAGATGTTGTTCCCGTTGTTTGTTCAGTGTTCGAGTTAGACGCTGCAGCCGTCGTTTGGCCATCTACAGCAGTTGTCTGCGTTGCACTAGTCTGCTGATTTGATTGTTCAGCTGTTGCCGCCGTTGACTGAGTTTTCGCAACCACGGCTTCAGCATTTTGAGTTGTATTAGCTTTCTGCCCGGTATTTTCAACAGTCGTAGTGACTTGAGTGATCGACTGATTTTCGGTTTCATCCGTCGCGGATGATTTCGTCGTCACCGCCGTATTATTTGCTGAACCTTTCAAGTTACCAGTGCTTGTTGATGTGGCAGATACGCGAGTTTGAGCCGCCGTCACAGCATCATTCGTATCTGCGTGTCCAATCATCGGACTTACCCCAGCGCCAAAAACCATGATCCCTGCTACAACCCAAAAGCGTCCACTTTTGTACATCTTATAATACCGTTTTTGTTCCTGTAATCGTTGCATTCTTGCACTACCCCCCGAGTAATTACCAAATCCGAAGCAACCAACAACTGTTCGTCAAGCTCCTAAACCCCTCCTCAATAGGAAAACGCTGACAGGCAATTATCATGACATTTGATTACAATATTAATAAAGCAGAAACATTGTTATCGTGTTTAACTATCTATGTACTACTATTACAGATTTTATATATTTAAGCAAGGATAATTGTATGCTTCCATAAACAAAATTAAAGCGCTGTCACAGTTTTCGTTTCGAATATTAGGCGCTACCAACTTAAGACTACCTGGCTTCAATGGCGCTGACTGCCGTGTTGTGCGCGTTTAGCATCCGTAATTTGATATTAATAAATTGATAAAAAATTGGGAATCAATATTGAAATAGCAGTTTGTTAACCTTCTTCATTAATCGGCAACACGCCTTAATAAATGGGATTGGTAAACAGCCTCTGATGCATCTCCTTGCGTATCATCATTCCAGTTTCTTCTGAGTGCATGCTTGTTTAATATCAGTTGTCTCGTCCCACACATGTCACGTGAGTTGTGGCTTGGATAATGCCGATGAACGGCAATTTCTGAAAACGGGACGACAAAAAAGCCTAGCAATGTAGGCAAGCCTTAAACCTCGACTTATCTACCTTGCTAGGCATATCTATCCAAGCTAATCACCAATTAATAGCTCAATAACGCTCGGGTCTTTTTGAATAACTTCTAACAACCGACAAGCGGTTCGACTAGGACGTGAACGACCAGTTTCCCATGCTTTGACCGTGCGTGGCGAGACCGTCAAGAGTGCGGCTAGCAACAGTTGGCTCAAGTCAACCGCCTTGCGAATGGCCTTGATCTCTTGGGCTGAATACTGTGGCGCCGATTGACTACTAACCTCATGGATCGAAACATGTGAATAATCACCATCTAGGGCGGCCATCATCTGGTCAACACTGTGTTCTAAATGCGATTGCTTTTCTGTCATAACAAGAACCCCTTCCGTTGTAACTGTTGAGCGAATTTTAGTTTAACCTGTTCAGCTTGAGCTAGTGACACTTGATCATACTTCCCGTAAATCCCAAAAATACCCCTATCCAAGGTAGACAAACGTTAATTGTTAGCCTATCACCCTCGGTAGGAGTATTCCTTGTATCGTTAATGATTAATTAATTGCACTGAGCTCACCGCCGTTGTACTTACGACCGAGTCAGTCCAGCATAAATCTTATCTAGGTTCCACTTCAACATCGAATAGTACGTATCACCTGGTTTACCCTCAGCGGCCAATGAATCGGTAAAAATCGTGCTGGCAACTGGGATTCCAGTCTCCTGCGACAGTTTGTTCATTGATTTCGGCGAGACCGAGGATTCGGCGAACAAACTCCGAACCTGGGTCCCTTCAATCTTCTTCAAAGCTGTTCGCATCTGAGCTGGTGTTCCTTGCGACTCCGTGTTCACTTCCCAAATATAGGCAGCGGGCACATGGTAGGCCGCTGAGAAATATTTGAATGCACCTTCTGAAGTGACCAACAACCGTTGTGAAGCCGGAATTTGTTTGAACTTCGTCTGTGCGGTTTCATGTAAACGCGTCAACTTAGCCACGTAACGGTCCGTATTTTTTTGATACTGAGCGGCATGTTTGGGATCCTTGGCTTGCAAGGTCCGATTAATATTCTTCACATACTGAATCCCATTGGCGAGATCCAACCAAGCGTGGGGGTCCGGTTCGTTCACGTTCGTCGTCAAATACTTCACTTTGATGCCTTTACTTGCCGCAAAGACGTCGTGGTCAAAATCTTTCTTCTAAGACGTCACTAACTTCTTAAACCAACCGTTCCCACCGGTTTCCAGATTTAAGCCGTTGTAGAAAATTACATCGGCTTCCGCAGTCGCCGCAATATCGGTTGGACGTGGTTCATACTCATGCGGGTCCGTTCCCCGCTTGACAATACTATAGTTCTGAACGTACTGGCCACCGACATTCTTGACCATATCATCTAGGATGGAGTTGGTGCTGACGACTCGGAGCTTGGCACTCGTCGTCGTTGCACGGGCATTTTGTTGGCGTTGGTTCAAGAAAAATGCCATTCCAGTAATCATTGCAATCACACCCACGAGGGCAATTAATTTCGTCTTCATGCAGTTACCCGCCGCGCTGCGGCTTGCCCTTTCCATAACGTTGGCAAGAGTGCTTGCTTTGGTGACACAATGAATGAGATGCCAAAGAAGATTGCGGCCACTAACACGATTGCAGGACCCGATGCCCAGTTAAAGGTGTAGCTGAGGTACAGCCCAACTACTGAAGACAAGACCCCAATCAAGGCGGACAAACCTAACATGATTGCTAAGCGTTCTGTCCATAGAAAGGCGGTTGCCGCCGGTGTAATCAACATGGCGACCACTAGAATAATCCCAACCGTTTGCAATGCCGAGACCGTCACTAATGTTAAGACGAGCATTAAGGCGTAGTGCAGCAGTTGCACTTTCAAGCCGTACGTCTTAGCGAAAGTCGGGTCAAAGGACGTAATCAAGAGTTCTTTATAGAAGAAGACAACGAATAAAATCACTAAGCCTAATACGACCGTCGTTGTCATCATATCGGTATCACTAACAGCTAAAATATTACCAAACAGAATGTGGTGTAAGTTAGTTGAACTTTCAGCTAACGAGATCAAAATGAACCCCAGTGCATAAAAGGCACTAAAGACGATCCCAATCGACGTATCCGTCTTGATCTTACTGCGACTCGCGACAAAGCCAATCAGTCCTGCGGCAAGGATGCCGAAGACGGAGGCCCCAATCATCACGTTGATGCCTAGCATGTACGCAACGGCCACTCCAGGTAGCACGGCATGTGAGATGGCATCCCCCATCATCGACATGCCGCGTAAGATAATAAAACTTCCAATGATTCCAGACATGACACCAACCATGATGGCGGTAATCAGGGCGCTTTGCAGGAAATCATACTTCCCTAACGCCGCAATAAAAGTTGTAATTGATTGCATTATTGTTGACCCTCCTTCGTAAACAGTACGGCCGAAAGATCAGCGCTAAACGTGCGTTCAATATTGGCAGGCGTGTAAACGTCATCCACGGGACCACAATCAACGATGCCGTGATTCAAGATGACCAAGTCATCAAAGTAGCGTGAGGCTTTGTTTAAATCATGATGGACGACAATGATCATCTTGCCAGCGTCACGCCACTGGTGCAAGATCGTCATGATAGCCGTCTCACTCTGTAAATCAATGCCAACAAACGGTTCATCCAAAATAATAATATCTGCTTCTTGGACGAGGGCACGCGCAACGAACACCCGTTGCAACTGTCCCCCTGACAATTGGCTGATTTGGCGGTCCGCTAAATCAGTCAGAGCTAGCTGTTCAAGGGCAGCTTGGCACCGAGCGCGGTCAGCCTTGCTCGGTTCTCTAAAGAGGCCCAGTTTGCCATAGGTCCCGGTCAAAACGACATCAAAAACATTGATTGGGAAAGTTAAATCGAGATCCTTACGTTGTTCAACGTAGGCAATCTGTTTTTGAAATTGTTTTAGCGCACGACCTTGATATTCGACGGTTCCAGATTGGGACTTGATCAAGCCTAACATGGCTTTGATCATTGTTGATTTGCCCGCACCGTTGGGACCAATGATTCCAGTAATTTTGCCGGCGTTAAAGTTAACGGCAACATCAGTAAAGACTGGTGTGTCACTGTATGCCACGGTGAGGTTTTGTACTTTTAGCATCAAATTTCCTCCGTTCATCGCGGTAGTCGGTTTTCTACATCGTCATAAGCATACCTGATAATTAACCGTAATGCAAACAATTGTTAGGTGCGGTTAACTTTTTAATATTTAGCATTAAATTTTTCGTAATTGCAATTCTATGTTAGTGATAACAACTAGGTCTATCGTGGCTGGTTCTAGCTCACATCCGCATGAATCGCCCACTCCATTTTAACAATCAACAGCCGCCAAAAATCCACTCACATAAATATTGGATATTAAAAAAGCGTCATCGCCAACCGCAATGACACTCATGATTATGCTAATATTCCAGCCTCAAGTCCCAGAAAAATCGTCAGAATCAGTAAGTCAGCTGACCCACCAAGACTATAATTATGCGCCAGAAATTCCTGATTGAGATCCCGTAAGAAAGCCATTCCGGCTGACGTTTGGCTACCGCCCAATTCAAAATACTTAGCAGCCTGCGCGTGCGCCCAATCAACGACGTGCGAATCATTGGCTCGTTTGACCAAATTCGTATCGACCGTTGCCTGAACGATGGCCATCAACGTATCTAACAACCGCTGATTGATGGTGCCCTGGCTTCGCTTGAGGGCCGGCAACGCCACCTGCATGACTGTCGGGTAACCGGCTTCCGCCTCGCCACGAATCCCTTTGATGCCGTATGTCAAATACTGCCGTTCTCCCGCTGTCAACGCCGATGGGTCCTTGTCAGCTAACCCACTAAAGTCGTTAGCCGTCAGCCCCGTTAACATCGCTTGGACAATGGACGCCAATGACTTTGCGGGCTGTTGCTGCTGATAAGCAGCGGCTGTCACCAACACGCCCAGTGAAAAAACGGCGCCTTTATGGGTATTGACACCATGCGTCGCCGTAAACATCGTCCGCTCAGCTTCAATGCCAACGGTCCGAATCTGCTGAAACAAACCAGTCAGGTCGGCATCGGTATAAGTCGCGCCAGCACTCGCACAAGCCTTAAAATAAGGTTCCAGGCTCAGGGCACTATCGATGAACATAAACGCGTTCATATCAGGATGCGGTCCCGCCGACACGGGATCGACCAAGCCCGGCTTCGGGGTGACCGTCACTTCATACAATAAGGCACGCAAGGCGTGATTGACAATTTGTTGTTGCGTCACAATTTTCCCACCATTTCATCATTAATTCATCGTGATTTCAAAATCTGATTGGCCAAACGCAGTGTCACACTAACATTGCTAGTTTGCGCCAGTAACCCTGGTAACGACGCTCAGCCATTGTTCAGTCGGCTTTTTATCTCGGCCAACCTTGCCCGCTAAAATCCAGCGTATCTCTATCATAACGTACGATGGGACTTTGATACCAGTTTCTTTTCTGATGACACTGTTCAAATCATCTCAAAACATGTAAGCTAAAGTAAACGGATTCATGATTTCATTCAATGATCCTCGGAGGTGATTTTCAATGTTATCCAACCAGCACTTTCAATCGACACCCGCGGTAAACTTCGATTTGCTCGCCTATACGATTGGTAGTTACCACTATAACTGGCATCCGCAAATCGAATTATTCTGGCTCCTACAAGGCCACGTGGAAGTCAACGTAGACGGCCGCCGGTATGATTTAAAAGCCAACGACTTAATTTTAATCAACGCCAACTGCGGTCACGCCACGTTTGCCCTGGATCCAGAATGTCTGGCGCTGTGCTTACATATCGCCCCTGCATTCTACACCAGCCAAGGACTCGACTTGTCACACGGGGCGTTTCACCTAAACAGCGTGACGACACCGCAACATCGCGACTACCAGACCATCCGGCAAATTCTGGCACAGCTCTATACCGGACTGCATCAGTCAAATTGGTCCGCATTCGAACTAAACGCAGCCTATTTTCAGCTGACCAACTTGTTACATCATGACTTTTTTGACACTCAGGCAACGATTGCCTATCCGCAGCCGAAAAAGCAAAGCTCACTCAGCCGGGTCATCGACAACCTCAATCAGCACTACGATCAGCCCGTCACGTTCGAATCGGCAGCCGCCATCAGTCACTACTCCACGGCCTATTTGTCCCGTATTTTTAAAGCTGAACTCGGCATCAATTTTTACGAGTACCTGACGCGTTGCCGCTTGCAACATGCGATTGCCGACTTGGAGGACCCTAATCGAAAAATTGCAGACGTCGCACTCAAAAATGGGTTCCAAGAGGTCAAGTCATTTAATTTGATGTTCAAACGGCATTTCGGTCAGACGCCTTCGAACTACCACGAGCACCTTTCTCAAGGGCCGCGCTCAGCATTCAAACAACCACTGACACCCACGCAAACCGCCTGGGTCCAAGCACAAATGACGCACTGGGCGCAACTGGCAACGGTCGATCAACTGAGTGCCTGTGAGAGTTGTGCTTACAAATTACACTTTGAAGAATACCAAGCACTCAAAACTAAGGTCGCACAATTAAAAAATCTGCTCAATCAATAATTAATGGCATAACAATTTTTGTGATAATGATTGGTCACACTTGGTGGTTTGAAATATGAATTTATTGCTCAGTACCAGTCTAATTCAGCATTTACAACTGAATTAGACTGGTACTTTTTTGTCATACCACATGCCAAATTTGGTTGATTGCGTGTTTTTTCACAACGCCTCGTGTCATCGAAGTCATCATCTAGCGGTTAGTCTGCGTGCCCAGGGTTGCCTACAATGAAGCTGTAAATTGATAGGAGGAAATCAACCATGGATACAATGACTTACGACTATACCGAACCCACACTATCGACCAAGGGGCAGCGGATGCGTGACATCTTGGCCGACTACATTGCCCTCATCAGTCACCGTTTACCCGATGACGTGACGGCCAAACTCGAAGAACTCAGCAAAATTGAAGTCGATCCCTTACAAAAGCTCGTTTACGATACGATGATGGAAAATCAGTTACTCGCCAACAAGCTGCAGCGACCGAGCTGTCAAGATACGGGGGCGTTACAATTCTTCATCAAATGTGGCGCCCAATTCCCGTTACTCGGAGAATTGAACCAGATTTTAAAGGATGCCGTTTATCGTGGCACGAAGAAGGCGCCACTACGGCACAACGCCGTTCAAACGTTCGACGAATACAATACTGGCATGAATATTGGTGACGGTATCCCGTCGATTTTCTTACAAGTCGACGGCAACGGTACGGACATTTCAATGTACGTTTACATGGCCGGTGGTGGTTGTACCTTGCCTGGTGCTGCCAAAGTGCTGATGCCTGGTGAAGGCTACGAAGGCGTCGTTCGGTTTGTCATGGATCGCATGACGAGCTACGGTATCAATGCTTGCCCACCATTACTCGTCGGCGTCGGCGTGGCGACCTCCGTTGAGACCGCCGCGTTGAATTCCAAACTCGCTTTGATGCGCCGCGTCGATAGTGAGAATCCCAATGCGAACGCCGCTAAGTTGGAACACCTCTTGGAAGACGGCATCAACCACATTGGTCTCGGACCACAAGGCTTTGGTGGTCAAAAATCGGTCATGGGCGTTAACGTTGAAAATACGGCCCGGCATCCATCAACGATCGGCGTCGCCGTCAGCACTGGTTGCTGGTCCCACCGGCGCGGTCTCATTAACTTTGACCAAGATTTAAATTACGAATTACCACTGAACAAAGGAGTCGAATTATCATGAAAACTTACCATTTAACTACGCCCATCTCAGATGACGACATCAAAGACATTCGAATCGGCGACATCGTCTACCTGACTGGTTCACTCACAACTTGTCGGGACGTCGCGCATCGTCGGTTAGTCGAAGAACACCGGCCGTTACCCGTCAACGTTACTGACCGGGCCATTTTACACGCTGGTCCAATCATCAAAGATCTTGGCGACGGCCACTATCAGATGGTAGCGGTCGGTCCAACCACGAGTATGCGAATGGAAAAATTCGAAGAAGCCTTTGTCAAGGAAACCCACGTTAAGTTGATCGTTGGTAAGGGTGGGATGGGCCCCGGGACAGAACGCGCCTGCAAAAAATATCACGCCCTCCATCTGGTTTATCCCGCAGGTAACGCGGTATACGCGGCGCTGCATGTTGAAAAAATCATTGATGCACAGTGGAAGGACCTCGGCATGCCCGAAACACTCTGGGCTTGTGAAGTTAAAGACTTTAGCCCGCTGATCGTCTCGATCGATACGAACGGTGACAACTTATTTGAGAAGAACAAAGTCATTTTTAATGAACGCAAGGAAGCCGAAATCAAGAAAATCAACGAACAAGTCAAATTTATCAAATAAGGATTGCGCCCCCGTCACAGCGGCTGCCATCGCCGTGACGGGGGCGTCATTCAAAGGAGGTTATTTTTCATGATCAAGACAAGGCCATCATTTAAGGAAGCGGCGTTAACCGCCTTACGAACCGTCATCGACCCCGAACTCGGCGTTAACATCGTCGACCTGGGGTTAATTTACGACGTTGCTTATGACGCCGACCTTCAACTGTGTACCGTCACGATGACGCTCACCATTATGGGCTGCCCATTGACGGGCTATCTGGACGACCACATCAAGGCAGCACTAGGCGCGTTGAATGATGTTGACCAGGTGCTCATTAATCTTGTCTGGGAACCTGCATGGTCAGTCGCTAAGATGTCACGAGCTGCCAAGCTAGAACTCGGTTTACACTGACATGTCTACTCTGAGGACCGATTGGCTAGTTGAACATTCAGAGATGACCAAACGACTGGTAAGTATGCCAGTTGTGATTGATACCCCACAGCCTGACCGAGCCAGTTCAGACTAGCGTACCTCAGCTGAAGTTAATTGAAAGGCGGTTTTACGTATGTCACATTTGAATCCAGTCAACTATCGAAAACTCATTTGGCCGCTCAGTTGTGGCCTGATACTTTGGCTGGCTGCCCCGCTGCGTCCAAGTGATTTGAGTTTGCTCGGATGGCAAATGTTGGCAATCTTTGTCAGTACGATTATCGGGTGTATTACCCAGCCGTTGCCCATCGCTGGGGTGGCAATCATCGGCTTGACCTGTTGTGTGCTATTGGGCGTCACGCCGATTGATACCGCGATTGCAGGATTTGGTGATAGTACGGTCTGGATGATCGCGATGGCCTACTTTTTATCTTGCGGTTTTGTCAAAACGGGTCTGGGTCGGCGAGTCGCGTTAGTGTTCGTCAAATGCTTCGGCAAACGAACCCTCGGACTGGCCTACGCACTAATTGGTGTGGACTTAGTCACGAGTCCCGCGACACCGAGTAACACGGCGCGTGCTGGCGGTATCGTCTTTCCGATTATCGAATCACTAGCCAAAGCGTACGGTTCCGACCCGCAACAAGGGACCCAGCGCAAAATCGGCGCGTTTCTCATGATGACCGCCTTTCATGGCAACATCGCAACCAGCGGTCTATTCATGACAGCCATGGCGCCCAACCTAGTCGCAGTTGCTTTAGCGGCGGCTCTGCACGTTAATATTACTTGGACTGGCTGGCTACTGGCCGCCCTGCTGCCCGGTCTCATCAGTCTGATTTGTGTTCCTGCCATCATTTACAAACTTTATCCACCTGAAATCAAAGATACGCCGAACGCCCAATCCTGGGCCCATCAAGAATTAACTAAAATGGGACCGATGCGGTTACCGGAAAAATTCATGGCGCTGATTTTCGGCTTGGCGCTAGTCCTCTGGATCCTCGCCAGTTTGATTGGCCTGGATGCGACTCTGGTGGCGTTTATCGCCGTGTCCCTCCTCTTAATTACCGGGGTCCTCAGCGTTAGTGACTTGCTGCACGAAACTGGTGCTTGGAACACCCTGGTCTGGTTCTCAATTTTGATTTTCATGGCCGGACAGCTCAACCATCTCGGCTTTATCCCGTGGTTATCGGCCGCTATTGGACAGGCATTGCACGGCGTCAACTGGATGTGGGTCATGGCAGCGTTAATGCTGGTCTACTTCTACACCCATTACCTGTTTGCCGGCGCAACTGCCCACGTCTCAGCCACGTACGCTGCATTCTTAGGTGTTGCGATCTCAGCTGGCGCACCGCCAATGTTAGCGGCCCTGTTACTCGGCTTTGATGGTGCGATTTTCAGTTCAACGACCCACTATGCCAACGGTCCCGCATCCATCATGTTTGGCCCGGGCTACGTCACTCAAGCAACTTGGTGGCGCTTGAATTTCATCCTGGGCGGCTTTTACTTACTCGTTTGGGGTGTCGGCGGAACCCTCTGGATGCACGTGCTGGGATACTGGTAAATTATCATGCTACGCTCAAATTAGTGCTGGCAAAACATGGGCCAGCCGATAAAAAAACTCGGTCAGCAATGCTGAACCGAGTTTTTTGTGCTTGCGCGTAGGGACACCTGGTGCGCTTTATTATTTCGTATTAGGCTTGATTCAATCCGGGCTCATGGCATCTACCAACATCATCTTTAAGTGTTAGCGTGAGTGCACGCTTCGTACAGAAACCTGAACGTTCAATTTTCTCTACGGCTCAATCACGCCACCTATCAGTCATCCTGACGTTAGTTGTCAGTCGGCCCCGCCACCTCTGTCGGTAACTGCCACAAGGGCGCCACCCAGGCGGGAAGTTCTGCGACAGGTACCGGTGCTAATTTGGGCTTACCGATTGCATCCAAGTAGACCCAGGTTAACGCGTCGTGATGAATTTTTTTATCATGGTGCATCGCTGCCACCACCTCAGCGGATGCAATGGCTGGTAGCTTGGTTGGTAAGCCGACCGCGCTCAACCGAGCAGCAATCGTCTCTGCCAACTCAGCAGGTGCTAATCCGTGCATGGCGAACAATCGACTGACTTGAACGAGGCCAATTGCCACCGCTTCGCCATGCATCAAACGGCCGCGTGCTAGTAGCTCGAGGGCGTGACCAATCGTGTGACCAAAGTTCAAGAGCTGGCGCTGACCTTGCTCGTGTTCATCTGCCATCACGATTTGGGCTTTAAACGCCACGCTGGCCGCAATCAACGCTGGTGCCGCTGGTAAAATTGCGGTGACATCAGTAATGGGTTGTAATAATGACCAGAAATCGCCCCCGACCAATGCAGCACACTTGACGATTTCCCCGTATCCCTCCGCCAACATCCGCGCTGGCAGTGTTTTAAGCGTGTCAGGATCAATGACGACGAGGTCTGGCTGATAGAAACTACCAACTAAATTTTTACCCGTTGGCAGGTCGATTGCGGTCTTGCCACCGACCGAACTGTCGACCTGTGCTAACAAGGAGGTCGGCACTTGGATCAGGCCGATGCCCCGCATATAGGTCGCCGCGACAAATCCGGCCAGGTCACCCACGACACCGCCGCCGAGTGCCAGTACCCCATCGCTGCGCGTAAAATGGGCGCGGCTCAGCTGGTCAATTAGTCGTTCAACTTGTGCCCAACTTTTACTCTGCTCGCCAGCGGGCACCGTCAGCACGTGCACCTGAAACCCGGCCGCCTTCAGTGCCGTGACCACTGGTTGGGCGTAATGCGGATGCACATTCGTATCCGTGACGACAGCGACTTGACCCGGTTGCCAGACCGTTTTGACCAGGTCGCCGAGCTGTGATAGGGCGCCAGTCCCAATTTTGATGGCATAAGATTTGGTTTTAGTGGTAACGTTAATTGTTTTCATAAGCGTGCCTATACCCAAGTCTGCATCAAATCATGCAACTGGAAGGCTTGGCGCGCCATCTTCAAGTAAGTCGCGGGCTTGAGTGCCTGGGGACCGTCCGACAAAGCTTTTGTTGGTTGGTCGTGGATCTCGACGATCATCCCACTAGCCCCTGCCGCAACCCCGGCCATGGCCATTGGCGTCACCAGCTCCCAAGTGCCGACCGCGTGACTAGGGTCGACGATAACGGGGTAGTGCGTCAGCGATTGCAAGACCGGCACGGCCCCTAAATCAAACGTGTTGCGGGTGTACTTATTATCAAACGTCCGGATGCCCCGTTCTAAAATCATGATCTGATGATTGCCACCCGCGGCGATGTATTCAGCTGCGTTGAGAACGTCATCGATGGTCGCCGACATGCCGCGTTTTAACGCAACTGGAATCTGGGTTTGCCCCACCGCTTTGAGTAACGAGAAGTTTTGCATATTGCGGGCACCAATCTGGAAGATATCCGTGTATTTCGCAACCATGGCAACGTGTTCATCATCCATGACTTCCGTAATCATATCGAGACCGTGCTTATCGGCAGCCGCCCGTAAGTATTGCAGCCCGGTCTCACCGAGTCCTTGAAAACTGTATGGTGAAGTCCGCGGTTTGAAGGCGCCACCCCGGACGATCGTCGCGCCACCCTGCTTGGCCACGGCGGCCATCTGATCAACGTGTTCGGCACTTTCAACCGAACAAGGGCCGGCCATCATGACGAACTGGTCACCGCCAATCACACTATGGGGCGTTTTAATAATCGTATCTTCGGGATGAAATAGGCGACTGCTTTGCACGGCAGCGGGTACATCCGTCAAAATTTCGGTACTGGCAGCTTTAACATCCGTTGGCAGTTGATCTGCCGTAATACCTTGAATCGCGATGCGCTCGTTATGCGTGAAAATCTCGTGGTCGGCGCCAAATTGGCTGACTAACTTGGCCTGCATGGCCTGGGCAGTTGCTGGTTTTAAAATAATAATCATGATAATTCCTCCAATATCAATTCTCAAATTTTGGGTCTCAAATTTTGATGCGTTAAGCCCGTGCCGCAATTGGCTGGCTGGCTTGAATACTTGCTAACATATCTTGTCGGACTGCTGCGACCGGCATCGGCTTCCCCGTCCAGAACTCAAAGGCCAGGGCGCCCTGCCAAATCAACATACCGAGCCCATTATGGGTGTGACAGCCCTGTTGACGAGCCAGTCGTAGAAAAGTCGTTTCCAGTGGTTGGTAAATCACGTCATAAACCGTTTGTTGCGGTTTTAACTGACGAATTGTCTCAAGTGGTAACGGGATGCCAGTTGTTGTCATCCCAATATTCGTCGCATTAATAATCAAGTCACTGGACTGCGCCACTTGTTGCATCTGCTGATGGTCTTCATAAGCAACTAATTTCAACTCAACGCTGGTCGTCTGGCTTAGCTGTTCGAGCCAGCGTTTGACCGCGGAAAAGCGCTCATTGTTGCGCTTGAAGACCGTCACGCTCGCGACACCATAATCCAGTGCGGCAGCGATAATCGCTTTACCAGCCCCGCCCGCGCCGAGCACCATCACCCGTTTGCCTGTCAAATGCAGACCTTGGTGTCGTAAATCTTGAAAAACGCCTGCGCCATCCGTGCTATCACCAATCAACTTGCCATGAACGTTCTTGATCGTATTAACTGCTTGAATGCGTTGTGCACGCGGGGTCAACTCATCCAGCAGTGGGACGACAGTTTGCTTGAAGGGCATCGATAAGTTGACCCCGGCGATGCCCATGCTGCGAATTCCGGCAATCGTGCCTGCTAGCTGGTCGGGGGCAACGTCAAACGCTAAGTAGCGGGCGTTTAGCCCCCAGTGATCAAAGCTTAAATTATGCATCCGCGGTGAGCGACTGTGCCGTGCGGGGTGCGCGATAAATCCAAATAACGCCGTTTCTCCATCAATCATATGACGACTTCCTTTCTAAATAACGCGTAACTGTTGTGTCGTATCAATAGGCAAACGCTGGTAGGTCTGCACGATGTCCTCAGCGGTAAACCCGTTGGCGGCCAAGACTTGCTCAGCCGCGCCACTCGCGCCAAAATGGTCGATGCCGATGACCGCGCCATCCAGTCCGACGTAGCGTTCCCAACCGAGAGTCGCCCCCATTTCGATAGCGACGCGCCGCCGAACTTGTGGTGGCAAGACTTGCGCTTGATACGTGGCTGATTGCCGCGCGAAATTCTCCATTGACGGCATGGAAACGACGCTGACGTCTGTGCCCTGTGCCGCCAATTTGGCTTGTGCTTGCAACGCTAAATCAACTTCGGATCCACTCGCAATCAAAATACCCATCGGCTGCTTGCCGCGTTGCGGTGACAACACGTAACCGCCGCGGGCGACCCCGGTCATCGCCAACGACTTGGAATGCGGTAACACCGCTAAGTTTTGGCGGGTCAGAACCAGCACGGTGGGATGATTCGTTGCGTTAACAGCCTGCCACCATGCGGCCACAGTTTCATTCGGATCAGCAGGTCGAATCACCGTCACATTCGGTATCAACCGCAAGCTCATCACTTGTTCGATGGGTTGATGGGTCGGTCCATCTTCACCGACCGCGATCGAATCATGGGTGAAGACGTAAGTGACGGGTAACTTCATCATCGCCGCGAGTCGAATTGCCGCGCGGGTGTAATCGGAGAAGACGAGAAAAGTTCCACCAAAGACGCGTAAGCCGCCATGTAATGCCAGTCCGTTCAAAATCGTCCCCATTCCAAACTCGCGAACCCCAAAGGCTAAGTTGCGTTGTTCTGGACTCGTCGGCGTGGCTAGTTGGTCCGTTTCAATGGTCGTTTTGTTTGAACTCGCCAGGTCCGCTGCGCCACCGAGCAAGCCCGGTAACCGGTCCGCTAATTGTTGAATCACCGTATGACTGGTCATGCGTGATGCTTGCGCCCCTTCGTCAAAGGTTGGCAGGCTAGTTGCCAAGTCGACTGGCAATCCATTATGCAGCTGTTGGTCAAACTGGTGCATAATCGCAACGGGTAACTGATCTCGTTGTGCTTGCCACTGGACATGAGCAGCTTGACCGCGCCGTTGGATCAACTCGTGCGCGCGTTTGGCAACCGCTGGTAAGACGGTGAACGGGGCGGCATCCCAATTCAGCGTTGCGCGCAAACTTGCCAAACCGGCGGCGCCTAATGGATTCCCGTGAACGGCGTTGGTACCGGCTTGCGGTGCGCCGTAGCCAATCGTTGTTTTAACGGCAATTAGACTCGGGCGAGTCTCCTGCTTGGCCCGTTCGATGGCCGCGTTAATGGCCCTCAAATCGTTCCCATCCGCGACCGTTTGTGTGGCCCAGCCGTAACTCTCGAAGCGTTGGTTGACATCAGTGCGAAATGAGCGGCTGGTCGGTCCATCTAGTGAGACGCTGTTATCGTCGTACAACACGATGAGCTTGCTCAACTGCTGATTACCGGCAAAACTGGCGGCTTCGTGTGAGACACCTTCCATCAAATCGCCATCCCCAACCAACGCGTAGGTGTAATGGTCAACCAATTGTGGCGCACTCGCGAATTGAGCAGCTAAGTGCCGTTCTGCCAGCGCCATCCCGACTGCCATACCAAGGCCTTGTCCGAGTGGTCCGGTCGTGGCTTCCACCCCGTCAACCACTCCTAGTTCCGGATGCCCCGGCGTATGACTGCCAAACTGGCGAAAATGCTGCAGGTCCGCCATCGTCACCTGAAAACCGCTCATATGTAACAAGCTGTAGAGAATCGCTGAACCATGCCCAGCCGATAAGACGAAGCGGTCACGGTTAGACCATTGTGGCTGTTGCGGATCAATGCGTAAGTGCCTGCTCCACAACGCCCATAACATTGGCGCTGCACCCAGTGGTAGTCCCGGATGCCCAGAACCCGCACGTTCAATCATTTCTGCACTCAATACCCGTAAGTTGGCCACGGCCAGATTATCAATTTCATCAAATTTTTGCATATAATTCGCTCCTTTTGCGTGTTCAGTCGAATGTCGGTCACATATTGGATCACATATTGGATCACATATTGGATCACATATTAGGTCACATATTAGGT